>JABAAY010000037.1 GCA_014238525.1 Mycoplasmatales bacterium
AAGTCAGAGGATTGGATGTTAATGTTAGTTCACTATATACAGGCGGAATGAATGAACCAAAAAGAGATGTAGAAAATGCTTTTAGGAAATCCAAATCTACTAGAGAATTTGCAAGAAATTTAGATTGGGATTTTGAACAAGAAAGTGAAGCTGCTTTGCAAGAGTAAAATTCACTAACCAAAAAATTTATTCTTTATTGACTTAAAACATTTTTTTTGTGTATTTTTATAACTAACTTCAAACAAACGAATAAAAAACTATGAAGACAGAGCATTTAACTATAGATTACAATAACCTTACAAAAGCTGGAACCAAGAAAATTATATCTCTTTTTAAGAAATATGGGCAAGAAGTGATAGAAACTGACGCTACTGGCAAAACTGTTCGGTTAAATGGACAACCTACAAAACAAATACATTATATTTTTCAAGATGGGCAAAATATAGCTTTATCTGTTACGCCTAATGGCGATATTTTTAAAGTTACCCTCAACAACTCACCTATTCCTGTGAAAAACACACATACTATAGGAATGGCAATAAAAGAAATTTCACAAAAGGTAACAAGTAATAGACCTAAATTCAAAAAAAAATTAAGCACTAAATTAAATAAAATCAAACTATCTGACGATGTTTCAAAAGAAGCTCCGACGCCTCTTGTTGTAATAGGAGATGAAAATATAGAAACATTAACAAAAGGATTAAAGCCTGCACAAAAGATAGATATGGTTAATAGGAAAACAGAAATTCTAAAAGAAAGAATAGAAGAGTTGCAATCAAATATTATGTTGTCAATCGGACAATTAGATAAAAACAGAGGACTTGCAGGAGCGTCTAAAGAAAAGGTTAAAGTTAGTAAATTGTTATTCAATAGTGCATATGCAGATTCTCCCGCTCAAAGAGAAATTAAGGATTATGTTGAAGGCGGTAGTGAACTTTCAACATATTTTAAGGACAATTTAGCAAACAAAATGAAATCTAAAATCAAAGATTCTGATTTTAATCAAATATCCCAAGTGTTGAAAACAGTAGATGGAGATTTGAAAATTTTAAAAACAGCTTAAAACAAAATAAAAATGAAAATTAGTGATATACCAGCTAGAGCGAAAGTGGTGGAAGACAATGTAGATAGAAGTAACGGCAATAAAATTTGGATAACAAATCCTAATTATTTGCCATTAGACTCAACTGCTGGTTTTCCAGAGGAACTTTTTGGAGAAATGTCTGCTGAAAACAGTGTAGATATTGCAGATAATTATTATCGCATTATGATAGACCAAGAAGGGCGTCAAGCTATATTTGAGCCAGTAGACAACCACTATCAGATAGAAAGTATTTTAGGTGTAGGTGAAAAAGCATTTGGAGAAGCTCTGCATTTTCAGGTAAAATTTTCAGATAGAATTGCAAAATTTACTTCCAAAGTTCTTAATAGATTTTCACAAAAAAATGATAATGGAGCTAAAGTCAAAGTAACTAATCATTTTATAACAGAACCTAAAAAGAAATTAGACACTGCAATACTATCATTGATTTACAGCCTGAACGATGGTCAGAAAATAACAATAGTAATGTTTGCACCTGACAGCACTCCTAATAAAATAAAACCAACAGATGTATTTGTAGCTTATCGTTTTTTGCTTAACCAAAAAGACATAACAAATGTTGTTGCACCACAAAAAGGCAAAGATATTCCTATAGAAAAAGTTGCTAAAGTAGTTATGGGACTGGCTGCAAAAAATTCTGCTAAATTTGAAAAAAGAAATAATGAAAAAACAGAAGCAGAAAACTTAATTAAGAAAAGCACAAAGCAAATTCAAAAACAAGAAGACTATGCTAGCTCTTTGCTCTTTTTTAATAAATTACTTAACAACATAAGTCGTATTTTTGAAGAAGTAAGCAAAAACCATCCAGATAATGAAGGCTTACCTAATATCAAAACAGACTTCACTCCAGAAGAATTACTTGCAGAATACAAAGACAATGAACACTATAATAATCATGTTGAAAACGATTTAATGTTAGCAAAAGCGTTCGGCTCGCCTGACGAAGTGAAAAAATTGGAAGAAATCATTGAAAAAAGAGAAAGAACAGGCGGAGGTATTGAAGAGGAAGATTGGCAGTGGATAAAAGACAATCTAATAAAGAAAAATTCTGCAATTTATGATAAATTAGAAAAAGAAGTTGCTCGCAACCAAGCAGAGCAATTAGCAGAAAAAATCTCTTTAAAAAATGCTGGCAAGGAATTAGACAAAGAAACAGAAAGAAATTATTTACTGGCAGAATCAGAGGCTTCATTAAAGCAGGCTAATGCTATGATTGAAGAATTAAAAGAAATTTTAGCAGAAGACAATGAAGTCAATGCTGGTCAAGAAGAAATTTATCATCACATTACAGAAAAATTAGCTGGGTATTATTCTGCGGAAGATGAAGAGCTCAAAGCAAAAGCTAAAGAAATTGAAGCCTTACTAGATGATGTTGGTGAAAAAATAAACACTACAAAAAATTTAGCAAGTCAAACAAGAATACCTCAAGAAAAAAATCATGTATTATCCGTTGAAAAACAATTAGGAAAAATAGATGAAGAAATTCTTAAGCAACAAGGCATGTTGATGGGTGAAAGCGAGGAAGAATTAGGAGTTGATAAAGAGTCTGAAAGCATATCACCCGCAGGTAGTTTGCAAGCCGAAGCAGAAAACTTCGGGGAGGCAGGAAGAAAACAACCTAAACAAGCTGTTTTTGTGGTTTCAGATAATAGAACTGCACAACATTTTTATCTAACGGTTAATTATGGACAACGACTTAAAGCAGACAGACTTTTAGAAAAACTACATAATTTTCATAGAGAAGGTTATTATGAAGAGGACGAAGCAATATTAGATAAGTTAGAAAAACTCAAAACAGTATTAACAATTCAAGCTCCTGAGTCCAGATTTGGACAAAAACAAAAATTTAAAGAGCGAGGAGATGTGTTTGTTGGCAAGCCCTATGAGGGTCCTTTTGGTGATCTGTGGGATGATAATTGGGGAGACCAGACAGACTGGGATGAAGATTTTGGAGAGGCAGGTAGCAATGAAGAAAGTTTAAAAAAATGGAATGGAGTTAAGAAAATTGTAAAAAATCAGGGTAAAGAATTTATAATGTTTGAACAAGGGCAATTTTATGAAGTTTATGAAAAAAACGCAGAAAAAATAAGTATGCTTTTAAATATACAAACAACAAAACGAAGTGGGCTTTTAATGGCTGGCTTTGGTGTTTTTACAGCCAGCAAATATATTGATAAACTCAAAAAAAAGGGTATAGACCCTAAAATAAAAACCTATGACAAAGATAAAAAAGCGTGGGTTGATAAAAAAGGAAATGTTAACAAAACTTCTTATGGAGAATTGGAAAATGCAGAAGCAGAAGGTTTTGGAGAAGGAGCAAAAAAAGTAACATTAGCAACACTAAAAGCACATGCTAGAAAAGACAATCTGCTTTATCGTGTGTCTGACGAACTCGGAGACACAGTAGGTTTTGTAGACCCATATAAAAAGTATAGCAAAACATTTAAAGAAGCAAAATTAAGTTATTTTGAATATGAGAAAAGAGGAAATCCTTTTATGCTTTTTTCTAATCCTTATATTAAATTAGAGCCAGATGGAGAAGTTACCCTTAATACCGACACACACATTGTAAAACTTAAATTAAAAGAAGGTAAGTTTGGAGAAGAGGAATCTTTTGAAGAAAACACAACAGAGGGATTGTCTGACAACAACACAGTGTTTTTAGGAACTGACAATGGGCAAAATGATAATGGCAATGAAACTTCTTTTATTGGAGAAACAGAAAATGCAGAAGAAGATGCAGAAGATTTCGGCGAAAGCGATTTTTCTGATATGTTAAGATTACCTTATAGTTATCACAGCAGAGATGCTCATGGAGATGAAGATGGGAGATTTACAACATTTCAAATTATGTTTGACAAACAACATCGTTATGGCATTGGAATACAAGAAGCTAAAGACAAGCAAATGAGGGATAAAATTAAAGATTTAGCAAATAAATTTTATTTACAATGCAAGTCAGGTAAAATCAAATGTGATTCTTACAAACAAATGGTTTTGAAATTTACAGAAATTTTGATTTCTAAAAAATTTGGAAGAGATATAGAATCTTATGTCAAAGGAAATATTTATAAAAAATTTATAGGCGAGTCAGAAAACTTTGGAGAAGGTGGCGAGGCAGAAAACTTCATCCCAAATTATTTAAAACAAAAAGCATTAAGTGGCAATCTGCAATATAAAATACAGGAAGAATACAATCCTAGCATAAATGATTTTGTTTTATCCAAACAGGAAGATTTTAAGCCAGTAGAACCTTCTTGGTTTGGAGAAGAAGAGGAATCTCCATTTGAATTAGGATCTTACACATCGGACAATTCATTAAAGATAGGAAGTGAAGAAATGATATTAAAAACTCCTAGACACAAAGTTCTTTTTGTTGAAGGAAATTTTGGCGAAAGTGGTAAATATGAAAAAGGATATGAAGATGAAGGGTTTTTGAAAATATCAAAATTGTTGCCTTTGTTTAGAAAGTATGACATTCAACATGAAATTAAAGGAAACTATTCTGTGGTGGATGGAGGCGGAATACTTTATTACAAAGAGTATTCTTTAAAAGGGTATGACTTTTTGTTTTATATTAGACATGCTGCGTATAATAATTATGACTGTCAAGTTGTGTTTGAAGTCAGAGGATTGGATGTTAATGTTAGTTCACTATATACAGGCGGAATGAATGA
>JABAAY010000038.1 GCA_014238525.1 Mycoplasmatales bacterium
AAGATGAAAAGGTTTTTGTCTACAAAATTAAGGAAAAACAATGAGTGAATATAAAAAAGAAGATTTAATAAAAGATTTGTTTTTTTGTAAGAAAGATTTATTGTTGTCTAATCAGTTGTTAAAAGGACTGGTAAAGATTGCAAATATAAAAATTTCTACAGAAAAAGATAATAGCGATTTAACTGATTTGAAAAAGAAATTACAAGAAGATATTGAATACTGTAATGAAAAAATTAAAGTCAAACCGATATTAGAAAATAATTTAAAAACTGTAGCGGAAGAAGGGGAAAAAGCAGCACAGCTTAAGTTAGAAAATTGCGTTGCCCTTATAGAATTGCATCAAGATATAATAAAGCTACGAAAAATACATATTGAAGAGTTGAAAAAGATAATCAAAGACAAAAAAGATTATGAAAATTCAGCCCTTAAACAAACAAAAGAAAATGAAAAGAGAATTGAACATTTAGAATGTAGGATGAATTTTTTAAAAAAGATACAATCAATAGATAAGCCTTACAGATGAATGTAGAATTTGTAAAAATACCAGCAAAAGATGAACACAGCCATGACAAGTATGGTGTTTATGCTTTTGTTGAAAAAAACACTATTTATAGCACTGTTTTTGTTGGTGAATTGCAGTTAAAACATGGTGGAGGGTGCGATGGTTTCTTTTCTTGGAATTTTTGTTGTGATAATGCAGAAGAGAATGCTTTTATAGACTCTAAAGTTTTAAAAAAAATATCTAATATGATTGACAAGTTAAATAAGCCTATGATGGATTGTATAAAAAGATGGAATAAACAAAAATCAAAAATAGAGGTGACAAAATGAAACTAGGTAAAAACGCTAAAATTCTTGAGGGTTGGGGTGACTTTTTGACAGATGAAATGAAAGAAGCGTTAGAAGACTATGGAGTCAAAATAAATAAGATTTATGGTGATGGATATTTGTTGTCTTTTTATAAAAATACAAAAAATTCCATAATGGGTGTTATTTTCTTTTTCCATTTAATCCAGATAGTTTTAGGTGATGAAACTTTAAAATCAGTAATGAAAGATTGTTCTCATTTTTTAGGAGATTTGGACTTGACTACAAAAGAGGAAAGACAAGAACTAAAAAACAGAGCTTTAATTATTTCTAAAGGACAATTAAAAGAGTTTAATCTAAAAAGATTTAAAGATTATTTTTTAAATAAAACAAAATAAAACAAAATGAAACCACCCCTAATACTAGATG
Source organism: Mycoplasmatales bacterium (assembly GCA_014238525.1). GTDB lineage: Bacteria > Bacillota_I > Bacilli_A > Mycoplasmatales > JABAAY01 > JABAAY01. The sequence goes on from JABAAY010000038.1 coordinate 1,237, forward strand.
AAAAAAAATTGCGAGCAGGAATTGATAACCCTAGCTATGAGTATGCGGTAAATTTGAAAGCAGATCTAATCGCTGTTTATCAATGTTTGATTGATAATGAAACGGATTTGAATATTAATTTAAATTTTTTTGAAAATGAAAATAAATGCGGAACTTATCGTTGCGTTGCGGGGTGGTGGGCTTACTGGTTGAATATTCCTATAACAGCTTACCGACAATCCATGACTTACAGATTTGAAAAAATTTTTTGTAATAGTAAATTTTTTATGTGTTTTGAAGAGCTAGTAGTTATTGATTCTAATGATGATTATATTAAAATGTTTGATTTGTTTTTTGGAGACACAAGAAGCGGCACTTTACCAGAAAGAGTTATAAGAGCTGAATCTTTAAAAATTCAAATTCCACAAAAAAATGAAATGGTGTTATAGGTGCGGAAAGCACGCAGAAATTGAAAGTGTAGAGGGAGTAGAGCAAACAAATGATTATTGTTTGACTTGCAAAAATCCTATTGACTTGTCAGAAATTGAATTAGGATTAGATAATATCTGCAAGCATTGTAACGATGTTTTTCTTGTAAAGTATATAAATGAAAAAGGTTACTGCGACTCTTGCGAGGGATTAAGATGTGAAGAATGTGATAAAATTTTTAATGAAAAGGATTATAGAGAAAAAGATTGTGATGGGGATTTTAATCACAATTTTTGCCAGTGTAAAGAGAGTGGTGACCCCGCTAAAGAATGTTACGATGAAATTGCTAATCAAGGATGTATGTTATGAAATTCCCAAAAGATATAAAAAAAATAGACGAAGCCTATTTAAAAAAAGTAAGAAAAGAACCTTGTTGTATTAGTAAAATTGTAGGTAAAAGTGAAGCCCATCATATTGAGGGTAAAGGACAAGGAAAAAGGAATGATTATAAAACAGTTCCTTTAATTCCTGAAATTCATAGATCTGTTATTCATCAATTACCCTACAATAAAATGAATAAAAAATTTAGTGAAATGGGTTTTTATTGGATTGATTGGGTGATAACTAAAAAAAGTTTAAGAAATTACTTTAACAATGTCAGTAGAAAATTGAATGAAAAATATAGAAAAGGAACTACTGTTTCTGTAAAAGGTGGAAAATATGATTATGGAGAAATTGTAAAATTTTAACTTGACAAAAACTATTTTTTATGCTTTAATGATTTTTTTAATCAACAACAACTAGTTATGCAAAAACTATTATTTAGTTTTCTTGTTTTTACTGCATTTCTGTTTGTAGGTAATTTGGTTGCAAAGGAAGTAAGTTTTGAAAAAAGCTTACCGCTGGAGCAATTAGAATTTGCAAAAGAAGTAGGTTTTGAAAAAGGCTTACCAATGGAGCAAATTAAACCTTTAGAATTTGTGCAAGAATTACAACTTGCCCAAGTGTCTAACAATAGCTTTACTCTTCGTAAAGGGGTTGCGGTTGTGTTTTTGCCTAAAAAACAAGAAGTGCTGGCAAGCAATGTAGACTATAAGATGATTTGGAAGGCTAGGGCATTTCCCTAGTAAAGATAAGGTGGGGCTTGTCCCCGCCGCTAATTTTTTCTAGCAGAGCACTAGGCTCTGCCAAAATACAACTTTACAGAGTTGCTTTCTAAACTTAACTATTAAGTAGGTAATAATTATGTCTAAAAAAACAATAACAAAATCAAAATTAAAAAGCAATTCTAAAGTAGCAATAGTAACTTTAGAACAAATAGAAAATCTTTGGAACAAAGACAGATACCAGAAATGGTTAGCAAAAAATATGCAGTATAAGAAAGAAACTGAAGCTGCTTATCAAAGATCTAAAATAGATCAAAAATTTTTAGAACAAAAACAAACTAAAAAATGAAAATTAAAGCTGAAAAACTAAAAACAGGTTTTAAGTGTCATGCAGTATTGAACAGTTATAAAGCGACTTCAAAAATCACTTCTACTGAAAAAGAAGCCATAGAATCTGTAGTAGGTGCTTTGATGTATGCAAATAAAATGAAAGGTTTTTCTCTTAAAAAAATTGACGGAGAGTATGAAGTTAACTGGGGGCAGCAATCCTACAGCTAAACTATTTTTATGATTTTTTTAACAAACAATAAATAATATTATGAACTTTAAAGAAGCTTCAGCAGTAAAAGATAAACATACTGTAGACAATAATACGCATCCGAATAGAAGTGAAGAACCTCCGATAGAATATCTTGATGAAGAAACATTTGTTGAAGAAACATTTGTTGAAGACCCATCAGTGGATTGTCAACAGCAGAATGTTTCTCTCAAACAGGATGTTCCTATAATGGAAGAAACGCCTAAAAATCCATCATCAGAATGTCCGACAGATTTTTTCTTTCCGAGCACTTCGCACTCAACATTAAATAATGTGTTTGTAAATGTTATTAGACCAGGAATGAAGAAAACAAAGGTATTAAAAAAAGACAAGGAAGCTCTTATAAGATATTCATTTATAAAAGGAGTTGCAGACGGGAGATCTTATGATGAAATAGAAGCGGCTTTGAAAACATTAAAAGCAAAAATAGGAAGAGAGTCATATGTTATCTATCCGAGCAATTTTAAATTTTTCAGAATTTGTAGAGCAGATATTGTAGATACAGCAATGTATGAAGCTCTTACAAAAAAAATCTTTTATCATAAAATAAAACTTGATGAAAAAGAATTAGGAGAAGGCACATATTCTTATTTTAAAAAAAAGAGTTTAACAGAATTAGTATCGCCTTTAGCTGAAAAAATACCTATTGTTTTTTCAACTAATAATATAAATTCTGTTTTTCAAAGAAGTTTTTTACAATACTCGGCTTCTAGCCTAATAAAATGGACAGAACCGTGTGAAGATGGCTCTTTAGATTTATACCAATTTCAAAACAATACTAATAATACTCGTCTATTTCGCAGTAGAAAAAAAGAAAAAATAGGCAAATTTGACCCTGCAACAAACACAGATTTTCAGGCTGGTAAAATGAATTTTCAATGCAAATTATTTTTTGCAATACCAGTGACAGAAAGCAATTTATGTTTGTCTCAAATGTCTTTTGGTTCTGTCTATGCTCATGACAACATTGGTGACACATTGGAACAGGCAAAGAGTATGTTTGGTAAAATAAATGGACTTATAAACAACAACCATATTTTTGAAATAATCAAAACATATAAAGAAGTCCCTGTATATGACAAGAAAAATAAAAAGGTATTTAGAAAAGGGCATTGGATAATAAATTTAAAACTCAACGACATTTTAGCCAATTTGAGAGCTAGTCAAAACCCTGATGTTAAAGAAATAGCTTCTGCAGAAAGAAAACAAATTGCAGATTCTCATGAATAAAGGAAATGATTTACGATAAAAAATAAATGAAAATATATCATATTGCAGATGTGCATCTGTCAGAACAAGAAAAAAAAAAAAAAATCTTTGCCTTTAA
>JABAAY010000039.1 GCA_014238525.1 Mycoplasmatales bacterium
TTTTTTAATAGATTGACGGGTTATACGGGAATAGCGGATCAGGGGCATGATGATATTGTTGACGCTTTTTATAGAGCCTATGAAATGCTTGTTTTTAAAGATTCTAAAGAAGGAAAAAAGATTAAAGATATTTCACAACTAATATTTTAAAAATATGGAAGGTTTTGCAATACAAAGATTGCCAGTTTTAACAACAGTTTTAAACGAAGGCAAATATAGTAGAAAGTTTGGCAATGGAACTGTTTCAAGCTGGGAAAATGATGTTTTTGTTCCAGAAAAAAGAATAGGAGAAACAAAAGAAAGCTATGAAGCACGAAAAAACATTACTCCTTTTGAAAACAAACTTCCTTTAATGGTGGACGCTATCACAGGTTCAATCTTTAAAAGATCTCTAACAATTCCAGAAGAAATAAAAATAAAAATTCCTTACCTAGAAAACAATATAGATTTAAAAGGAAATACTTTTGAAATCTTTTTAAAAGAAAGAATGAGAAAAAGTTTAATACAGGGTAAAGAATTTACGATATTAAAATATCACTCCAAGCAACAAAGATGTTACTTGGGTTATGAATCTTATGAGAATTTACTAAACTTTAAAACAGAAGAAGAAGAAACTACAGAATTGATTTTTGGAAAAAAAGAGTTAAGAAACCAAGATGGAGAATATGGCAGTTCTGAACAATCAGTAACTTATTTTTACACAAAAGAAGGCTTACAAATTCAAGTGGGAGAACAAAAAGGTAAAATCACAAAAATTAAAAAACTAGACGGACTGCCCGTAGTTGATTTTAATACAGGCAAAAACTATGAAAAAATACACAGTTCTTTTTTAATAATTCCTTTTTTTGTTGAATTTGCTTTTCTAACAAATGCACTTTTACACATTTACTCTTCTATCGCTCAATACATAATTCTTTCAAATCACCCAATAACAAAAAGTTGGGGTTTAGAAATTCCCACAGAAGAAGTTGAAAATGAAAATGGTTCTAAAACAAAAGTAATTGCAGCTGGGATTACAAAATTTTTTCAATTCCCAGCAAATGTAGGTTTTGAAAAGGCAGATATTCAATACGAAGAGTTAAAAGGGCATTGTCTTGATAATTCAATAAAAGTAACAGAAAAGATTGAATCTTACCAAGATAAAAGGTTAGGTAATTTTTTCAAACCCGAAAAGTCAGCAAACACACGCATTGAAGCGAACGATACTTCTAAAAAAGGAGAAAGTAATATTTTTTCTTTTACGAGCGAAGCAGAAAGCAAAACTAATGAAATCATACGAATGCTTTTAACAGCAGAGGGGCACATTAAAGAAGCTAATGGAAATTTAAAAGGAGATGAAAAATATAGAATAAAAATTGATTTAAAAGAAGTTTTAGACAACCAGCAAATACTTACTACATTAAAAGAAATGCGAGATCGTGGAGATCTTGACGCAGAAACTTATTTTAAAAGAATAGAAACATTATCTTTAGAAGGCATAGACAAAGAAAAAAAAGATATTGATAAAAAACTTGAAATAGAGCGAAGATTAAAAGACCAAGCATACGAACAAAAACAAAAGATAGAAAAATATTTTAAAGATGGAGACACAAAAAACCTAGAAAAACCACAAAATTAGCATTTTTTGAAAAAAAAACTTGACAGATTTTTTTTTATTGTATAAAACAACCTAAAAACAACTTAAAAAAATGGATTTAAAAAAAATAATTCAATCATTGACCAGCGGAGACGAAAAAAAAATAGAAATTGCTAGTAAAGAACTAGACACTTTTGTTTCTGAATTAAGTCAAGAAAATGAAGACAACAAACAAAAAGCAACAGATGGCGGAGATTATACTCAAAAGATTAAAGATTTAGAAGAACAACTAGGCAAAGTAAAAGGAAAACTAGAAGTTTTTGCTTTAGGAAATGATATTGATATAACAGGAAAAAGCAAAGAAGATATTAAAGCAGAAATATCTGCTAACATTTCTGCTTTAAAAACAAACAATGAAACAGATTTTAATGAAAAATTAGAAGCAGTTAATAACGAGAAAAAAACTATTGCACAAGAAAAGAATAACGCACTAGAACTAGCAAAAGAATGGGAAGAAAAATTTAATACAGAAAAAGAAAATCAAACATTAAAAGAAAAAAATCAGTTGCATAAAAATAAAGTGCTTGACTATATTGACCAGTCAAAGAATAATGAAAATTTAGAAAAAAACTGGAAAGATAAAAGTGTTTGGAATGAAGTAAGGAATAATTTAGCAGATAAAATAATGAAGGTTACAAGTTTTGCAGATGAAAACTTGAAATTTGTTAAAGAAGATGGTAAAACACAAAAAATGCAAGGAACTAGAGATTTTAATGTTATTGACTTCTTGACGGAAGACTATGATAATGCTAAAAAACAAAAAGAAGCTACTGGACAAGGAAGTTGGGTATGGAATTTGGAAGTCTCAGAAGCTAGCCCGCAGGGCGAGAACAACCCCGAAGTAAACGGAAGACCTGAACAACAGACACAAGAAAGCGGAGTAATTGTCTGAAAACCACAAAATAATTTTTCACGATGGCACCAAGTTATATTACGGTAGCGAACGCCATAAAAGATTTAGAGGTTCGCAAACAAGATTTCTATAACTATCTTAACGATTTTCAAGGACAATTCCCTTTGTTTAACAATGGAATAGTTGCTTTGGCTGGAGAAAAAGCAGATTCTAATTTACAGTATGCTTTAGAATCCGATCCACAGCTTGCAAGGTTTAAGGTAAGAAGTCACAAATGGACGGTAGATGTTGAAGAAAACATTGGAGATGCATCTGATACAGAGGCGTCTACAAGCACTGTTAAATTTTTAGAAGGTTTTTATAAGACCTGGATTTCAAATAGATTTCTTGAATATGCAAATATTTTAAGAACTATAGGAGTAATCAAAAACATTGAAACAGATTTATTAAACTTCTTGTTTCAAAATCACACTTATTATATTGAATGGCTTGTTTGTGCTTGGATTAAAGGCATTAGTATTCAAGCGGCTTTTGATAGTGAGATACAAAAACTAATAAAAGGAAGTTTAACTGCTACTTTTTCTTCTTTGCAAGCTAATGTTAGAGCAGCTTTAGCTAGTAGAGAAGATCATTACAGTAGTTCGCCAGCTTATATGGTAGCGAATCAAACAACAATAGATTATTTGGTGGAGCAAGATCTTGCAAGTAGTGCTTCAATAAAGTTATTTAATTGGATTCCTGTTAATTCAAATTTTAACTACAATTATTCTATTGAAAACAATAACACCATAAGAACATTGAATAACAATGGGAGTAATCTTGCTAGAGCATTATTCTACAAGAATAATATGCGAGTTATTATTCATAAAAAAATGTCAGATGGATTGTTGTTTATTTGTAGTCCAGGTTCTTTTAGGTATGCTAGAACTAATCACCCAAATCCTATTGGAGTTGAACCATCACCCCTTAAAGGACATGGTGAAGGAAAAAACAAAATGGGAATGAGGCATAACTTTTCTTTGAGCCCCTTTGGGACAAGTTTTGCTGGAACGCAAAGTGCTACACCAGGAGCAGGAAAATACGCTAGAGATTTTGGTGTTACTACGGTAGAACTAGCAAAAGGTAGCTTTTCTAAAGCAGCCGAATACAGCAAAGATTGTGGTTGGTCTATTGTTTTAACAAAGTTCGCAACCTAGAATAAAGCCCCTTTGAAATAGGGGGCACAAATCTTAACTATTAAAAAAAATGGGAAATACAAATAATTCTGTTCGTGTAAATACAAGAGAAGTTATTAATTCAGTTTTCAATGAAATTTTAGAAGAAACTAAAAAGATTGAAAACAAAGTAGACGCAAATATTTTATGTGAAAAAATAAAATCTCTCAAAGAAAGTGTAGAAACATTAAGAACAGAAATGGTAACAGAAAAAGAACAAGCTATTACTGATTTAAAAGAAAGCCATACAGCTAAACTTAAAGAAGTAGAAGAAAGCCATACAGCTGAAATTGAAGCTTCTAAAAAATCTACAGGAAAAGGTGATTTTGATATAAACTCTATAAGAGGAGCATTGATTGGAACAATTCCTAGCATAGCTACTCCTAGTGAAGAACAAACAAAGGAGAATATGACTGAAAAGGGAGATGATTTTGATGACACCAGAAACATCTACGCCAGACATGGTGGTTATGCAATAACAGGAGACAAAAGCAATGCAGTTTTTGAAACTGTTAAGGAAGCGGCAAGTTCCAGAGACAAAAAAGGCTTGTAGATGGTAATTATAGCTATTAGTGAGAATGTTGAAACAGCTAACAGCTATAATTCAATAGAAGAAGTCAATGAATTTTCTAAAGCAGTAAGAGACGAAGAAAGAAATTCAGAGTGGGATATTCGTTATAAAGAATACTCAGACGAACAAGAAAAAAAAAAAAAAAAGATTATAG
>JABAAY010000003.1 GCA_014238525.1 Mycoplasmatales bacterium
CCAGAACAAATCTCCCTTTGAGAGAACAAAGCCCATCATCATTCCACCCGCTATTGACAATAAAAAATTAGAAGTAGTTCCATATATCGTAGTAGGGGCACCGTAAATATTTGTTGTTAAAATTACATCATTAAAAAAAGTCGTGGGATCTGAGGCTGGAGGTGGCGGAGCAGGCTGAGGACAAGCTTGCGCAACTGCAGCAATTCCTATTCCTGCAGCTACCGTTGCTGCACCCAAGACACTTGCTATTTTTTTTCCGTTCTTTTCCATTTTTCTCTTTTCGTGCTTTGATATATTTTATTATATTTTTGTTCATTAGAATTATGACTTTATTTTTTCCCTAATGACATACAAAAAACAACCGATGTTTTTGGATGAAAGTATGCTCAAAAGATGTTTATTTATTTAGAATATATAAATATGACAATATTCATTATTAAAGCTATCATTTTATTACCCTTTTATATGAAATTTTGGTTCCAAAGTATACTTATGTGATTAATATCTTTAAAGTACAAAGATTTTAGAAAAACAAGATGAGCAAGACTATTTACTCGAAAATTTTGTCGATTAATTGCTTTCCAATTCGGTTACAAAGTGGTTTTTGAAGATCCTCATGGAATATTTCACACCGAGTTGATAAATGACCAGTTTATAATAATGCCAAACCACACATCTTACATAGATATCCTGATAATATTTCAAGCATTTGATGGAAAAATTAATTTTAAATTTGTTTCTAAACTATCGGTTCTAAAAAGTAAATTTATTAAATTTCTTGTTTTGTTAAATGATCCTTTTTTTGTTGATCGAAATTCATTAAAAAGTCGAATTCAAACTATTAAAAAAATAATTAACACATTTAAATCAACAAAAGAAAGTTTAGTAATTTTTCCAGAAGGAACAAGAAATAAAAAGACAGGCATCGGACCCTTAAATGAAAATACATTTGTTATTGCAAGAAAAGCAAAAGCCGATATTCTTCCGATTACATTTGTTGGCAATAAGGAATGCTTAGACTGAAAAATTAGCAAAAAAACAACCGCAAAAATAATTATTCATAAACCTATACTTTATAGCGAGTATAATACAGGAGTGAACGAAGATGTAATGTCGCTTGTTAAAGAGACAATGGAAAAACCTTTAAATCAAACAAGGAGCAACAAATAATGCCACAACATGAATATGCCTACATTCTTGTTGTTGTCGCTGCTCTATTATTATTTTTTGTTTTCTTAGGGCTTTTTATTATTATTAAAAGAAATAAAATTGTTAAAAAATATAACTACATAAATAACAGTTTTAACAAAACCATCGGATTAGATTTCCGAAGTAAATTGAAAAAGATTAAAAGACTATCTCCTTATAATGAAGAGTTTCAAAGAGGTTATAAATTTTGACAAACGCATTACGATAATCTAACAACAATAGATAAGAAAGTTATTGAAGGAGAACTTCAAAAAGCAGAAAACGCTATAAGGATTCGTAAAATTAGACTTGCAGAGAAATTTTTAATAGTTATTGCAAAAGACTTAAAAAAATTCAATAACCAAATGAGAAAGTTATATACCGAAATAGACGAAGTAACTAGAATTGAAACCACACAAAGACTTGAAATAGAGAAATACAAAGAATACTTTCACACTCTTTCAGTCTTTTTTAAGAAAAATAGTAACGACAAAAGCCTGCTTTACGAAAAGAATGTGGCCATATTAAAGGACTTAAGGTTGCTTTTTACTTCTTTTGAAGACCACTGTGAAGTTGGTGAGTTCGACAAAGTCAAAAGTATTTTGATTAATGTTCATAAGACAACTCAAAAACTTCTCTCCGTTTTAACCGTCGGACGAACACAGGAAAAAATACTTTTAGAAGAAATACCAATAATGAAAAAAAATATGCAAGCAAAGATAAAAAATTGTGAAGCTAAAAAAATAATCCTAAAAGATTTGCCAGTGATAAAACACCGAAAACAAATGGAAAACATGACATTATCTTGTAAAAAGTTATTGGTGGACTTACATTTTACACAAGTAGAAAAAACACTGATTACGGTCCTAAATCAATACGAAAAATCAGAAAAACAAATAGAGCTAGCAGTGATTTCTTATGACTTTATCAAAAACAATATAAAGAGCGTTTACAAAATGCACTCTAAAATTAGTCTTTTAAGAAAAGAATTAGACAAGACCATTAAAGATTCGATTCATATTTTTGATTACCGTCACGGAAGACAGCTAATAAATATTTACAAAGAACGTTGAAACCAAAGCGAAGAATTATATTTTAAGATTAAGAAAGAAGAACTTTTAACAAAGGGCCTTAATCCTTTTGACTATTTGTCATTTGCTGATAAGGTTGTGGAAATGATTATATTCTTTAGAAATTGTTTTGATGTCTTTTATAAAATGTCGATAATACAACACACGCATAATCTTTTGCTTAGACAAACAGAGGAGTACATCGCTATTTCTAAAAAAAGCTTAATGGACATAAACAGTCTAATAAACAAAAACACAACAATTCGAAAAATAAAAGAAATGAAAGTAGACTTCCATTCATTAAATAACGAAATTAATAACATTGAACAAAATTATCAAAAAAATCAATTAAATGATTTGAAAATTAGCAATGAACAAATTTCAGAGTTAAGATTTAGAGTATTAGAAATTATTCATACAATTACTGCAGAAATTAAAAAATATAATGTTGCCGAAAAGGCAATTATTGTTGCTAATCGATACAGAAAAGAAAATTCTGATTTCAGTAATAAAATATCTGAAGCAGAAGAAGCATTTGTGGATAATAATTTTGACAAAGCAATTGATTTAGCTTTTTCTGTTATTAAAAGCAATAATCCCGGATTTTCAAAACCAGCAAGGAAAATAAATTAATGGATTTCAAAAAACTATTGGAACTAATTGAACAAAACGATAGCATTGTTTTGTTCCACCATATTTTCCCAGATCCAGATACTCTAGGGTCTTGTAAAGCTATGGGAGAATGGCTAAAATTGAATTTCCCTAAAAAAAGAATTTATTACGCATATGAAGAAAAACCTGAAGTATTAAACGACTTACCCGTTGTAATGGAGTACGAAAATCCTTCAATTGATGTTGCAAAAAAATCACTGGGAATAATTTTTGATACACCTGTAACAACAAGAATCAGCAATGCTGATTTATTTCAACAATGCAAACTAACAATTAAAATTGACCACCATGTGTTTTACAGTGAAATATCTGATTACTCTTTCTCAGAAAGTACAAAAAGCTCTACATGTGAAATTGTCGGTGATTTTTTCAGAAATTATGAAGATAAGTATGCTGTTTCAACCGAAGCATTGGAAGCATTATTCACAGGAATAGTTACTGATACAAATAGATTTTTAAATCCCAATTTAACCGCAAGTACGTTTGAAATATCAGCTTGAATACTAAAACATAATATTGATTTTGCTAAAGTTTATAGAAACACCTATGATTCATCAGCAAATGAATTAAAGCTTAAGGCGTATATTTTGAAAAACATTAATGTGAAAAAAAGAATTGCTTCAATTTTTCTACCCAATGAAGTTATTGCAAAGTATGAAGTTCCCTATCACATTGCCAAAGAGAATGTTTACCTTCTAAATAACATAAAAAATGTTGACTTTATAGTTTTCTGCACTTATGATGACGAAAGTCAAAACTACAAAATAAGTTTAAGAAGTAACAAAATACCCATAAACGAAATTGCTAAAAAATACGGCGGAGGCGGTCACAAATTGGCCTGTGGTGTGAAAACCAAATCACTAGAAGTTTTTGAGCAAATAAAAAGAGACATAGAAGTTTTGTAGAACGATGTTAACAACACTCAACATAAAAACAGAATTCAATTTACTCGAGTATAATGTCGGAATTAATAGATTTATCCAATATGCTTTGGATAATAAATGAACTCATCTTGCCATTGCTGACAAGGATAATTTATACGGTGGCGCCGATCTTTACTATGCTTGTCAAAAAAGTAATCTAATACCAATTTTTGGCGTAGAACTAACTGTAAAGCACGAAGGGTATGGGGAGTATCCTTTATTTCTTTATGCTAAAAACGAAAAAGGTTATCGCGAGTTATGCGCAACTCTCTCTCAAAAACTCATTAATAAAGGTATTCTTTTTAACGAAATCATCAAAAGCAATAATCTTGTAGTTATTGAACCTATGGAAAAGGGCATTCTTTTAGATTTATATAAAAATAAAAAATACAAAGGAAAAGTAGGGATGAAAACGCTTGCCTTAGAGACTATCGCTTTTGCAGCAACTACATATGCCTCCACAGCATTGTTTTGAAGTTTTAATGCAGTTTTTTCCAGATGTTGTTTCGCTTTTCCGATAGTTCCATGACGATAAATTTCTTCAGTAATAGGACCACCGAAATATGTAAAAGCAATTGTTTTGAATTCCGGAGATACATTTTTGTTATTTATAAGTGACTGTACCCAAAGATTTCAATCTTCTCCACCCATAACTTTTATTGTGCTATTAACTTCTTCTTCTGTTGCGGTACTAATTTCAACAGACTTGATATTCTTTTTCGCTATATCGATGGTTTTGGATAATAGTGGTTTTCCAATGGTTTTTAATGTGGAACTGTAGAGGATTCCGCTTTCAGGATCAATTCTTTTTGGTGCAGCTACCGAATAGATCAATAAGTCAACCTTTTTATTCAAAAACGAAGTGACATATTCATTCACAGTTTTTTTTGATTCAGACGTGAAAGCATCTATGTTTAGAGATTTATAATTTTTTGAACCTATTTTTCTCTTCAATCAAAAATCATTTCAATATCCAGCGGTGCCAACATTTCTTTCACTTTGATAAGGTTTTTCAAAAAAAACATTTAGTATTTTGGCATTAGAACCAATTGCTAAATCGATAACTGAAGACAACCCATAGCCACTACTACCACCTATTACAACAACATTTTTAGGTCCTTTGAATTTTTCTTGCTTTTCTGCGAAGCTAATTTGTTCATCTATATACTTTTCAATTCCCATAGGGTGACAAGTAAAACAAACGTTTCTCATTACGATTGGTTTTATTTTCATATATCTATTATATTGGAGAACGATTAAACAACGAAGTTTTTATATTTTTTTTAATATTCATACTACAATATATATATGGAAATAGATGTTCAAATTATCAATTTCAAAAAGAAGAAAAAAAAGTCTGCTTTTATCCTTAGCCTTCCATTGGCGGTTTTAGGAATCATACCTCTTTTATACTTAATTCCGTATTTTTTATATATTGATGTGAGACAACAGGAATTGGAAATTAATCATTTAGAAGAAACAAAGGCAACAGAAGAAGAAGTGAAGGCATTAAAAGATAAGTTTGATAATCGAAGAACTCTATCTATATACATGTTCTTGATAATTAGTTTCATAATTGTGTCTTTTTTTATTACACTAATTACAGTGATAGTTACTGGAGGAAATTTAAGCGTACCACAATAATGATTGTTTTGAAAACACCAAACCATTTCACACAATCATTTTTCATGCATTTTACACAATTTAACAATGAGTAATTGAAAAAACAATAAATTTAGACACAAAAACAACAAAAATAAAAAAAAGTTTAATCACCACAAACAGAACAGAAAAATTATATTTGGAAGCGACATTAAAAGAAATTTTCAATACATTTTGTCGCCTGCAGAGCAGAAAGAAATTACAAAACTTAGAGAGGTTTTTTTAAAAACCAACTGTGAACCTATTGAAACAGAAAATAATGAAAAGGAAATAAAAGCATAATGAAAAACTTTGACGATAAAATTAATATGATCATTCAACAATTACAAAGGAATAAGTTAGGCAGCATTAGATATAAATCAGGAGATGAAGAAATTGAAATAACACAATCTTCTATGCAAATGCCAAATCTTATGAACCCCAGTAATGATACAAACAACTTTTCCAATCCACCTGAACTACAGATTGAAACAGGACAGTATGTTAAGTCACCTATTATTGGTACATTTTATGGAAGGCCGGCTCCTGACAAACCTGCATATGTGAAAAAAGGAGAAACTATTAAGAAGGGAGATATTGTTTGCATCATAGAATCTATGAAAATAATGCATGAAATTTCGTCACCTTACGATGGCAAAATTATTGATGTGTATCCGGTTGATGGATTATTAGTTGAATTTGATGCAAATCTTTTTAAAATAGAATAATAATGTTTGCAAGAGTATTGATAGCAAATCGAGGCGAAATCGCTGTAAGAATCATTAGGGCGTGCCATAATTTAGGGATAAAAACTATTGCAGTATATTCAATAGCTGACCAAGATGCTTTGTTTACAAGATTAGCTGATGAAAAATATTGTATTGGTGGAACATTGCCAAAAGAGTCTTATTTAAATAAACAATTAATAGTGGAACTAGCCGTAAAAATAAGAGCACATGCGATTCATCCTGGATACGGCTTTTTAAGCGAAGACTCTGAATTTGCAAAACTATGTGAAAAAGAAAAAATAATATTTATTGGTCCTAGCGCACGCTCAATTGCCTTAATGGGGAATAAAAGCGTTGCAATTACACAAGCCATTGAATGCGGAATGCCTGTATTACCGGGGAGTAAAGGAATTGTAAAAAGCCATCACGAGGCACTAGAATTTGCAAGAAAAATTGGCTTTCCCGTTTTAATTAAAGCTACAGCAGGTGGCGGCGGAAAAGGAATGAGAGTTGTACAAAAAGAAGAAAATTTTATCGCTTCTCTACAAAGTGCTCAATTAGAAGCAAAAAATGCCTTTGCCAATGGTGATGTATATTTAGAAAAATTTTTAATTCAACCGAAACATGTGGAAGTACAGGTTATTGCGGATAAGTATGGTAATGCTGTTACGGTTTCTGATCGTGATTGTTCTATACAAAGAAATTCACAAAAAGTTATAGAAGAAGGTCCCGCCAGTTCGGTTTCTACTTCTGTGCGCAAAAAAATGGGGGAGGCCGCCTTAAGGCTTGTGAGGCATGTGAAATATGTAAATGCCGGAACAATTGAATTTCTTGTGGATAAAAAGGATAAGTTTTATTTTATGGAAATGAATACCAGAATACAGGTAGAACACCCTGTAACCGAAATGATTTCAAATGTTAATTTAGTTGAAGAACAAATTAAAATTGCTTTTAGTAATAAACTATCTTTTAAACAAAGTTCAGTAAATCCACGAGGACACGCAATTGAAGTGAGAGTTAATGCTGAAAATCCAAAATTAAATTTCATGCCTTCGCCAGGGAAAATAGAAAAAATACATCTTCCAGGAGGTCCTGATGTTAGATGTGATTTTGGATTTGAAGCGGACGATGTAATTCAACCCTTTTATGATTCATTAATCGGTAAAATTATTGTATGAGGGAAAACAAGAACAACGGCAATTAATAGATTAAAAACGGCTATTGAAGAATTTTTTATTGAAGGGGTTGACACGAATATAGAATTTATATATAATATTATCGATAGTAATGAATTTTCTAACAACAATTACTACACCTCATACGTCTCTGAAAATTTTAAAAAACTTATAGAATAATGAAAACAAGCAATCTACGACAAAAAAAATACTCTAAACGATTAGGCATAACGCTAAAGGAAAAAGACAATCTTGATGCCTCGAATAAACTTATTCACGAATGCAAAGTTTGCAAAACCACAATGCTGGAGAGCGTTTACATTAAGCAAAAATACATATGTGGAGTATGTGGATTAACAGAGAGGGCATCTGCAAAAAAGAGAATAGGGTTTGTTACAGACTCTTTTGTTGAATTTAACAAAAGCATAGAGAGCGGAAATCCGCTTAACATTGAAGGTTATTCAAAAAAGATTGAAATTGCTAAAAAATTAAATCACAATGCCAAAAGCGCTGTGATTACTGGATATGCTCGTATTTCAAACAAGAATTTTGTTCTCATTGCTATGAATTCAAAATTCATGATGGGTTCAATGGGGTCTGTGGTTGGTCAAAAAATAAGTAAAGCTTTCCGCATGGCGACAAAAAAACAATTACCTGTTGTTCTTTTCGCCGCTAGTGGTGGCGCACGAATGCAGGAAGGGGTGTATTCATTAATGCAAATGGTAAAAACTTCCTGTGCAGTTGAGCAACATTCACAAAAAGGTTTGTTGTATTTGAGTATTTTAACTGATCCCACAACTGGCGGTGTATCTGCTTCGTTTGCTATGCTTGCGGATATAATAATTGCCGAACCTGAAGCATTAATATGCTTTGCGGGCCCCAGGGTTATCGAACAGACCATAAGGAAAAAACTACCAAAAGGATTTCAAAGAAGCGAGTGACTTTTAGAAAGGGGGTTTTTAGACGATATCGTCCCTAGAATTAAATTGAAAAAATATATTCACAAAATGATATCTCTACATACTTAATATGAATAAGACCAGTAAAACACCTTTTCAAAAAGTGCAAATGTCTAGAGACGTGAGAAGAAAAAAACCAAAAGATTTTGTTGAGGAAATATTTAAACACTATACGCAGCTTCATGGAGACAGAGCCACCGGTGATGACAAAACTATAAATGGAGGAGTTGCCTTATTGGATAATAAACCTGTCACTATTATTTTTCAGAACAGGGGAAAAAATTTAAAAGAAAATTTACTATACAACTACGGAATGGCGAGTCCGTCAGGTTATAGAAAAGCCATGAGACTAATGAAACAAGCAGAGAAATTTCACAGACCAATTATTTGTTTTGTTGACACTCCCGGCGCAGCTTGCGACATGGAATCAGAAAATTTTGGACAAGCCAGCGTAATTGCCAACAGTATTCGAACAATGATCAAACTATCCGTTCCCACACTAACTATCATTACTTCTGAGGGAGGAAGCGGCGGAGCATTGGGACTGTCCAGCTCAGATAAATTATTTATGTTAGAGAATGCGGTGTTTTCTGTAATCTCACCTGAAGGATATTCCGCTATAGTTTGAAAAGATTCAACAAAAGCTAGTTTAGCAGCCAACGAATTGAAATTAACCGCACAGGATTTGTATGAAAGAGAGCTAATCGACGGGATTATTTCTGAAACGAAAGAAGGATTGGAAGCGAACTTTTCAGTTGTCTGTCAGGACATTAAAAAAATGCTAATTTCTAACATAAGAGAACTTTCTAAATTAGACAAAAGTAAATTACTAAAAAATCGTTATAAAAAATATTATTCTTTTGGAGAGTATTTGTAGTGAAAATTATTGGAAGCGGAAAGTACATTGGCGGTAAAAAAATCTCAAACAATGACTTATCTAAAACGTTAGACACCACGGATGAATGAATTTACTCACGTACAGGAATCAAGAATCGCTTTTTTTCTGATATAAATATTGATGAAATGGCGACCATAGCAGCGGAAAACGCTATAAAAGACGCCGGTATTGACAAAAACTCAATCAGCTACATAATTGTTACGACAATAACAGCCGACAGCACCATGCCTTCAATAGCTTGTAAAGTACAAAAATCATTGCAAATTACAAATCAATGCATGTCATTAGACTTAATTGCTGCTTGCACAGGTTTTATATATGGTGTAGATGTTCTCATTTCGCTTTTAGAAAAACACAATAAGAAAACAGGACTTGTCATTAGTGTAGAAAAAATGAGCGATGCTCTGGACTTTAAGGATAGAAATACAGCCGTTTTGTTTGGAGATGGTGCAGGCGCAGTGGTAATTGAAAACACTGGAAATAATGTTGGCGAAGTACTTAACTTTGCCGAAGGAGATGACAACAATTCTTTAAACCTTGCTACTTCCGTTGATTCTTTTATAACGATGAAGGGACGGGACATTTATAAATTTGCTATTAAAGCAATTAAAAATAATGTTTTACAAACCTTGGAAACAGAAAATATTTCTTTAGAAGAAATAGATTATTTTCTTTTACATCAGGCTAATTCTAGGATGAACAATTTAGCACTATCCTCACTTGGGGTTCCAATAGAAAAAATTATCTCAAACTTAGAAGCAATCGCCAACACTTCTTCCGCTTCTATTCCGCTACTTATTCAACATATGAAAGACAACAACTTATGAATAAATGGAAAAAAAATATTATTTATTGGGTTCGGAGGAGGATTAACATGAGGAAGGTTTATTTATACAATTTAACATGAAAATAGGTATTTTTGGAGGACAAGGAGCAGAATATCAGAACATGGGAATGGATTTTATTAAAAAATTTCCATTGGCAAAAGATATTTTTAAAAGAACGGAAAAAACATTAAGTGATTATTTTTCTGTGAAAGCAATTTTACAGAATGAGGAAAACAAAATTCACAAAACACAATATGCACAACCATTAATTGTAATGTTTAATCACATTATTTCTTCTTGTCTTGAAAAATACAACGGTATAGTTTTTGATGAAATTTTTGGTCTTTCTCTAGGCGAGTACAGCTCTTTAGTAAACGCACAAGCTATCGAATACGAAGAATGCCTGCGATTGGTGGCAAATAGGGGTAGGTTAATGCAAGAGGCCTGTGAAGAACAGTCATCTGTACTGGCTGCAATTCTAATAAGCGAAATAGATACACTAGACTATTTTATTAGTCAGGGTTCCAAAATAAAATTTTTAAAGCAAATTTCAATTCACATAATCAAACTGTTGTCGGTGGCTTAACTAAAGATATAGATGATTTTTTAGTTTTTTTGAAAACTCAAAAAGTCAGAGGAATCAAGTTAAAGGTTTCTGGAGCTTTTCACACTATATTTATGAAAAGTGCGGAGCAAAAATTTATCCCATATTTAGAAAAAGTTAAATGAAAAAATCCAGTTAAAAAAGTATTATCCAATTTAACAGGAGACTATTATAATTTGAATTCTAGTTATAGCGACATTCTTTCTAAACAAATAACGCATCCAGTTTTGCTAACAAAAATAATATCAAAAGTTTGTGATTCTGAAAATGAATATTACGAAATAGGACCCAAAAAAATAATTAGTAAATTATTGACAACTAACTGTAAGTCAAGCGAAGAGTGCACAACTTATGTAGGAACAATAAAAGATATAGGAGAAGCAAATGAATAATAAAAGCATTTTAATAACAGGGGCTACAGGAGATATTGGAAGAGAAATATCTTTCAATCTAGCAGAAGAAGGTTACATAATTATCGTTAATTACCCGATGTCTTCGCTTAAAGAAGAGGCCGAAGCCCTTATAAAAGAATTAAATCAAAGGTTTCCCAATGATCATTATGCAGTTGAAGCAGACGTTACATCTGAAAAGGACGTAATAGAACTTTTCAGTGTTATTTGTGGGAAAGAACACCAATTGTATGGTGTTATAAATAATGCAGGCATTACAAAAGATAAATTATTAATGCGCATGTCTTTAGAAGATTTTGAACAAGTTATAAATGTTAATTTAACGGGAGCATTTATTGTTTGTAAACACGCAATTAAAACATTAGCAAAACATCGTGACGGAGTTATTATTAATTTATCTTCTGTTGTAGGATTAGCAGGTAATGCAGGACAAATCAATTATTCTTCTTCTAAAGCAGGGCTATTAGGACTAACAAAATCTTTAGCGCTGGAATATGCAAGCAGAAATATACGTGTTAATGCCATTGCACCAGGCTTTATAAAAACCAAAATGAGTGCAAAAATTCCTGAAAATATAGTTTCTAAGATTATTGATGCTATTCCATTAAAAAAATATGGAACGCCTAAAGATGTAGCAGGAGTGGCAAATTTTTTAGTAAGTGACAAGGCTAACTATATCACAGGTACAACCATAGTTGTTGACGGAGGGTTAACTAGAAAATAATGAAAAAAGATAGAAGAGTAGTTATTACAGGAATGGGTGCCGTTACGGCAGTAGGTAATAATGTTAAAGAATTTTGAAGGAACATTTTAAAAGGAACAAACGGAATTGACCATATTACTAAATTTAATCCAGAATTCTCAAAAGTAAAAATTGCAGCAGAGGTTAAAAATTTTGATTATAATTCTTATAACATAGATGCAATTAAAAAAAATCGTGCTGATTTATTTTCACAGTATTCCTTAGTCGCCTCAAAAGAAGCTCTAGAAGAGGCAAATTTCGATTGACAAAACAATGATAACGATCCCTTTAGAAGAGGTGTTTTAATAGGGAGTGGCATAGGAGGATTAACTGTTATTCAAAGCGCTGCACAAGGAAGAAAACTAGGGCATAACACTGTGAAAATGCAACCACTTTTTATTCCTAAGGTTATTTCTAACATGGGAGCTGCTAATGTTTCGATAGCATTCAATTTTAAGGGACACGTTATTTCACCAATTAGTGCTTGTAGCACAGGAAGTCACGCAATAGGCGATGCATACAGATTAATAAAAGATGGTTATTTAGATGTAGCGATAGCTGGGGGAACGGAATCATGCGTTATTGATTTTGGAATTTGTTCTTTTTCTGCACTAACTGCACTTAACACTTCCAATGACATTAACAGGTCGTCTATTCCCTTTGATAAAGAACGCAAAGGATTTGTTATGGGAGAAGGTGCTGGAGTTTTGGTGATAGAAGATTTAGAATCTGCTCAAAAGAGAAATGCAAAAATTCTTGGAGAAATAGTGGGATATGAGTCATTTAGTGATGCATACCACATTACTGCTCCCACAGGAGAAGGAATTATTCATGCAATGAATAATTTGTTCTTGAATTATGATTTGCAAAAACACGAAGTTGGACACATTAATGCCCACGGCACAAGTACAGTTTTGAACGACAGAGTTGAGACCAAAGCCATTAAATCCATATTTGGTAAACACGCCTATAAAATATCAATTTCTGGAATAAAGTCCATGATAGGTCATTGCCTTGGGGCGGCAGGAGGTATGGAGGCAATAGCCACAGTATTGGCACTAAAAGATCAAGTTGCTCCACCAACAATTAATTACAGGGTTAAAGATCCAGAATTAGATTTAGATTACACGCCTAATAAAAAGAAGACATTAAACACAAAATATGCAATTAGCAACTCGTTAGCCTTTGGTGGTCACAGCGTTTCCCTATTGTTCAAGAAATGAGACTAAATGAAAAAAATTCTAAAAGAAGATATCAAAAAAATAATTCCGCATCGTGAACCATTTCTTTTAATAGATGAAATAACAGAGATGACAGAAACCACATGCAATGGCATTAAATATGTAAATAAAGATGATTTTTGAGTACCAGGACATTTTCCAGAAAAACCGATAATGCCGGGAGTTTTACAAATTGAAGCGCTTGCACAAGTTGGTGCCTATGCCGTTCTTTCTAAACCACAATTTCTTGGTAAAATAGCTTACTTTGCTGGCATAAACAACGTTAGATTTAAAAAAATGATTGTCCCAGGAGACGTTTTAGAATTAAAAGTAGAATTAACAAAAATTAAATCAATTGTGGGGATTGCAAATGGGAAAGCATACGTTAATGGTGAAATGGCAATGAGCTGCGAACTTACTTTTATCATTAAATAATCATGAAGGAAATAATATTTTCTACCCACAACAAACACAAACTAAAAGAAGTTCAGGAAATAGGAAAAGATATTAGATGTGACGATAACATTAAAATCATATCGCTTGAAGATTTGAATGTAGTGATAGAACCTGAGGAAATCTATTCAACATATCGAGAAAATAGCGAGTTGAAAGCCGTGTTTTATGGAAATCTTTTGAAGAAGAACGTGGTAGCAGATGACAGTGGTTTTGAAGTTAAAACTTTAGGAAATTTTCCTGGAATTGAAAGCGCTCGTTGAATGAAAGGAAAACCATACGATGAAAAATGCGAAAAAATTATAGAAATGTTTAACAAGACTAAATCTGACAATAGGGATGCAAGATTTGTTGCTAGTGTTTGTTTTTACGACTACGAAAATCAAAAAAAATACTTTTTTGATGGCTATTGAAACGGCAGCATTTCTCCTCAACCAAGAGGCACAAATAATTTTGGATACGATCCAATATTTGTTGATAAAATATTTCGACTAACGGCTTCAGAATTACCTCCCTTTATAAAGAACAATATTAGTCACAGAAGAGAGGCGATGGAAAAGTTTTTAACTTTTTTCCTAAATTATGAAAATTAATGTTGTCTTGTTTGAACCCGAAATCCCCCAGAACACAGGCAATATTGTTAGAACGATAATTGCAACTAACGGAACTCTGCATTTAATAAAACCATTCGGATTTTCACTGGAAGATAAATTCGTAAAGAGGGCATCAGCTAATTTTATTAAAGATTGCAAGTACTTTGTCTACGAAAATTGAGAACAGTTTTTAACCGCACATAAAACAAAGCAAATTGCCTTTTATACACGATTTGGAAAAAAGGTTTATACAGATTTTAAATTTAATACAAAAAAAGAAATATATCTTGTTTTTGGAAGCGAATCTAAGGGAATTAATAAAAGTATACTATGTGAAAACATTGATAGTTGTTATCGACTTCCCATGTCTCCAAAAATGAGAAGTTTGAATTTAGCGAACACTGTAATGACAGTTGTTTATGATTGTGCGAGACAAGATAATTTTCAAACATTATCCCTTAAAGAAGTTCAGTACGGTGAAGATTATTTAGAAAAACATTGTAAAAAGCAGAATTAAATCATTTTCTCTGCTAAAACAACCTGGTTTATGTCGTTATTGGTGAGTACTGTAACTAAAAAATTAACGCCCATAGATAAATCCGGATAATAATTTCCAAAAGATGAATTTTGAAGAGTAATGAATTGAGACAACCCTTTATTTAAAGCAGTACCTGAAAGTGCGCCAATTGTTCATGCAGCGATGTTTCCGCCCGACACTCACAAAGTAATAGGAAATCCAAGTCCAGGATTTTCGGTACTTCCCATAGGGACGCTAGCATTAACAAAAATATTCTCACCTGTATCGTAACTATAATATGTTTCATCATATAAGCTCGATAAAGGCCTTTCACTAGCTGTTATTCCACTTGGACTAGAAGTTACGTCCAAAAGAGATGAGTCATTGCGAAGTCAATAGGCATAATAAAGAGCAGGTTGTTGATTAATAATAGTTAAGCTTGTATTTGAAGGACTCAGCAAAGCTTCAGAAGTTCCTGCATCAGTAGTTCTAAAATTATCAATTAGTCCATATGTTCTAACACCATTATTTGCGGCAGCACCGCGAGCAAAATTATTAAATGCCCCTGTCCCGTGACCTATAAATGGAATGATAAAATCATTTACAAATCCAGGAGTATCGGCAGGGAAAAAAGCTTCAACCCTTGTTCTTTGTTCCCTTACGGAATCATCGTAATCTAAATAATCACGACAGACTGGACATAATTCAGAACCGATTACCGCAACGAAAGTATTTGTTGTCCCCTGGTTTACACCATTTGATAATAAATTATTGAATCCAGCTACATCAGGTCTTTCATAACCAAGCGGTTCCGCACATGAAACAGCAACACTTGCCAAAATTGCGCTACCGCCCACAACCGATGTTGTTAGTGCAGCAAAAATTTTACTTTTTTTCTTTTTAGTCATAAGAATATTGTAAATAAAAATAATCTATTTAAGTAAAAAAAAGAAATTTTATATATAATGAAAAACAATATGATTGATGAAACAACGCGGATTATTTTCATAATCATCATTGTGCTATCGCTTCTTTTGTCGGGTTTTTTTTCTAGTGCAGAAACAGTTATTACAAGTTTTTCAATACACAAAGTTAGAAATCGACAAGACAGAAGAAAAAAATCCAAAAATCAAAAATTTCTAAGTGTCTGTAAGAAAGTCGTTGAGGAGTATACTACTACAATAACCATTATTCTTATCTTTAATACAATTTTTAATGTTTTGATTGCATCTCTTATAACTGTTCTTTTTACAACGGATGAATTCGATGGGATTGAGCCTGCGCTAGGAGCTGTCTATTCCACGATAACCACAACAGTGGTTGTTCTGGTTTTTGCTGAACTTCTTCCTAAGATAATATCGCGTAAAATAGTCTACCCTCTCCTCAAGTTTTATGTTTTCCCAATTCATTGACTTTCCTTTATTGCTTTCCCTTTTACTTTTTTAATAAAAAAAGTAAGAAAAAACAAAGCTAAAATTACTGTTTCAGAAAAAGAATTATCTGAAATGGTTAATATTGCAGGAGAAGAAGGTGTGCTAGAGGATAAAGAAAAATTCCTCATCCAATCAGCTATGAGATTTGACAATGTTCTTATAAGGAATGTCATGATTAATTTAAAAAATGTTCAACATCTTAAAATTGATCAATCTTTTAAAGAAGTTAAAGAGTTTATGTTGAAAACTCCGCACAGTAGGATTCCAGTTTTTAGTGTTGTAAATTTTAAACCCATTGGTGTTTTATATACAAAAAAATTCTTACGTAATTGTATAGATGGCAAGACAGAAGATTGAAAAAAGCTAATTAGTCCATACTACATAATTACTGAAAGAACTAAATTGGATTCTGCCTTAGAAACTTTTCAACGCAAAAGACAACATTTGGCTTTTGTAACTAAAACCAAGAAGAAGAAAATTGTATCCGGAGTTGTTACTATTGAAGATTTATTAGAAGAATTAGTTGGCGAAATATACGATGAAGATGATAAAAAAAACAAAATTTCCGAAATCGGACTATATGTTTATCAAATACAAGGCTCAGCATTAGTGGAAAAAGTTTTCAACAATTATATTGAAAGAATCAGAACTCCAAAGCATTCGGAAATATCTTTTTCTGAATGAATGCGCAAACAGTTTAAAATTAAAAAATGGATTTTAAACAACACTTATATTTATAAAAAACTAGAAATAAAAATTATTAAAATTACTAAAAACGATAATGAAATGCTGTTTGAAGTTAACAATAGAGCAAATGCCAATTTAAATGTTCAGTGATAGCAAGTATTAATAGAATCAAAATTAATTTTTTATTATTTAAAAATTCCTGCTTGTAAAATAAACTTCGAAACAGTTTTTTCATCAATTACTATGACAAAGCTATAATGAAAATCAAATAAATAATGAAAACGAATTAATATATATAGAATATTCTATGTAATGCCACCAAAAAATAGCATCAAAGAAAAGTTTAAGGTTCGCACAAGAAATCCAGAAGCAACAAGCAAAGTCTTTGAACACGTTAGTAAAAAAATTGATGACCCCAATAAACTCAAAGCTTTAAAAAATTTATGCGAAAAATCACCATATTCATCATTAAATATTTACTGACAGATATTTCTCGCCACAATCGGAGGGATTTTAATATGGTTTGCAATTTTCTTTTTCATTACACCCACAAGTATTTTTGTTGGTGGAGTTACTGGAATAGCCATCATCATTGTTGGCATTGATGAAAATTTATTAATGCCATATTTTTACATATTTTTAACTCTTCTTCACGTACCATTTATTATTCTTGGATTTTGAAAAATAGGAAAACGATTCACAGCTCTTACTGTTTATATAATTGTTATTCAATTAATTGTCGGAACTATCTTGTCCTTTTTACCAGAAATAACTCAGCAACCCGATATTATCAACAGGTTGGTTGATGCCGTCTTCAACATTAATGGCGCCAACGGTTTAATTGATGAATCCAGAAGAATTATTTCTGCAATTGTTGGGTCGCTTATATTCTCGGTCGGAGTAGGTTTATGTTTTCTTGGCGGACTTTGCAGCGGAGGCACGGATTTTCTTAACACTTATTTAAGCGTTAAGAACCAAAAATCGGTTGGATATTCTTTGTTCTTGGTTAATGGCGTGATTATTATTTTAGGATTTTTTATTGTTATACCACTCCAAATCGCAAATGGACAAAATCCCAATATAGATCCAAATGATGTACCAGCATACGTATTTTCAATCGGCATTCCTACGGCAATTTACCTAGCAACGTTTTCTTTAGTTTTGGATTTGGTTTTTCCAATAAATAAAAAAATTAGTTTAAACATTGTTACAAAAAGAAAAGACTACATAATTGAGATGATAAAAGAAACTGGCTTTAATAGAAGTTTCACTATTATTGAAACACAAGGAGCTTATTCTAAAAACAACATTGTAAATGTTGTGACTAGATATCGAGAAGCGCGCTTCCTCATCAAGTTTATAGGGCTTGTCGATGAGGATGCTTTTATTACAGCGACAACCGTAAAGTTTCTTCATGGTAAATTTAGAACTTGAGAAGCAGAGTAATAATTTTATAAAAGACCAATTTTACTTTTTATAAATGATAACTTTTTTGCAGCCATTGACGAAGCGATTTGCTGCCCTTTTTGAGTAACTTTCTTTCACTCCATGTTTTCCGAAATCATTTTGAATTTTTCTTGAACAGGAATTAACTCACTTACTAAAAGTTTTGACAATTGTTTTTTAAAATTGCCGTAATCCAAACTGGCAACCTTTTTAGTCACTTCCTCAATCGTTAAGTTAGAAAAACCCGAGTAGATCGTAATTAAATTACTTATTCCCGGCTTGTGCTCAACATCATAGTAAATTTTATTTTCAGAATCTGTTTTGGCACGCATAATTTTCTTTGTAATTGTTGATGCATCATCTAGAACAGAAATGTAAGAGTTTTGGTCTTCATTGCTTTTGGACATTTTTTTTGTGGGATTTGTTAAACTCATTATTTTTGATAAGTTTGGTTGGGTAACAAATTCAGGAATTTTGAATATTTCTCCATATTTGTTATTCATTCTCATAGCAATGTTTCGAGTTAGTTCAAGATGCTGTTTTTGATCTCCCCCCACAGGCACAAAGTGAGGGTCATAAAGCAAAATGTCGGCCGCCATAAGTGCAGGGTAAAACAAAACCCCTGAAGGGACCGTGTTGGTTTTATTCTTGAGTTTAAATTTTTCACTTTTTTCTTTATATTGTGTCATTCGGACTAGTTCACCAACCGTGGTATGACAAACTAAAATATAAGATAGTTCAGGATGTTGAACAATTTGATTTTGAAAAAATATATGATTGGTTGAAATATCCAAGCCACAAGCAATTAAAAAAGAAGCTAGATTAATAGAATTTTTTGTTAAATTTTCTGGTGAAAAAGGAACGGTTATTCCGTGCAAGTCGGCAATGATTAAAAATTGCTCACGCTTGTTCCCGTTATTTATTAGTTGTTTTATTGACCCCAAATAATTTCCGATTGTTAAAGTTCCTGTCGTCGTAAGTCCTGATACTATTCTTTCCATACTTCAAGTATAAAATAATAAATTTAATAGTAATAAACAACTTATTATTTATATAATAAATACTCATGAAAAATAGTATTGAAACTATAAAAGATAGGGTCATTGTCTATACAAGTGCCAGCTGTGTTAGTTGTCGTAAAGTTATTGAGTGACTAAAAAATCATGAAATTGAATATTTAGAAAAAAGAATTCTAGTTACTGCACTTAAAGTAGAAGAAATTAAAAGAATTTTACGATTTACCCATAAGGGGCTTGAAGATATAATCTCCAAAAGAAGTAAAATCATTCGTGAGAAAAAAATTGAAATAAACAAATTAACAACCGATGAAGCTATAGCCTTAGTTCAAACACATCCTTCTATTTTGAGAAGGCCGATATTAATACAAGAGTCAATGAAACAATTAATTGTGGGATTTAGCGAAGAAAATATTGAAATATTTTTACGTTATAAAAAAATCGCTGCAGAAAAAAACGACTTTATAATTTAACATGTTTAAAACTTTTAAAATTTACACAAAACAACAAAACCACTATGTAGATATAATAGAAAAAGCGCTTAAGGCAAACAAGAAGAAACAAGTAACCAAAAACCCCGATCTCTTAATTTCAGTTGGGGGAGATGGAACATTTCTAAAAGCTGCAAGAGACAATTATTATTCACCCAGCACTTTATATGTTTCGCTTAAAAGCGGCAAGTTAGGATTTTATAGTGATTACTCTGTAAATGAAGTTGATGTTTTATTACAAAAACTGTTAGATGGTGATTTTTTTGTAGAAAAAATACCATTGATTAAAGCGTCATGAACCAACGGGCATTGTTACGCCATAAACGAAGTTAAAGTAATTAACAGCAAGCAAACTACAAATATAGAAATATTGATTAATGGTGAATATTTTGAAACATTAAGGTGTTCAGGTATTTATGTTAGCTCGGCACAGGGAAGCACAGGATTTAATCGTTCTTGCCACGGGCCTATTATTTATGATTCTTATGAAAGCATTATTTTTGGGGAGTTAAATTCTGTCAATAGTGTGTTGCAAAGGTCTTTACAAAATCCCCTAGTTTTAAAAAACAAAAATGAATTAATATTTAGGTCTCTTGACAATGAGTGCGCTATTATTCCCGATAATTTAGAGAAAAATTTTAATTCCAATAACACTGATATTCTTATGACGCGCTCTTCTAAAATGATTAATATTCTGAGAAAAAATCATTTTAATAGACTAAAAAAGATAAAAGAAAGTTTTATTACTTTAAAATAGAAAAATGAATGGCGGAGTAATTGCGGCAATAGTTATTACGATAATTTTTACAATAATTTTGGCGGCTGTTGCTCTATATTTTGTTTTGTCAAGAAACAAAAAATTTCAAAACAAGGAATACAAAAACGAGAAAGTTGGTAAAAAACTTCCTTTTCCTCCACAACTCTTTCTTAATGCATTTGGCGGCATTAAAAACATCAAAAAGATAGAAAACAGTCTGACTAAAATAACTGTTTTTATTAAAGACAATAAACTCATTAATCATAGCGGAATTCAGGAATTAAAACCAAGCGGAATTATGGAAGGAACTGATAAAATTAGTTTGGTGTTAGGCAAGAATTCTGTCTTGATTGCTGATGCCATGAATGAAATTATCAAAAAACATTCTGGCAGCTAAATAGGCTCGCGTGGTTCAACGGATAGAACACACCCCTCCTAAGGGTGAAATAGAGGTTCGATTCCTCTCGCGAGCGCCATCCCGCCCGTATAGTTCTAACGGTAGAACATGCCTCTCGTAAAGGCAAGGTCCTGGTTCGATTCCGGGTACGGGCACCACTTAATTTTTTTCAACAAATGTTACAACTATTTCTGGAAGTTGCTTATCAACAAGTTTCATATATTTTTGAATGATTCATTTTGCTTTTTGTTTTACAGCTGTTATTTTTTTTTCTGTTTTTAGTAACTGATTTAATTCATTTTTTATTGTATCTAAGACTTGCATAATCTTTTTTTCATTTTTTTCAAATGAATAATTTCCCACCATTTGAACAATCGGTGTACCTGAAATTGCTTTGTGAACCGTATCATAAAAAAATAAGAAACAAGCTGCACCGTTTTTTCCCATTGAAAGTCTTTCTTTTATGGTTGTACCATTCATAAAATTTGAATCAAAAACAATATACTGAGGAGAACATTCAATGGTTTGATTTGTCTTAGTAACTATCCCTTTTTTCATTTCTAAAACATCACCATTAGAAACAACAAATCCATTGTTCTTATTCAAACCTGTTGAAATGGCCGTTTGAACATGTGCAATCATCATTCTATAATCACCGTGCATTGGCATAAAGTATTTCGGTTTCATTAAATTAAACATTATTTTCTGATCGTCACTGTTAGCATGTCCGCTTGAATGAAGCAGCGAGGTTGACTCTTTTTCCAAAACATTGGCACCAATTTTGACAAGTTTGTTAATCAAGGATTTCACACTTTGAAAATTACCAGGTATTGGGCTTGATGAAAAAATGATAGTATCTCCGGGTATTATGGTCATGTCTCTGTGTTCGCCGTTAGCTATTCTTGTTAATGCAGCTAGTGCTTCTCCCTGAGAGCCTGTACATAAAATAACTATGTTCTTTGCAGGTGTTTTTTTTATATCTGATTTGTTTATGAATAAGCTTTGTTTTTCAGAAACATACCCAAGTTCAGAAGCAATTTTAATAGATTTTTCCATACTTCTACCAATTAGGGCAATTTTACGATTATTCTTTTTTGCGGCTTCAATCATGATTTTTATTCTGTCAATGTTACTAGCAAATGTGCTAACAATCAACCTGCCTTTTACAGAATCAAACATTTGTAAAATCTGTTTTCTTACGAAATATTCACTAGGAGTACTACCGGGGATTAATGAATTTGTAGAATCGGATAACAACAAATCAACTCCCGCATTACCGATTTGTGCCATTTTAAATAAATTTGCTTTTTGATACAAAGGAGAAAAGTCAAATTTATAGTCTCCCGTTGAAACAATAGTTCCATTTTTAGTTTTTAATCGCACGCCAAAAGCATGAGGAATTGAATGATTAGTTTCGTAAAAGTCTATAGTGAAGTTCTTTGTTTTTACTACAGATTTAGATGTTACTATGGTTAATTTCGGAAGAGCCACTTTAGCATCTATTAATTTTGATTTTATAAATGCTATAGACATAACAGAACCAACTATTTCGGGAATTTGTACTTTTTGTAATAAAAATGGTATCCCTCCAATATGATCTTCATGTCCATGAGTGATAACAAGACGTTTGATTTTTTTTTGATTTTTTTCCAAATATTGATAATCAGGAATTATTAATCTTACCGAAACTAACTCCTCGTCAGGAAATTTAACTCCAGCGTCCACAATTATAATTTCATTGTCTTCTTCAAAACAATAGGTGTTTTTACCTATTTCATTTAACCCACCTAAAGCAAAAATCTTCGTACTACTCATCTTCAACACTTCCCAATGGTATTCATTCAGGCTCAATCTTATCGGAAGGAACACTACGTTGATAATAAAGCATTCCATTGAGATGATCAAATTCGTGTTGAGCAACAATCGCAATTAAACCGCTTCATTCAGCATCAAAGTATTTTTTTTCTAAATAATCATAACCTTTTATTTTTATTTTTTGATGTCTTGGCACCACTCCTTCATAGGAAGTATCGACACTTAAGCATCCCTCTCCGGTTGCAATATATGTTTTTTGTCAAGAATAAGAGTATATTTCAGGGTTTATAATAATTTTTTCCAAAAAGTTATCGTTTTCATCTTTAATCAAAATACAAAATATTTTGTAGAAAAAATCCATTTGGCATCCCGCTAAACCAACGCAAGGAGTCAAATTATATTTTTTTGCCTTTTTTGCATCTTGTGACTGTCAGCAATATTTACGCATTTTTTCTATCATTTTCACTTGTTCTTTTTTCAGAGGAATAGGTAGAACAGATGATTTTTCAAAAATTTTCTTTTCTGTGTTTTTAACTAAGTTGCTGTTGTTTAACATTTATATAATATTATTATATGTATAATAATTTCATTATTATACATATAAAATATAACAATATGATAAAGATTATAGGTGGTTCACTAAAAAGATCCAACATAGATGTTGCAACAAACAACATTACAAAGCCCACTACCAATAGAATTAGGGAGAATGTTTTCAATATAATACAATCCAACCTTACCAAAGAGGCTATAGTGCTTGATTTATTCTCAGGAAGCGGTGCGTTAGGAATAGAAGCAATTAGTCGCGGAGTAGATAGATGCACTTTTGTTGAACAAAATCCACATGCTCTCAAGGTTCTACAAAGCAACATAGAAAAATTACATATTCAAGAACAAGCAGCAGTAGTTAATGATTCCGCAGACAATTATTTGAAATTTTTAGCGAATTCAAAACTTATTTTTGACATTATATTTCTAGACCCGCCTTACAAATACGAGCATTCAAGAGAAATAGTGGATTTTATTTTTTCAAGAGGTATTCTAGCAGAGGACGGGATGTTGGTATTGCAAAGACCCAAACTTGATATAATAGAATCAAATTTTATTATTAAAAGCAAAACATATGGAGAAAACACAATATATATATTAAAGCATGAAAGATAAAGCAATTTTCGCTGGATCTTTTGATCCGATAAGCTTAGCACACATAGACATCTTAAAAAAATCTGAAAATTTATTTTCGAAAGTGTATCTTTGCGTTTCAAGCAACATAGCTAAAAAACCCCTTTTCACAATGGAAGAGAGAGTAAAAATAGCACAAGCTGCAACTATAAGCTTCCCGAATGTTGAAATTATTAATTCTGAAGATAAACTGACAGCAACAATTGCAAAAGAAAAACAAGTAAGGTATTTGGTAAGAGGGCTTAGAACAGACCATCTTTTCGTTAATGAATATGAACTTGCCGGAATTAACAGGGTTATTAATCCGGGGCTAGAAACACTAATTTTTTTCACAACACCTGAATACAGTTTGATTTCTAGTACTGTGATTAGAGAACTATTGATTCGAAAATTGCCTATTGACCAATATGTTGCTGAATCTTCTATTGGCATTATTAACGAAATAATGAAAAGGAAAAAATGAAAAACAACATTTTCGCAATAACTGGGTACAGTGGTGCTGGCAAAACAGCAACAATAAAAGGATTGTTGTCAATTGAATCACTAAATCTTCGTCTCTCTGTCTCGTGTACTACACGCCCAATCAGAGAAGGAGAAAAGAACCATCGCGAATATCATTTTATTTCTAAAGAAAAGTTTATGTCACGAAAAAGGAAAGATGAATTTATTGAAATCACGGAATATAACGGATTTTTGTATGGAACACTAAAATCCGAGGTATCCGCAATTTTGAATAATCGTAAAGATGTAGTAGTTGATGTGGATATTTTTGGAATTGAAGCCATTAAAAAAACATTTCCTGAAGCCGTAACCATATTTATTAATGCATCGAATAAAGAGATTTTAAAAAGATTAAAACAGCGAGGCACAGAAAGCGAAGAAGTTATCAAAGAAAGACTCGTTAAAAACGAGGAGCTAAAAAATATTCAGTATCCGTTTGATTTCGTTTTCCACAATAAAACACTTAAAAAAACCATTACAAAAATTAAAAAAATTATATTAAAAATTACTGAAAGCAGAACACAAATTAACTATTCGATGAAATCTATAGTTGGTAATTTCAGGTCAGAAAACCAAGATAGAGTTCAAGTTACACAGAATAACCTAGGAGAAGTATTGTGTGTGGTATGTGATGGAATGGGAGGGCACATTGGTGGAAATTTTGCAGCCGAGGTAGCGATAAACAGTTTGTCTGATGAATTTAAACAACAGTCGTTTCAAAACCTTAGTTCAAAAGATATTTCAGAATGATTAACAGGAGTCATTAAACAAATAAATTCTAATTTGAAGGCACAGAGCAAAATGAAAAAAGAGTTATACGACATGGGGACAACTCTTTCTGCTGCAATTATTTTGGAATCAATTGTCTACATTTTACATGTCGGCGACACTCGAGTTTATTGAATAAACGAGGGATACATACAACAAATTACCGCTGATCACAATGTTAAAAATGTTTTAATTGAAGAAAAAAAAATACCTAAATTTGACATTTTGAAATCTAAGATAGGAAATGCTTTAACTAGCGCACTGGGCCCAAACAAACAAACTAAAATTGATGTATTTTCTATGCCCTTAAAAAATGGAAAAATGTTACTTACAACAGATGGCGTTCACGACTCCATAAGCAATGACGAAATGCTTTCGATATTGAATGCGAAAGATGTTAAGCTTGAAGATCAAGTATCTGATTTAATAGTTGTTGCCGAAAGAAACGGCAGTAAGGATAATCTGACAGCTTTACTTGTTGGAATTCAAAATGCCTAGCACCAAAAATATTTTAATTAGAAATCGCTATAGAATAGAAACCGAAATAGGCAGTGGCGGAATGGCTAAGGTTTTTCAAGCAACAGATATTCTATTGAAAAGACAAGTCGCAATTAAAATATTGAAAAAAGATTTCAAAACAACGAAGGAAGAAATTATTCAAATCAGAAGATTTAATAGAGAAAAAATTTTAATGAGCAAACTTGTTAGCACTAATCTTGTTGAAATTTATGATGTCTTTGATGAAGGGGGCTTGAATGGCTACGTAATGGAATTAATTGATGGCTACACCTTAAAAGAATTAATTAAAAAATATGCACCTTTGCCCTGTGATCAAGTAATAAAGATAATGACCAAAATAATTTCAGGAGTTACCGTTATGCATAAAGCAGAAATCGTACACAGAGATTTAAAACCCCAAAATATTCTAATTACAGATTCTGGAGAAATAAAAGTTGCTGATTTTGGCATTGCTTTTTTACCTAATTTAATTGAAATGACGGGCAGTAGCGAAATAGTGGGAAGTCCACAATATATTTCTCCAGAAATGCTTACAAGAGAAAACATGGACAAGCGAAGCGATATTTACGCACTAGGGATAATACTATTTGAAATGTTAACAGGAGAACTTCCTTTCCACGGTAAATCGCCAAAAGAAGTTGTTCTAAAACATCTCCATAATGTAATACCTAATCCACAAGTTTTAATTGATGTAATTCCCAATTCACTAGTTAACATTATTTATAAATCTACGATTCGTGATTTCACCAAAAGATACAGCGATGTCTCTAAAATGCTTGCAGATTTGAGTGTCTGCATGGATGAAAACAAAAAAAATCAAAAACTTATCAACATTAAAAGCAATTACGACAACGTTATGTTGAGAACAACTGATAGAAAAAATGTTTCAAAACGAGAAAGAATGATAGAACCTCATTTAGAAAATAAGTTTAAAGACCGAACTTTAAAAAACAATGGAACATATTTTTTATACGGAGGGTTGGCTATTGTTTTTATAGTAATCATAGGGGCGATTGTTGCACTAGTTCTGGACATAGCAGGAATAATCTAAAATGGAATACTTTGACGCAAAGGTTATAGAAACTGCTTCTGAAAATTTTCTTGTTTGAGGTAAGAACAAAAAAATATTTGTAAAAATGAGTGGTAAATTAAGACTATCTTCCAAAAGACCTGCTGTAATAAACGATAAAGTCAAAGTTTCATGCGATGAAACTAGTTGTTTGATAGAAAAGATTTACGAACCCATTAACTATTTTTCACGTCCTAGATGTGCCAATATCACCAAAGGGATCATAGTTGTTTCACTTGTTGATCCAGTTGTAGATATAAGAAAAGTTTACTTAATGATTATGTCTCTTGCGTTAAAATTTGTTTCCGCAACAATATGCTTCACCAAGAAAGACATTGAAAGAGACACTCACGAGAATTTAAAACACTTTGAAAGTTTAAAAATCGATGGATTTCCATATATTGTCATCAACAATAATAATTTTAACGAAATTGATTTTTTTGCAAAGCAAATTAAAAACGAAACAACGGTTTTAATGGGAGAGTCGGGCGTTGGGAAAAGCTCCTTATTTAATAATTTACTAGGCTATAAGAAAGCAGCAGAAGGAACAATAAACCGAAAATTAAAAAGAGGCAATCACACAACATCTCATCACGCTTTAATATCTATATTGGGAGGGTTTTTAATTGACACTCCTGGTTTCATGAAAATAAGAATTGACAATGAAAGCAACAATACCTTGAGTAAAGCATATTTTGATTTCAATAAATATGCAACCAAGTGCAAATTTAGAAATTGTTTGCACATACAAGAAAAAGATTGTTTTGTGAAAAGACAAGTAAAAGAGAACAAAATTAGTGACGTAAGATACAATCTATATAAAGAATTAATCAAGGAGAATAGATAAATGAGTAAAACGATTATTGCGTTAAGCATTTTAAATGTGAATGTTTTTGAATTAGATTCTGTTTTAAAAAAAGCAGTAAAGGCTAAAATTGATTGACTTCACTTTGATATGATGGACGGTTATTTTGTAAAAAATTTTAGTTTCAGTTTGAATATAATGAAACAAATTAAAGAAAGATATAACATTTTTATTGATACTCATTTAATGATAACAAACCCTGAATATCACGCAGTTCAATTTGCAAATGCTGGGAGTAATTTAGTTACATTTCACTTTGAAGCGTGCTCTTATTCAGAGATTACACACCTATTAAACGAGTATTCATATACAAAAAAGAGAATAGGAATTGTTCTAAATATAAACACTAAAATTTCACAAATATATGAATATTTACCAAGATTAGATGTTGTTGTTCTTATGGGAGTGGAGCCAGGCAAAGGCGGTCAAAAATTCAATGAAAAAGTATTGAATAAAATAGTAAAGTTAAAGGAATATATTCAAAAAAACAATTTAAAAACGTTAATAGAGGTAGACGGAGGCATTAAAATAAAAGAAGCCAGGCTTTGTAGAGAAGCAGGCGCTGATATTTTGGTTGCAGGAACTTTCTTAACCAAATCTGACAATTTCTCTTCTGATCTTCTTAAATTGAAGGGTCAGTAAACTTTATACTAAACGAGACATTAAAAATTTAGCCACCAGCTCCAATAAAAAACAAACCACTAATTGTTGAAGCGCTAATAATTTCAAAATTTTCAACAACAATGCCGGAAATTACAAAATCTACAACAGGAGATGCCCCCGGAGGATCGTTACTAAATAATACAAGCAAACCAGGCGAAGTCGAAAATATTGTCAAAATGAAAGAAGGGGCGGGCAAGGTAATGCTGCTACCATCTTCCGTCACTTGAAGAATATTTCTTAAGGCGCGTCCCGCTTCTAAAGAGATACCAAGAGTCACAGAAGAAAGCTCAAAGCCTGAGATATTTAGACTTTCTGCTGTCTCAAAAAGCAAATTTTCAAAAACCGGATTAACGATCTGGTCTTGGGCCCAGTCTACAAAAGCATTGGTCACTACTTCTGCGTTTGTAGGTGTTTGATTAATAAAAGAAGTAGTTGATGCAGTCATGATCGAATTCCCTGCAGAATTTAAGGTTGTTGTAATTACAAATGAATTATCTGTATTTTGATAGGTACGCACCCTTATCCCATTAGTAGTTATTGTTAAAGAATTTTGAGCAAACGTTATGGAACTATTGGTGGAACTCACTGAATCAAAAGGTTCAGAAATTGTGATCGAGTCAATTAAAGTAATAGAGGAATCAAAATTACGCAGTCTATTAAGCAACACTTGATACAAATTGTTTAAAGAGCTGTTTTCTGGGATTCCGCTAATTCCATTTAAAAATACTCCAAAATTTTTATTTACTTCAGTTAATGTAGGCAACTGATTTATTTCAGAACTAGATGATGCCTGAGAGATTATATCGCCTCCACCATTGGATGTTATATTTAAAACAAAAGCCTGATTAAAATTGGTATAAATCCTTGAATATTCACTATCAGTAAACACAAACAAGCTATTAGCCGCAAAAGATAAAGAAGTGGGACTTGCTGTTACAGAGGTCAAAGGTAAAGAAATGGAGATTTGTGTGATTGTTGTTATTGTTTCATCAACATCTTTTAATCTATTCAATATTCCGTTATACAAAGCGCTTTGAGATACGTTACTAGGGGAAGGAATGCCGGTAATGTCAACTAACGAGCGACCAGAATTAATAATATTTTCTGTCCTTGTTGGAGACGGAATCATGGTAGAAGTGGAAGACGACATTGATATTGCTGAACCGGTGCTATCAAGCATTATATCAACAACAAAGGCATTATCTGAATTTACAAAGGTACTCACTATTGGACTGTCAGTTGAAACTGACAAAGAGTCCTGTGCAAAAACAAGTGTTGAGGATGTGCTACTAACCGATGTTAACGGATTGGAAATGTTTATCGATGTTATATTTTTAACTTCGGGAGAAACAAGTCTAATTCTTTCTAAAATTGTAAAGTATAGATGACTCAATGAAATATTTGTTGGCACATTGCTTATTCCATCTAGTGCTCTTCCAAAATTTGCTATGATGTCTTCTTCAGACGGAGTAGGCTCTATTCCTGAAACAACGCCGATGCTTGTGATTGCATTATTACTTATTTCAACATTTGCCATTGTAACAATAGAAAGAGAGTTACTGAAATTATTTGAATTTGTTCCGTCGATAGTTAGTATAGACAATCTATTCTGTAGAATTCCAGCAAAATTTCCTGCTCCATCACTAAAGACTGAATCACTTTCGGCATCTAAAATTGTTATTAAACTAACATTACTCACGGAAGTGTCAATCAATTTAACAGCATTCAACAATGAATCTCACAATACAGACTGACTGGGAACAGACGGTCTTTCTGTAGCCCCATTCAATCCATTAACGGCATTTAAAATAACCTCATTATTTAATGGTTGAGCCAAAATGTTGCTTGTTGGATTTTCTATTTGGGGTGTTCCAATAATCAGGCCCGTCGTTATGTCAACATCAATATCAGAAATGACTATTTCTGAGTTTGGGTTTCGGTAATTTTCAAAAGAGCCACCAACTGTTTGGAAAGAAATGCTCCCAGCGGAAATATAAGCCTCTGTTCCTGATGTGTTTGTAGTAATAAAAGTATTGATATTAGAAATGCTAATGTTTGTAATTTCACTTATGTTTGCATCAACAATTTTTAAAGCGTTCAGAAAAACATTAAAAAACACTGCAGCATTGCTATCGGAAGGAACGGTGGTGGCACCATCTAAATTTCTAACACTTGATAAAATTGTTTGAGTAGAACTATAAACAGGAAGAAGTCCAGAGACAGTTGTAGAACCATTAGTTGTGATGTTGGTTCCGTTTACTATTATCCCAGACATTACAAAATCAGCATTAGAATTTTGCAAAACAGAAATCTCCGGAATATTAGTGTTTATGGAAAGAATTCCTCTCGCGATTGTTATAGATGTTGAATCTTCTGAAACTTCTATGAAGTTTTGTATTTCGCTATTTGCAACCAGTAAATTAATAGATAGTATTTGAACTGAAGAAAAATTTCCAGCTAAACTTTCTATTTGTCTAATAAGTGGAGCCAATAATTGTAATTCATTCAAATCAGTTGGTGGAAAAGCAGAATCAAATTGAGTTATCAAGTTAATCAAGGTCTCCTCCAACAGTTCTCTAGCTGTTATTTGCGGTTCGAAAACATTTCTAGAAATTGTAATATCTCTAATCTGTTCATTAACAACCAGTATTTGAGTAATAATTAAACTTTCTGTATTAGTGTACGTTTGAAAAGAACTACCTATTGTGTCCACAGTAATAGAATTAGCGGCCACCGTAACAAAATTTTCTAAACTATTTGTAACAATAGAGGTTTCTGGATTTGAAATGTTAATTGCGGTTATATCACTAACAGCACTACCATTTAAAGTAAAAGACCTAATAATTTCATTTAGTACAACACCAGCATTTGTGGATGATTGGGGAATACTGGATAGAGAGTTTAAATCTAGTAGAGCTAAACGCACAGCAGCTACCTGGGCGTTTTCACCAGGATCAGGCACAACATTTCCAGTGTTGGCGCAGGCTTGTGCCACAACAGACCCCCCAACGGTCAATGCAATAGCAGAAGCAAGGAGGCTAGAAATTTTTCTCTTTTTCTTGTCCATACTCTAATTATATTATTTTAAAAACAAAAAAAAATAAAAAGTACAGTTACACTATTAAACTAACCCCTTAGAACGTACAAATTTAAATGAAGTAAAATGGTTAGAAGGCTAAAATATGTAACAAATCGATATATTTCATAAATATGGAGATAGATAGGTCAGTTATTGCAATGCAGTTTGAATTTTTTTTAGTGTTTCGAATTTGACAGTTTTATGAGCAAGTTTCAACGCATTAATCATAGCTGTAGAATCAGTTGAACCATGTGCTTTTACTACAACACCATTTAATCCCAAAACCAATGCTCCACCAACTTCTCTATAATCCAATTTTTTTCTAATTTTTCTAAAAATATTAAACGATAGTAAGGCTGCTGTTATGCCTAATGGCGATTTTAAAAGGCTTCTTTTCAAAATACTTGAAATACTTTTTGCTGTTCCCTCTACGGCTTTCAAAAGTATATTTCCAGTAAATCCGTCACAGAGAATAACATCTATTTCTCCGTCCAATACAGTTCTTGCTTCTACATTTCCCACAAAGTTCTCTACTTTATTTATCAAATAATCATGATATTCAATGTATTTTTTTGTGCCTTTTCCCGGCTCAGTGCCAATATTTAGCAATCCGACCTTTGGACTTGGCTTATTTAAAACAAGTGTAGAGAAAACACTACCAAGAACAGATCATTGTCTTAATATTTCGCTGTTGACTTCTAAAAAAGCACCACCATCCAACAAACAAAAAGGTTGATTTGTGATGGTCGGTATAATGGGCATGAATACCGGTCTTATTACGTTTTTCATCGTCTTCAAGACTAATGTCGCACCACCTACATAAGCACCACTATTGCCAGCGCTGATAACCGCATCAACGGTTTTTGCTTTTACAAGATTAACAGCTACTTGCATGGAGTTGTCTTTTTTTCTAAAAAATGCCAAGTGGGAATCATTGCTATCTAAATGTGTTGATGCTGAAACAAACTCACCATTGAAATCTAAATTTTCTATATCTAGATGTTTACTGACTATTTCTTTATTGCCCACAATGTACAAATAAACATCTTTGTTGTCTTTACTAAATTTTTTTGCAGCCTTAATTAAAGGGCCCGGACCAAGGTCTCCACCCATTAGATCTATCGCTATTTTTATCATGTAATAGTATTATAGTCAAAATTACAATAAAAAATGTTTATCTCAAGAAAATCTTAAATATAAGAAAAGAAAGGAAAAAAGTAGTGTAGAATAATTTTACTATGAGTAGAAAATGTGACCTATGCGGTAAAAGAAGTTTTATTGGAAGAAGTAGAAGTCACGCTTTAAACAGTTCTCTTAAAGTTTGACAACCTAATTTACAATATACAACTGTAACAACGCAAAATGGTGATAAAAGAAGAGTGAAAGTTACTGCTCGTTGTTTGAAAACTTTGAAAAAAAACGGTATGAAGATTAATTCATAACTTTAAATCCATTTACACTATAACATCACACAGTAATTTAACAAAAATACTTTTATTCGTATGTGTCAGATATGTCTCACTCTATGTGAGGACCAGATAATCAATAACTACCAGCACCGTAACTTCCTTTTATGATGGCGGGCAAACCATTTACTTGGTAACGCGCAACAATTTTTGCGTTTGACG
Organism: Mycoplasmatales bacterium; assembly: GCA_014238525.1. GTDB lineage: Bacteria > Bacillota_I > Bacilli_A > Mycoplasmatales > JABAAY01 > JABAAY01. The sequence continues at coordinate 32,937 of JABAAY010000003.1, forward strand.
ATGGAACAAGATTAAATCAATTACCAGCATAATAATAGACCCAGATTTTTTCTTTGCTTTCTTCATCGATTATTCTTAAACACAACGTACCTTCACCAGGCACATCAGTAAACGGTAAATTTTGTAATGGCCCTTCCGCTTCTACTTGTGCTATTTGTAAATTATTTGTGGATTTTTCGACTCAAGAACCAGAATGTCAATTAAAGCTTTTTGCTAAATAATAAGCACCTGCACAAATCCCCATTATAAATCCACCGTCCTTAACAAACCTTTTTATTAGTAATTGATTCTCAGGAGAAACACTCTCTCCATAACGTGCGGAATTACCGCCGGGAAATATAAAAATATCTTCTTTAGATAACTTTACTCTTTCAATATCTTTATTTTTAATTAACACTACTTTTCAAAATTTTTGAAGAAGTTGTTTTGTAAATAAAACAGATTTTTTCGAAGCGGGTTCTTCTTCAAATAAGTAAGCAGTTTTTTGCATATTCTTTTCGAAGTATTTTGAAAAGAAATCTAAACACATAGTTATTATTATAGAATTTTATTAATGAATACAACACCAACAGAAAAGAAAAAAACAAATATTTTCAAATGATTCAAGAACAGATACATTGGGAATTGACCTTTTTATGTTTTAATTTTAACAATTATGATTCCTGTAGTAACACAGTCTTTTTTAGAAACTGCAATTAATCTTGTAGATAATGCGTTTGCCAACAATGCAGGTTCAGACGGAGCAGCTGTTGGCGGAATTGGTATTGCCAATCAAATATTTTTTATTTTTCTTTTGACTACAATTGGAGTTGCAAGCGGATTTGGAGTTTACACTAGTCAATTTTTTGGAGCCAAAAGAGACAAACAATTACAAGAAATTGTCAGAATAAAAATTATTGTTGCAATTGTTATGGCGATTATTTTTGTTCTAATTATTGAATTATTCGGTACAGAATTAGTAACATTTCTAACAGGAACGGAACCCGACACCAATAGCAGTTCTCGACTTAATATTATTAATGCTGGTACAGAATACATTAGAATAGTTGCACTTTCCTATCCACTAGCAGCTGTTAGTATCGCCCTTTCTTTTACTTTTCAGCAAACAAAAAGAGTAAAATGACCTATTCTGGTTACTTTATTATCCTTGGTTATTAATACCTGTTTGGATGCTGTTTTTGTTTTTGGTAATACAGGCATAAGTCCAGTTCAAGGAATAGCGGTGGGAACCATCATTGCTCGAGTTGTTGAAGTTCTTGCATTTGTGGTTATTCTTTATTTTGGAAAATACGAATTTTCGCGGGAAATCTGAAAATTATGAAAAACAACACGAAAATTATGAATTCGTGCTTTGATAACAGCGGGACCATTCATTATTAACGAGTTATTGTGATCAACCGCTATAACAGCACGATTTGTGTTTTATGGAGAACGGAGTACAGATGCACTGTTGGCTTTAATTGTTTCCTCTACTATTAATGATTTTGCATTTGTAATTTTTAGTGGAATCGCAATATCTGTCAGTATTGTTGTAGGCAACTCATTAGGAAAAAATTTATTAAAAGAGGCAGAAGACAATACAAAAAAATTATTATTCTTTTCCTTCGTGTTAGCTATTTTTGTAGGTATATTTATTTTTGGATGTTCATTTTGGGTTCCAGGGGTGTTTTTCAGCAATAATCCTCCGGGATCACAAGTGATAGCCACTTATTTCACAGCATCTTTAGCTGTTGCGTTTCCGTTTATTACACTTGTTGCCGCCATGCAATTCGTTGTTAAAGCTGGAGGTGACTCAGTAGGGGTGTTTTTAAGTGATGGTTTACTCCAATGAGTTGGACCAACACTGCTGGCGTTTTTGTTAGTTACATTTGCTGATGGTTTGAACATCATAATTATAAATATACTCTTTCAATCTTTTGTCGTAGTTAAAATGGGGATAGCATCGATTTTTTACTTTAGAAAAAAATGAGTAAAGAATTTAGCCAAATCCGAGAAAGAATGGGGACCCGTATAACTTACTTTACATAAAAAGATATTTTTGTTATAATTTACTTACTTATGAGACAGACTACTAATTTGAAAAAAGAAAACACCGAAAAGAAATGATTTGTTATTGATGCAGACTCTAAAATTTTGGGTAAATTGGCTGTAAGAGCAGCAGAAATTTTAAGCGGCAGAATAAAAAGAAATTTTACCCTTAATGTTGACAACGGAGATAACGTTATTATTATTAATACTGATAAAATTGTTTTATCTTCAGATAAATTAGATAAGAAACTGTATTATAATCACTCGGGTTATGCTGGAGGATTACGAAAAAGAACAGCTCGTACAATGAAAAAATCTTATTCTCCTGAAATGATTGAAAGAGCTATTAAAGGAATGTTAACGAGAAATAAAATGGGACGCAAACAATTAAGAAGTTTGTTTTTGTATAAAGGAAGTGAGCACAAACATTCTGCTCAACAACCTGAAAGGATTGATTTTTAATGGAAAACTCTTATTCAGCAACAGGTAGAAGAAAAAGAGCATCAGCAAGGGTAACAATTAAACCTGGAAATGGAAAGATTTGAATTAACGGACATTCCTTGAGACAGTATATTAAAATCGATACTTTAATACAGGATTTAGAACAACCTTTAGTTGTAACGGACTTAAAATCTAAAGTTGATGTCGATGCAACTGTAAAAGGCGGCGGAATTGCTGGACAAACAGGAGCAATCCGACATGGTATTGCAAGAACATTGGATAAATTATCTAGCGAATACCACACCCCATTAAAAAAAGCTGGTCTTTTAACTAGAGACTCCAGGATCAAAGAACGCAAAAAATACGGTTTAAAAAAAGCAAGAAAAGCTCCACAATTTTCAAAACGTTAATATTTCTTGCGATATAATTTATTTGGGACTATAGCTCAGTTGGTTAGAGCGCACCCCTGATAAGGGTGAGGTCGGTGGTTCGAGCCCACTTAGTCCCACCAAAAACCCACTCTGATAAAGGTTTTATAGCAATGTGTATAAAACTGTCGTTTTCTATTTTTGATATAATTATAAAGTACATTCTTGTGCCGCTTGAACGACAAAAATATGTGAAAATTTTCTAAATATGCTTTTATAAGCTTCAAAAAAAATTGAATATCGGCATTAACGATAGCAATTTTAGCTATTTTATCCACGGGAATTTTTTCTGCTGTGAATAGTTCCTCACAAGCCATATTAAATTCGCAGGATCAAATTAATCTTGATGCGCAATTAAACGACATTTTTTTAATAGGAAACCCAAATCAAAACGATTTAGTCTATTCGAGTACTGGACTTGAAAATGAGGGGTATGTTATGCCCACGAATGAAGAATTTTTAAATCCTGACGGCAGCATAGCTGATGCTTATTTAAATAATTATTTTGGCGTTAGAGAAAGGATGAATTGAACAATTGATAACACAGTATCCTTATTTAATTATATCTTTCCCAATAATAAATTATTTTGGGGAGTAAGAGATTCATTTACTGTCTTTAGATTAGGTGAAGACTCAAACAGACAAACCTTTACTTATATTTTAGATTCGGCATCAACAGGATTTTCTAACGATAACAGTTTGAGAAGTGAATTGTTAAGAAGAAATGACTCTGAAGAACAACCAATTGTTAGCGATTTTCACAGTTTTGAAAATTTTGCCGGCCGTCCTTTAACTGCAGAAGAGTCAGAACAACAAAACGCTTCACCAGGAACATTGAATACTTCACCTATTAATTCTACCTACGACGCTATCAGCAACAAAGTTCTTGCATTAGATCAAGAAGAAGTTGCAAACAATCAATTTTCTGCTGCTCAACCAATTCAAAATAATCACACTTATATTAGTAGAGAATTTGCAAGAATTAATAATTTAAAGATAGGGGATATTTATAATTTTGGCGGACCCGAATTAGTTATCGCAGGCTTTGCAGAATTGCCTGATTATGCATTTCCTTTAATTGATATAACTAGCCCCATCCCAAACCCTGACTCCCAGACTTTTGTAGTTGTTAATTCAGAAACATATTTCGATATAACTAGTGTTGCGGGCGGTGATGGACAACTACGTTTTCTGAATTATACTTTTAAGTTTGATGAAAGAGGTCCTCCCGAAATTGAGAATTTTACTTTTAATCCAGACACTTTTGACCCCCAACTAGCTTTCCCATCTTCTGACAATGTAGTAAATTTCCTATCGTTGTTTCTTTGATCGAGAGATCCAAATACTTATCCCAGCGGCATACAAAGAAATCTTGATTTAGTAATTAATGCTGCTCGTGAAAGCGCTGGCGATGAGGAAATTAATTCCTTCATCAACGGAAGATTAACTAATGGACTGGGTTTTTTCACTAATTCTTCCACCACTACTTTTCCCCTTGTAGGAGCCGTATGAGCTGTTAATGACCAACGTTGGTTATTTAACGTAAGGACATATTTTGTAGATTTAAGAATAGAGGCCAATCAACTTCTAAATGGGCTATTATTGCTGGTGATTTTACTTCTTTCATTGTTGATGATGTTGATTATAATTTATCAAATAATAACTAAGCGCAAAAAATCACTAGGTATTTTGAAAGCTAATGGGTATAAAAATAGAGAACTTCTGCTTGAACCATTTTTTCTCCTCTCCATACCAATAATAGTTGGTTCCTTCATAGGTTACATAATAGGTTTCTTTGTGCAAGGGTTTATTAATCTTCGATTTCAAAGGTTCTTCTCCTTACCCATTCCCATTTTTTATTTTGATGTTGGAACGTTTTTAATTGTAACGTTAGCAATTCCAGCATTTTTAATCATTGTTTGTATGATTGTTTCGTTCCTCCTTATAAAACCATCGGCACTCGAATTATCAAAAAATAGTGGCGAAACAGGTTTCAGCAAAACAAGTGTTATTTTGGGAAATAACCTATCACATTGACCATTTCTATTGAGGTTTTGAATAAATTTTATTTTAAGATCGCCTTTTAAAATAACCATTATGGCCGTTACGGGTTTTGTTGGCGGCTTTATATTTTTATTTTCTATCGTTAGCATTTTTTTAGTTTCCACATTTAGAAGCACCACATTCGGCAACATTGATTATAATTTTAATTACATATTTCCAAATTCCACCAATGTTTCTATTAATCCAGACGATTTTGAAGATAATAATTGATACCCGAGTTATGGGTTTTATGATACAGCTGTGAATCAAGGGACCACCACTTCACACTTAGAAAATTTATTAGTTTACTATAATTTAACTAGAGGGGTTGCTGCACTTGCGCCAACAAACATTCAAACGGGACTCGGACAACTTGCGAGCGGAATTAACGGAATAACGGAAAATAGCACAAATCCTTTTACAACTTTAAGCTTAGGAGACATAACAGGATCTCGTGAAAGTTCTTTTTCTTTCAACTCTGAAACATCTGAAGGAACTTTAATAGCAGATTTTGATAGCACCACCACAAGAAACCAAGGAAGTTTTTCAGTTACTGCTTTTAGTAGCGACAATCCAATACCCACTGCAGATAATATGATGAATATTAAGGTAGACTTTTTAGTAAAACCTGATGTTGATGACACCGGGAGAACAATATTTGATGCAAGAAAATACGAATTTGAATTTAGCGAGAGCATCGAAAACCCTTCCTTAACGGGTATTCAGGACGATACAAATAAAAATACCTACAATTTAGAAAGAATTGTTTTTGATTCCTCTTTTGTAGAAAACTCAATAAATAGTTTTAGTAAATTAATTGGAATGGTAACATTAAGTCAATTTTTATCGCGTAACAGCACTGCACCAATTCAAGATGGGGGGCAATTGCAGTCAACAAGATATTATATTGATCAAGAATCATTAAATACAGACCCCTCTCAAGGCGGAGTCAATTTCTTCATTGGCGAAGGTGGTAATAGAAGATTCAATCTGGACGTATGAGAACCTTTTATTAGAAATAGCATTAACTTAGGAAACGTACCGGAAATATTAGAAACCATTGGTTTTGGCATTGACATTCAAACTATCCAAGATGTTTTCATTACTCTTGGTGGAGAGATAGGTACGCAATTAGCCGGCACAGGTTTAAACCAACAATACAGGTTGAATTACGGATTTCTCCCCTACAATAGCGATACAGACTATTTATATGATAGTTTTCAAGCGGGAGTAGATAGTGATGTAGAAGGCAATAACCCGGGTCTTTTAAGGATAAACGGTATCACAGCAGGTGCCGAAGACTTTTTTAGTTTGCGAAGTACAAGCGGGGAGAATTATTTTAGAACTATCCCTGCCCTTTCTCAGACTGATAATTCCAATAGTATTCCAGTGGTTGACCGATTCACTACAACTAATGGTTCTTTAGGTTACAGAGTTCCCGCAGTTATTAATCAATTTGCTCAAATTTCTTCGGGTCTTAAAGTTAACGATATATTTACAGTACCACCGACAGAATTTACGAGTCCACTCCTAGCAGATGCCGCAATAAGTTATCCAGGTGTTTTTCCTGATGGTTTTAATCGACAAACTGGTAATCTATATAATGAAATCGAGTTCTATGTAGCTGGAATTGCAGAAGGCAATGAAGCAAACAATGCCTATGTTCCACAATTTTTCAGCGGCGTTTACGGCGGCATTCCTTCAAATCGTGTAGAAGAAAGAATATACAATGCTTTTTATAGTAAAAGCGAAACATTTGATTATCCGCACACACAATTTGGAATAACAACTAACACATCACCTAATAATTTAGATACCTTCGGAGAAGATACAGAAGTTTTAACACCACTTACTTACGATATTGCCTCCTATGGAGAAGGCCTAACAAGCGTTATTGAACTTCAGGCAATTTCAACTAATATTATTGTTATTTTTAGTTTGCTAATTATTTTATTTTGTTTTTACACAATGAGCTCCCTTACTATAAAAGAAAACAAAGAACTAATATTAATGTTTAAAGTGTTGGGCTATCGAAATTGAAGAATTCTTTTAACATTCATAGGTTCGTTTATTCCTACCGTTGTTTTTACAACACTCCTCTCTGTTCCTTTTGTGTTTTTAATTACTAATTTCCTCTCCTCGTTTTTTATAATTCAATTTAATGCACCCCTTCCACTTCCAATATTTGCTTGACAAGTTATTGTTGCGGTTATTGCCGTAATACTTGTATTATTATTTTCTTTCTTGTTTATTTCGTGAGGGCTACGCCGGAAGAAAATTTCAACCGCCCTCAAAAACATGGGCGAGTAAAAATAATAATTTTTAACAAAGATATTTTTAAATTTTGTACAATTATAATAAAGTAAAAGAATGAGGATAAATGAAATACAAAAAATATAACGAATATAACTATGCACTAACTATGAAAGTTGGTGAAAATATAATTGAACAACTAAAGAAATTTTTAGAGCAAGAAAATCTTGGCTTTGTTAGTTTTTATGGAGTTGGCGCTTTTTCGAAAGCTACACTTGCGGGATTTTCTATAGCAGAAAAAAAGTTTCACAATCACGAAGTGCCCGAACATAAAACACATGTTTATGAAACACTTCATTTTACAGGCAATTTGACATGAATGAAAAACGAAAAAGGGGAATTAAAACCTCATTTTCACGCACACACAAGCGTTTCCTGTGATGATGGAACTGTACAAGGAGGACACGTGATGAGTGCCACATGCGGAGTCACCATGGAACTTGTTATGACCGTTTTATCAAAAGAAGAAAAGGAAATAAGACACCGTAGCGAAGAGTTACAAGTTGATCTTTGAACACTAGAATAAAAAAAATTATCAAACAACCCTTTCGAGGAATAATTAATATATAATTAAATTACATTATGAATTTATTTAAAAAAATGAACAACTTTTCAAAGAAACTTTTATTGTCATCAGTTTTGGGAATTTTTATTTTGCAGGTAGTTGCGATTATCGTAATAGGAGTAATATTAGTGGTTCATGGTGCGCTTGACTCCCCTGCTATTCCTGTAACGTCAGATAATGTTCTAGGTTTTCAACTAATTGCTGATTTAACGTATGCATTGCAAGGACTGCTTATAACTCTTCTTGTTATTCCTGCATTCATCCCTATAATGTTTGCATCTTATAACAGGCATAATTTAAAGTACGGAAGAGGGAGAAGATTTTTTCTAAGAATCGCATGAGCTCTTCAAATAATATTTAGCCTTGCTGTTATTTCTCTTTACATTTTGTATATTTTTGTTCAAATTGATTATTCGGTGATTATAAATGAAAATGGTCAATGAGTAATAAACGCTGCATTGGCTAACCCTCTTGCGGCATTAACAACCATTAGAGAAAATATTGGAAATATTTTTGCATTAACTGCTAACGATGCCATAGTTTTTGACTTTAGCTTCTTTTATGGATTTGTTGGTGCATATGCATTTTCTGGATTCATTGGTTTTTGGGTGTTAATATCTTTATTGCATCAGTGAAAAAAAATTCAAAATGTTAAATTGCACGGTATTACCAACAATATTCAAACCAACAAGACCCTTAAATCTGCTTTAACAGGAATTAGTGAAAAAAAACAAACGGATAAAAAATCTTTAAACGAGGGTAACGAAATTAAAAAAACTCCTCCACTTGAGGGAAAAAAAGTTAAGGAAACACCAATTATAGAAACTAAAAAGAACATTGCTGTTCCTCCTTCTATAAAAAATGCGCCTATTGCTCCTGCTAAAACTAAAACTACAACGCCTAAAAAAAAGAAAAAAACTAAAAAAATAAATTTAAAAAATCTTTAGATTTTTTTCATAATTAATTTGTTAAATAAAATGGTTTATTTTTTTCCGATAACAATAAACCATTTTTAGGTGTTTTGTATTCAATTACCACCGACAGCGGTTACGTTTTGAATCGAAGGAACACTATCAAAAACAATTGAGAAAACAATACTTGTTCTATTTGTATAAGTGATATTGTTACCGTTTTCTGTAACAGTAATTGACACACTAGGAGTTGTTGAGTTTCCAAAAAGTGTTATTGTTGTGCCGTTACCGTTATATTGAGCGGCGTTTCCTTGAAATACATTGTTTTGTCACGGAAGGATAGTCAAAGTGTTAACGGTTACGCTTTGACTTGAAATGCCAGCGCTAACGAGCAAGGCATTTCAAAAATGTCTTTGCGAAACATCTGTTGGTGCCCCATTTGTTATTTGTCTTATCTCATACAATGTACCAACAGATTGTGAAGCCAAAACATCGCGATCATAATTAAATATTAAGGCATTCTCGGTATTTAAGGAGCCGTTCTCGTCTATTGTTATATCTTGCATCACGAAAGCATTGTTATTTTGATTAGCATAAATTTCTGGAACGACTTCTGTTCCTCCAGAGTTATTAAAAAAACTAGTAATTATTTCGTTAGAAGAATTGGCTTCTGTCGTGCCCAATCTTACAGAAATTGCTCCATCAGTTTGTAATTCAACAGAAATCGCGTTCATCGCGGCAGGGAAAGGGTTAATTCGAGCAACCATACCTTCACTGGTGTGTTTCTCGAGTGCTTCTAATAAACTTAAAGCATTTGATGATATTGTGTTTCTTTGAGAGCTTGTATAACCTATACTTAATTCAGAAAACGCACTATTGACTAAATTTTGTCCAAAGTCAATGCCTTCAATTGAAAGAACATTTAATTCTCCGTCCACATCTGCAACATTTATCGATATATCTCCCAATACAACATGGTTAATTTGATTATTTACAATGTCGTTTCTCGCCGTACCAACAAGATTATGAATAACAATTAAAAAAGTATCATCAACATTTGTTATAATGCTGCTTCTTGTTATTCTTGTGAAACTAAGCGTTTCTATAATTATATTTGTGCCATGATTTTGAGATGTTAAAACCACTTGCGCTCCCGATAATACAGACTCCGCAAGGGCGAATTGATCTGTGGCTACACCACTAGGTATAGTTCCGTTGTAACCATCTAACAAATTAACACCATTAATTATTGTAGAAAAAGGATCTCGAGGGGACGGTGCAGGAATAGGATTGTCTTGGCAAGCTTGCGCTGTAACTGAAATCGCCGCAGAAGCAATTAGAGCAGATCCCCCTAATAATTGAAACATGATTTTTTTTCTATTTTTTTTCATTATGTTTTCACTACCTCTTATAATTTTATTAAATTATTTCACTACATAGCAAAGAATTTTACATTAATGTCCTAAACAGTTGTTTGAAATGCGATTGGAATAATAAAACTTACACTATTAAAACATGTTATAAAACAATAAAAATGCTGTAGATGCTGTGCTTGCGATACTTAAAATTCAATTAATATATTCATAATTCATGCGTACTCCAAAATTTTGAAGAAGTTCGGGAGTCTTATTAATTAAATAGAGAACGCCTCCAATAGCATCATTTTGTGAAAATTTTTCCATTGTTGTATTAATACTTTTAAATCCTTCTGCTGCCTTTTCACCTGAAAACGATACACCACTAAAATCAATATCGTTATCAATAAAGTTTTCCAAATTAAAGATGCTATTCATTGATATATAAACCTTGAAAAGACCAAAATCAACAACTGCATCAGGAATTAAATTATAAAAATCAAATATTCCCAAAGCATCTAGTAATGCAGAAACCATAGTATTATTGCTAATACCAA
>JABAAY010000040.1 GCA_014238525.1 Mycoplasmatales bacterium
CCCACTTTTATTTTTTCCTTTAATGTAAAATGGTACTTTTTCGAATTGTCTTTAAAAATTTATTATTCGGCCAATTTTAAAATGGTTTTCAGTAGTATTCTAGTAAAATATGAATATTTTTTTTCATTTAGAAGAGGAAAATAATGTTGCACAATTACTATCATTACAACTAATCGGAGGAAAAAAAATCATTTCCTTCGCTAGAAGAAAGATGAATATTTTTAAAGAAAAATTAAGTCCAGTTGTTTTGAATCGTATTCAAAATTTTCCTAAAAACGAAATAATGCTTCTAGCAAGAGATTTAATCATCCAATACTTAAAAGACGAAGATAGTAAAGTTTCTTATTATTTAAATCTTTTTGAAACAATAATCATCAACCACAGCAAATATACTTTGAGTTTTTTTCATAGAATATTAACCTTTATTTACGAAAACGATATTAGAAGTCTTGACTTCATAGTGCTAATACACAAAGAAAAAATCCCTTCCTTCAAAGAATATACTCCAACCATGCTAAGACACTTAGTTAAATACGTAAATAAAGAACAAATCAAAGCGCATATATCTTTTTGCTGAACACCACAAGTTATAAGTATTTTTAGTGCCTTGCGCGCTGCTTCAATTATGATTATGGATGGCAAGATCTCTAAAGAATCATCTTTTCAAGTTACCGATATTTTTAATGAAATAAGTGATTTTTTAGCCGTTTAGAAGAAGTTAAAATAAAAACCAGCGGCAGCACTTAACCCAGCTATTAATATAACAAAAATAAGAAATGGTCAAATTCAAACGATGAATTTAGCGTGTTTTCTTTTCTTCTTGTAAGCCTTTTTTTGTGGTCTAGATAATTTTGCTTTTTCTTTTCTAGACATTTTATCTCAATCAAGAGCATTAGCGCCTGAAACTGCAGGATTTCCAGCAGACCCAGGGTTTTGCGAGGATAAGGATTGCATTTGTTGTTGTATTTGTTGTAATTGCATTTGCTGTAATTGTATTTGTTGCATCTGCATTTGTTGTTGTAAATTGGTGGATTGCGGTGTTTGGTTTTGAGAAACGGGTACTCCCGGGACGCCTGATTGTTGCGGAGAAGCAGACTCTAATTGTTGAGTTCCCTGATTTTCTTGTGTTTGAATAAAGGGATTTTGTATAGTGGTGGAAGTTTGTGTTTCAACAGAAGGCGTTTCGTTTAGCTTAGCGTCATTTAAAGCTGAAACAGACGGGGGACTATCTAATTGGTTCAATGCTTCCTGAGGGGTTAAATTAGCAGGATCTACAACTGTCTCATCAGAGATTTGACTTTCTGAATTCAATTGGGTTTCATCCGATTCACCTTGCACCTTTAAGTTTATTAGATTTTCAATGGTAAAATTCACACTCAATTTAAACGCAGAAGTAACTTTTAGATTATTTTTGGATATTTTCAAATTTTTTAAAAATATTTTTTTAAGTATTGTGGAATCAAAATTTTCTTTTATAAAGTTGATTTTTTCTTTAATAAATTGCTCAATTTGCTTAACGTATTCCTTCGCTTCTTCTTCGCTATCGAACGAAACATCTAGCTCTTTTTTGTCCATTAAGTCAAATGTAATTTGTTCACAAATAATTTCAAAGGCTTTTTCATAGTCACTCACAAGCAAATCAATTACAGGCGTCTCATTATGCTTTAAATTATTGAATTTTTTGAAATTGTAATCATCTAAAATGTAATTTATTATTTGATATATATTTTGTTCAAGTATTTTTTTTTGATTGTTAGATAAATTTTCCATTTACTTACTATTATAGTATTGTAATGCTAATAAATGAAAAAGATAAAAAAAATAACTGAATCGATGAAAAAAAATGATCTATTATTAATGACGTCATAAAAACATTTCCGTACTTAAACAGCAAAGAAGCTAAAGAAATCATATTTGAAAACATTTCTTGAACCTTAAATCATTGCGCGGCACCTAATATAGAAGAAAATATGAAAATCACTAATTTAGTACAAGGCAGAGTACAGTCTGGAAAGACAACTAATTTTGTTTCTTTGGCGGCAGGTGCTTTTGATCAAGGTTATAAAATAGTTATAACGCTGGCCGGCACCAACTCAACATTAGTCAATCAAAACCTGGACAATGTTTCGAAAGCCTTCGGTGTTTTAAGAGACAACAATGTTAAAATCTTTGTCACAGATGACATTAATCAAAACTGTACTGCATTCATCACCGAAAACATTAAAAACAACAATAATGTTTTTATAGTTATTATGAAACACATTAAGCACATAAAAAGTGTAGCTTCTGCTTTGAAAAGCAATTACAATGCCAAATGACCAGTGTTAATAATTGACGATGAAGCCGATATAAATACAATTAATTTATGTGTTCAAAAACTTTCTCCTCTTCATGGGGAAATTGTAAACCTACAAAATATAATGCCTTTAACAAGCTATATTGAGTATACGGGAACCCCGCAATCACTACTTTTAGGGTCCTATAACAATTCTTTATCTCCGGTTTTCGGCAACACGATAAGAACATCACCACAATATTGTGGACTAAATTTTTATCATCATTCTGACAGCAAATATGTAGAAACCATTGAGAGTGTTGACAGCGTTTGCTCCTATTGTTATTCCTTATATTATTTTTTGTTCGCTAGTTATTTTGCTGGAAAACAAGAAGACTTAAATTACGAGATGCTTGTATACAGTAATTATGAAATTAATGAAAATAAAAAATTGGTTCAAATTTACAGTACTGAAATTGAAAACATTAAGAATAAAAAATTCAAAGACGAAATTATTAATTTGCTTTTTTCAAAATACAAGAATTTTGTGACAAAGAACGGCAAAAAAGAACTTGAAACGATTCTGTCCCAGCAGGCGTATTATGTGCGAATAAGTGAATTATTTGGAAAAAGCACAGAAAAAATAAAAATAAAAAACAACCAAAAAATCTTTCCTTTATATATTGGTTCCAAGTTATTAGGAAGAGGAGTTTCTTTTCGAAATCTTCTTGTTGAATACTTATCTCTAGAAAATCAAATTATTAAAGTCGATAATCTCCTACAAAAAGCAAGGTGATTTGGATATAGAACAAAAAATAGAAACAATTGATTGAAAGTATTTACAACTCAAAAACTTAAAGAAACTTTCGAAGACTGTAGAAAAGCTGACAATGCCATTTGAACGCAAATGAGACTAATCAGACATAGCGAAAGTTCTCTTTTGGATCGTGCTATTTATTTTCCAAGCGCCTTTAATTATTTAATTCCCACCGAAACTAAAAAAATGACAGGTTCAAAAAAAGAAATTTTAAAAAAAGGAGAAATTATTTCTGTAGAAATTTCCAATGTTTGAGATGAGAGTGTTCAGTGTTTGCAAACACTAATTGAGTATTTTGTAAAATCTCATGACATTCCTGTTACACAGGATTTATTAAAATTGGCTATGGCTATTTCTTATTTAGAAGGTAATGCCTCTCTAAATATTAAGGAAAAAAAAGCAAGCTATGTTGTAAAATCGGATGTGATTATTTATTCTAGAAAGACACAAGATGAAATATAATTTTTTAGAAATTGAAAAAAATAAAATTGACTTCTGAAAAGAAAATAATTTTTTTGTTAAACACGATAATGACAAAGAAAATTTCGTTGTCTTGCTTCCTCCTCCAAACATAACAGGAAAATTACATTTGGGGCATGCTTGAGATGGAGCATTACAGGATTTTTTTATTAGATACAATCATTTGCAGGATAAAAATGTTTATTATCTTCCTGGATATGATCATGCTGGAATTGCAACACAAGTAGCCGTTGAAAAGTCATTGAATAAGAAAATAAATACTGAATCAAGCCAAGAAGATAAAGAAATTTTTTATAAAAATCCTTTGAACATAGCAAAAGACCCTAAAATTAATATTGTTTTCGAATTAATTGGATTTTCTGATGGTATTTCAAAAAAAGTTGTTGAAACTGCATTAAAGAAAAAAATTCATGTTATTACACCAAATAAAGCATTAATCTCTAAACATGGAAATGAATTAGCTAATATTGCTGAATTAAATAAAGTAAATTTAGAATTTGAAGCATCAGTTGCTGGTGGTATTCCAATTTTAAGAACAATTAAAGAAGGTTTAGCTACTAATAAAATTTCAAAAGTTTATGGAATTTTAAATGGAACTTCAAACTATATT
>JABAAY010000041.1 GCA_014238525.1 Mycoplasmatales bacterium
TTATTATTGAAAAAGGGAAAGAAGCTGTTTATAAAATGAACATTGGGCGAGTTGCCCCAGAAATACTTGAGTCATTAGGAAAACTATATTTTAGAACCAGTTATGGACAGAACAACTGATTGCATGCACAAGAAGTTGGACATTTATGTGGAATGATTGCAGCTCAACTAGGGCTAGACCAACAAATGGCTAAACGATGCGGAATATTACACGATATTGGAAAGTCAAAAGACTTTGAAATTGAAGGCACACACCCCGCTATTGGAGCAAGAATGGCTAAACAATATGGTGAAAAACCTGAAGTTATAAATGCTATTGCTGCACACCACGGAGATGTTGCTGTTTATTCTGTATACACACCAATAACCATTGCTGCCGATAGATTAAGTGGAGCGTTGTTAGGAGCAAGAAACCAATCAAATGAAAACCTTATAGAAAGATTAGAAGCAATCGAAGCTATTTGTAATAGTTATAAAGGTGTAAAAAAATCGTTCGCCATTTCTGCAGGAAGAGAAGTTAGAGTAATTGTTGAACCAAATCAAGTACAAGAAACTGACATGCATCTTTTAGCTGACAGCATCAAGGATAGAATTGAAAAAGAACTTAATTATCCTGGACACATTCATATCTCTGTTATAAGAGAGAGAAGACATGAGGTTACCGCGAAATAGTGAATATTTTAATTATCGGAGATGTTTATGGCGATGTCGGAAAAGAAATGATTTCGCTTTATTTAAATAGAATAAAAGAAGACTATAATATTGATTTCTTAATAATTAATGGTGAAAATATTTCCAAAGGCAAGGGAATGTCACTAAGTGATTATGACTTTTTAAAACAATATAATACAGATGTTATTACAATGGGTAATCATATTTGATTTAGGAATGACATCTTAAGATACATAAAACACAACAAAGAAGTTCTTAAACCACTTAATTTACCTAGATATACACCGGGAGAAGGAAGCATACTGTTCAATGTAAAAGGTTTAAAGGTAAGAGTTACTTCAATCATCGGCAGAGTCTTTATGTTTGACTTTGCAAACAATCAATTCGAAGCAATGGATGATTTGTTAGAACACGACACTTCCGATATTCACATTGTTGATTTTCATGGCGAAGCTACAAGCGAAAAAATAGGATTTGCTAAAAATTATGACGGAAGACTAACTGCCCTTTATGGAACACATACTCATGTCCAAACTTCTGATTCAAGATTCTTACCAGAAGGAACCGCATTTATTTGCGATGTAGGGATGACAGGACCATTTGACGGAATTATAGGTGCCGATCAAGAAGCTGTACTTCATAAAATGAAGACAAACATGCCAGCTAGATTTGTTCAATCAAATACTGAAGGACAATTTAATGCATGAGTATTAGAAATTAACGAAAAGACAAAAAAAGTTAGCAAGCATCATACAATAAGTATTACACCACAAAAAAAATATGAAAAACAATAATTGACTGTATAAAGCATACAAAACAAACGAACTTCCTGTCTTAAAGTCTGCACATAAAAGATTCAAGAAACCGGAAGTATATTACGATTTGTATTCTCTTCCTGCAAATATTGTTGATTATGGGAAAAATAAAAAATATTACATTAGAACTTATGGTTGTCAAGCTAATGAAAGAGACAGCGAACACATCATGGGAATTTTAGAAGACATAGGATACACAAGAACTATGCAAGCTGAATCTGCTGACTTTTTGCTGTTAAACACATGTGCTGTAAGGGAAAATGCTGAAAAAAAAGTCTTTGGAGAAATTGGCCTGCTGAAAAAAATTAAATATAAAACACCTGATGTTTTATTTGCGCTGTCTGGCTGTATGACACAAGAACCCGCCGTCATAAATAAAATTCTAAAAAAAATCCCCTATATAGATATCGTTTTTGGAACTCACAACATTTATCGCCTGCCTCAACTTTTAGAGGAAGCCCTTTTTACAACTAAATCTGTAATAGAAGTTTGAAGTAAAGAAGGTCATGTTATTGAAAACTTACCTAGTAGTAGAGAATCACATATTAAAGCCTGAGTAGATATTATGTACGGATGCAATTACTTTTGTACGTATTGCATTATTCCATACACAAGAGGAAAGGAACGTAGTCGTCCTGTTAAAGTTATTGTCGAAGAAATTAAAGGACTAGTAGAAAGCGGATATAAAGAAATCTGCCTTTTGGGACAAAATGTCAATTCTTACGGGAAAGATTTAAAGGAAGATGTTGACTTTACTGAATTATTGAAATTAGTTGCAGACACAGGGATAAAAAGAATTAGATTTACAACAAGCAATCCGTGAAATTTTCCAATTAAACTAATGGAAACCATTGCGCAGTACTCAAATATCATGCCTCACGTTCATTTACCAATGCAATCAGGCAGCTCAAGTGTTTTAAAAAGAATGTCAAGAAGAAACACAAGAGAGACATATTTGGAAATTACAGAAAATTTGAAAAAGATCGTTCCTAACCTAAGTTTAACAACAGACATCATTGTCGGTTTTCCTAACGAAACGAAAGAGGAATTCGAAGACACATTAGATATTTATGACATCATTCAATTCGACAATGCCTATACATTTATATATTCGCAACGCGAGGGCACTCCTGCGGCAAGCATGTCAGACAATGTTACGATGGATGAGAAATACAAAAGACTTTATGCATTAAACGATAAGGTTACAACATATTCAAAAAAAAATAAAGAAAAATTAATTGGAAAAGAAGTTGAAGTTTTAGTGGATGGCCATAGTAAAAATGATCATAATTTCTTGTCTGGTCATGATGCAAACAATAATGTTGTAAATTTTATCGGAGATAAGAGTGATATTGGTGAAATTATAAAATTAAGAATAACCAAAGCTTTAAATTTCTCCTTAATGGCAGAAAAGTGCAACTAACATGATATATGTTATTGCAGGCCCTACTTGTTCGTTTAAAAATTATATAGTTTTTGAAATCTCTAAAAAAAAAGATATCCACATTATTAATTGCGATCCTTTCCAAACATTTCGCGAAATTCCGTTAATAACTAACCAGCCGACTCCAAAAGAACTAGCACATACAAACACCTATTTGTACGGCGATCGCTCAATAAAGGAAAGTCAAGTACTCAATGTTTTTACATTCCAACAAGAAGTGCGAAATTTAATAGATAAGTTACTGGTTCAAAAAAAACACATATTCCTTGTCGGTGGTTCTGGACTGTATTTAAATTCGATTATTAAAGATTACAAATTTCATTTTGAAAGAAAAATTAATACAAATAATGTTTCTGAAGATAGGTATCTTGGGATGTTTGACGATTTAAAAAAGAATAATTTAGAACAAAAATTAAGTTTTAACAATAGAAAACAGAACATTTTTTTGTGAGAAAAAATGCAAAATCAATGTAAAACTGAGACCAACAAAGATAAGGATTACTACGAAACACAAATATTTTTTTGTGATATCGAAAAATCGTTTCATAAAAAAATGATTATGCTCAGAACATCTGAAATGATAAAACAAGGACTGATTGAAGAAATAAGAAACAATGCTCATGATATAGTAAATAACAATTTATCAAAAATCATCGGTGTAAAGCCATGTCTTGATTTTATAAAAGAAAGCATAACATTTGATGAAATGTCGGAAATAATCTCTTTAAAGACAATCCAACTCGTGAAAAAACAGAAAACTTGATTTAAAAAGCATTTGAAAAATCCTCAAAATCTTTTTTTTGAAAACAACAATAGTAAAGAGTTAGTTTCTAATAAATTAACAAACACTCTTTTAAATATATAGTAAAAAAAACTACCACAAATGTTAAAAATATTTGCTATAATAATGTTCGCCTTTGGCAATTTTGTTTTTTGACATTTAAGTGTAAGTTTTGAATTAAAAAACTAACCCAACAATTTAAATAAATCTTAAACGAGAGTTTGATCCTGGCTCAGGATTAACGCTGGCGGCATGCCTAATACATGCAAGTCGAACGAGAAGTTTACTTCTAGTGGCGAACGGGTGAGTAACACGTATTTAATCTACCATTATGATGGGAATAACCATTGGAAACGATGGCTAATACCCAATAGGCAATAGGAGGCAACTCTTATTGTTAAAGGAGCGTTTGCTTCGCATAGTGATGAGAATGCGCTACATTAGCTTGTTGGTAGGGTAAAAGCCTACC
>JABAAY010000042.1 GCA_014238525.1 Mycoplasmatales bacterium
AATCCCTTTTCCTGATTATCGGAATATGTAAGTAAGATGAATACCAATTCATCCTCTATAATTCCAAGTTTATTATAAATTTCAATCAATACTTTTTTGAGATCGACATAATGAATTAAATCTAACATGTGTATATTTTAAATAAATCCTAGCTAAAATTCAAGGTTATTATAAGAATAAAGGGAATTAATGTAAGTATGGCGCTCAAAAATCCAGAAACATAAGTGGTCCCCGCAGCCGCCAATACTTTTTTAAATGCTGTTAGTTCTATTTTCGTAAGAGAGTGCGTCTCCTTAAAATACTTAATCGCCCTTGAAGATGCGTCTATTTCAGTAATCACACTTACTCCTTGAAACAACACTAAAACAAAGTCAATAACAATAAAAGCAGAAATTAAAGGAATGTTTTCAAATAGTGAGAATGGAGTAAAAAATAATGCTATTACTATTATTCCTAATAGTAAAAAGTTGGCAACTCCCACAAACGGGACAAGCCAAGTTCTAAATCTTAATAATTTAGATTGTGTTTTGTATTGAATAGCATGAAATGCTTCGTGTGAAGCAACTGCTTGTGAACTAATTGTGTTGTTCGCAAATACTTCTGAAGATAGAGAGATGATTTGTGACTTAGGGTTAAAGTTATCACTTAAATGCCTTTCGACTCTCTCTACTTGAATATCAAAAACACCTTTTAAGCTTAGAATTTCTTCTGCAACTCTTTGACCGGATTTAGTAAATATTGTGGTGTATTTAGTAAATTTTTCATATGTATTGCGAAAGAAATAATGTGAACCAATACCCATTAAAATACTGAATATAAAGACAAAAACAAATACACCAATAACTATTAATGTATTTGTTTCTATCATAAAACTATGAAATGTGGTTGTTTTCTAGTAATGGAAAAACCAGATTACTTGTTAACTAATTCTTTTAAGTTCTTTGAAGATTTGAACTTAACAGCGTTAGAAGCAGCAATTTGAATTCTTTCACCAGTTTTAGGGTTAACTCCCATACGTGCTTTTCTTGCTGTAACAGAAAATATTCCGAATCCTGCTAGTGCGACTTTTTCATCTTTAACTAAGCATTTTTCAATTGACTCAAGAAAGGAATCAATAACTTTTGTTGTGTCCACTTTGGACATGTTTGTAGCTTCTGCTACCTCTTGTATTAAGTATTTTTTATTCATTTTTTCTCCTTTGAATATATTTATATTAGGTATATTAACATAAAAACCTTTATGTATCTACTTTTTAATTAAAATTTTACTGAAAATATCGGTATTTTTTCTTCTAAACAACACTTCAAATAAAGAGTCGATAATCGGAGCTTTCTCTTTTCTTTTTTTCAAAATTTTACGTAAGACACTTATTGAGTGTATTCCTTCAATTGTGCTTGTTTGACTTTCTTCAAATATTCTTATAGCTGATTTGTGAGTACCAAATTCAAACCCTGCACGATAGTTTCGAGACATCTTGGTTGTTCCCGTAACAATTAGATCTCCCAGTCCGCACAATTCAGAAGCAATTTCTGGATTCATACCTAAAACTCTCAAAACATGTTTCATTTCATTAAAAGCTTTGTTTAAATACAAAGCACTTGTGTTTCGTGAATTATACAAAGCTCTTATTAATCCTGCACCAACAGAATAGGCGTTTTTCAAAGCGCCACAAAAAATTAATTCCTGAATGTTTGGAATCTGTTTGACATAAAAATTTTCAGTTGTGAAAATGCTGCATATTGCGTTTCCTACTTGTTTATTATCAGAAGCTACATTTACTCCAGTAAGTTTACCCTCGATTATTTCTCTTGCATGGCTTGGTCCTGATAAAACTGAAAAACTGCCCTGTAATTCCTTCTTTAAATTATCCTTTGTTAAATCGTATACCGATTGCTCTGTGTTTGGGACAAATCCTTTGGCGATGGATATTATGTGTACTTTGTGGTGCAAAGATTTGTTTAGTTGTCCAATAGCATCGATAATATTTTTAGAAGGGACCGATAAAACTATGTATTTAGAGTTTTTTACTGCTTCTTCAAAATCTTCGATAACATTAATATTTTGTCTAAACTCGTAGTAATCAAATAGATTTGGTAGTACTCTTGTATTTTTAAAGTCATTTAATTTTTTCCTATTTATGTCTCAAACACTCACATTGTCACAGTTATGGGAAGCAACGTTCGCCAAAACACTTCCGTATGCGCCGAACCCAATAAATAAAATCTTGTCATTAATCATAAAATTTATATTACTACATAAACAACTGTTTGAAAGGTGTTATCTTGAATTTTTGAATTTGACGATAAAGGGGATGTTTTTAATTTGAAGATTTTTTCGCATTTCGTTTTCAACAAATCGTTTTCTACTAAAATGCATTTCTTTTCTTCCTCTAACAAAGAACAAAAATTTCATCCTGTTTTTTTCATCAATTTGGTACCCGTGACTAATAGTAGTGCTATTGGCGGGATTAACGGCGCTCTGTAGAAATAAAATCTTTTTCACTAATCTATTAAGAACGTTTTTGGGAATTTTTGTGTTAAGATTTTCGCGAATTTCTATGATCAATTTTGTTATTTTCGAAACACTTTTTACATTAAAAGTCGAAACAAAGATAACAGGCATTCAAACTAAATTAGGATAGTTTTTCCTAAAATTATCTATGATTTCTTTTTTTTCTTTTTGGGAGAATTCTAATAAATCAAATTTATTGAAAACTATCACGGTTGCAACTTTGTGTTCTTCTGCATAGCCCAAAATTCGTAAATTTTGGTGAGTCATTCCTTGTGTACAATCCACTATCAAAAGAGCAAGATCACTTTTTTGTAAATTTTCCAGAGTTCTTAAGACACTGTATTTCACAACTTTTTCTTTAACTTTGCCGGGTCTTTTCATCCCAGCGGTGTCCACAAATTCAACAACACTTTGGTCAGGTAACATGTATTGTGCAGCAATGCTATCTCTTGTTGTATTGGGTATTTCAGAAATAATTGATAATTCGTTTTTAATTAAGATATTAAAAATGGAAGATTTTCCAGCATTTGGTTGTCCGCAAATTATAATTCTGAAGAAATTTTTATCAATATCTTTGGATTGAGAAAGGTAAGTTTCAGAATTAAAAACATCGTCTAATAAAAGTCCTGTACCGTTTCCGTGCACTGAACTTATGAAATAGTGTTTATCAAAAGACAGTGTGTAAAAATCTGTATATGTGTTGGCATCACTAATTTTATCTAACTTATTTATTATTAATCAAACAGCAACATCACATTTTCTAAGAAGATTGGCAATTGCTTCATCTCTTTTGTCTAGTGGTTTGCTTCCATCAATAACGAAAAACACTAAATCAATATCCTTTAATAATTGATTAATTTTATTGTATATGTGATCAGAATATACGCCGTCGTCAAATAGTCCTCCGGTGTCTCAAATGTTAACTGATTTATCTTTTCACACCAAAGGGCGTTTGTTGTTGTCTCTTGTAACTCCGGCAACTTTTTCTGTAATTGCGACTCTTTTCCCTATCAATCGATTAAAAAGAGTGGACTTTCCAACATTAGGTTTTCCTATAATTGCTATTTCCATATTTTTTTTGCAAGATTTGCTATTTCTTGAGCAACTTCCTTACTGTTTCGATCTGTAGTGTCGATGTGAATATATTCCTCAGAATTGAAAGCAGTTTCCAAATGCCTTTTTCAATCTTTGTTATCTCGTTCTTTGTTATCAGCGGTTGTGCTAGATTGAATGTTGTTATTATTTTTACTTCTTTCTAAAGCTCTTGCTTCTCTTATAGCTACATTCGCTTCTAAGAATATTTTTAGTTTTGCATCGGGTAGAACTACCGTGCCGATATCTCTACCCTCCATTATTATAGATTTTTCTTTTGCTCATTTTTGTAGTGTTTTAACAATGTACTCGCGTATTGGAACGCAAGAAGAAACAGCAATCAACATATTTATAAAACCTGCATCTTGGCTGTATAAATTTTTGCATTCGCCAAGACCTTGAATTTTAAAGTCATCAGAGATTTCTATAAATTCGTCTGTCAACTTACTTACTACTATTTCTTCTACGCTAACACTGTTGCTGTACGCATAACACGCAATAACTCTGTACAAAATACCAGAATTAATAGGGAAAATATTCAATAGTTTGGCAACATCTTTAGCAATGG
>JABAAY010000043.1 GCA_014238525.1 Mycoplasmatales bacterium
ACTGAACTCTTTTCCGGTGAAGCGAGCTGTAACTTCTGGGTGGGTGGTTTTGTTTTCGTTCGCGAATTTTCTCTTATTGTTTCTTCATTTATTTTATTGTAAGCTAGATAAAAGAAGGCGGCGGGAATGAAAGAGGTTCCTGTTCCAGAAAGACCAAAAACAAGAGAAACAATGGCTCAAGCCGAAAAGAATTCTTTTTTTTGCTTCAAAATCGCTGTTCCTTTTTCTTCTATTTCTTTAAGGAGTTTGTTTATTTGGTAAAGCCTTATTGCAAGAACAGGAATATAAAGAAAAAAGAAAAGAAAGAAGAAAACAACAGAAATAATCAAAACCACAACCGTATATGTTTTTGCTCATTGCAAAAACTTTAGTGCTTCTTCTAGGTTTTCTGGTGTTTTTTGAGCAACAGGTTTTGGCGTGTTGCTTTTTTTATCCACGGTTACCCTTTTTCAATTTCTGGTGTTTTTTTGACTTTAGGAACAAGAATTTTTGCATCTTTCACAATTATTGTGGAAAGACCTTTAACTGTGAATGTTCCGTAGAACAAGCTAATTCTTTTTCATTTTTTAAGGGTATCAACGTGGTCTTTCAAAGCAACGTATCCGTTTTCCTTGACTGCGGCTAAAATCTTTGTTAGTGCGGATCTGTATAAGAAGGGAACTATCGCGGTCGCCCAACCAAAAAATATAATTACTAAGTGAATAATAATAAATAACTTTAAAAACTTATGAAGTAAAACGATATTGGAATAAATTCTAATAGCGACCTCTGCTTCTTTTTCTGTTAGTCCTTTTTTACTTATTGTTTTGTCTTCTGGAATAGCCGGAAATAGTTTTTTTATTTTTTCAACTACTGCCGCTTCTCCTGATTGTACTTTTATTTTCATTTTTCTCCTTTAAATGTGTTTTATATTATTTTATCAATTAAAAACAGAAAAAAGGGAATAACAGTTGAAAACAAGAATGAAACATCGAAAACTCTTGGTTTTTAGAGAACGAAAGGTGCCGGGTTTGTTTATTTTTTTATTTAATAAAGAGAGAGACGGGTTTTTGTTTTTTAAAATGTGGTTTGCCACAGCGATAGTAAAAAATACCCACCTCCGTGAAACAGCATGGAAGTGGGCATTTATGATTATACAACAGAATATTCTTAAAACAAATATAATTTAAGGTTTATAAAAAATAGTTTTTGTTTTGGAATCTTTTTGCAACACCACTTCCGAAAAACAGGAAAGATAGTTATATTATATTTATTATTATTATTAGTAACGAAAAAATGTTAAAAACTAAAAAAAAGCAAAGGAGGAAAAAGAAAAGGAATAAATTA
The DNA here is from genome assembly GCA_014238525.1 of Mycoplasmatales bacterium. Lineage (GTDB taxonomy): Bacteria > Bacillota_I > Bacilli_A > Mycoplasmatales > JABAAY01 > JABAAY01. Next base: position 1,327 of record JABAAY010000043.1, read on the forward strand.
GTTTTTTATTTTGTTAACAAGAAGTGTGAAATAGGACTTAAACCTTATGTCTTGCTTTTTCATTCGCTCCGTTTTCTTAACGGCCGCCATCACAGTAGAATGGTTTTTTCCATTAAAATTGTGAGCTATTTGTGCAAAAGGAAGATCTAAAACCTCTTTTATTAACGACATAGCTAAGTGTCTTGCACTCACTATTGCTTTTATTCTAGAAGAACCCTTTATTTGAACAGCGGATATGCCAGTCTCCTCACTAACAAACTTAATTATGTTTTTCGGGCTTATTGTTTGATGAGAAAAACTAACTTTGTCTTTTAGCGCGTCGACAACCAAAGGCAAAGTTATTAAGTTTTGGTCGTTCATTATGCTTCAAAAAACCATTCTGTTTATTGCACCCTCTAACGACCTTACATTTTCATTGAAACGGGACGCAATAAAAGAGACAGCTTCGTTTGTAAAGTCAAAATTTAAATCTCTTTCTCCGGAAGTTCTTTTTTGGTATTCTATTTTTTTTCTTATTATTTTTATTGCTGTTTCAGCACCAGGCGATTCAACAGCAATTGAAAGCCCTTGCTTAAACCTTGAAATTACTCGTTGGTTGAAACCCGATAGAGAGTCAGGTATTACGTCTGAAGCAAGAATGATTTGTTTCTTTTTTTGAACAAAAGAGTTAAACAGGTGGTAAAAAATTTCGGATGTTTTTTGTTTGTTTGCGAGAAACTGAACATCGTCGATTATAAAAACATCGTATAAGGACGACACCTTTTTTTTCAGTTTTTCTAAGTAAACAGACCCGTGGTTTAAAGCCTCGTAAATTGCTGATGCAAAATCGGAACCGTTCATAAATAAAACAGATGCCGACGAGTGTTTTCTTTTGATTTCGTTGTACACAGCTGATAGAATATGTGTTTTTCCAAGTCCACTGTCTCCATAAATAAATATAGGGTTTCACAAAGGGTTCTTTAAATTGTTGACAACCTGTTGTCCTGCTGAATAAGCAGCGTTGTTACAGTCTCCAACAACAAAACTAGAGAAGGTTAAGTCCTTGTTGATCATTGAAGAAGACAAATAATAATTTTGTTTCCCACTCTTCTTTTCTTGTTCTTGCTCCCACTCTTTCGTTGTAAACAAAAAAGGTTCAAAATCGCTTTGCATTGTCTCTTTTATTGCTAAGCAAAGGTCTTGGTTATAAAAACCATCAAACAAGTTCTTAGCAAGCTCTGTTTCGAACTTTATGAATATTTTTTTATCTTCTATTCCAACCAATTCACCTTCTTCTAGGTATATTTTTGTAACATTTTCATCAGCAATGCGCTTTGCTAGGAAAGCTTTTGCATTTTCTCAAAATAAACTGTAGGAATGTTCACTCATTGTTATTAAATTATACATAAGCAAAAAGAGATTTTCTTGCTATAAAAGTTATTGACATTTTGTTGACAATAAAAATAACCACTTTCCCACTACTTTTCTTTTTTCTTTTATTCTATTTTCTGTTTTTGTTTTTCCTAACAAATTTTTGTATTGTCAATAAAAAAACAATTTCTTTTGATGTTTTTGGAAACAAATTTTTATGTGAAATTGTTCTTAATTTTGTGGGAAAACAACACAATAAAATGATCGAAAATAAAAAAAAACCGACCCAAAGGACAGCTTTTTTTATTGATTTAAATAGGAAAAATTATACAGTAAACGAGGAACCAAGAAGGTTTATTTTTTGTTCAATTGTTTTCTTAAGGTTGTCTACACCAGCTTGAACATAAAACCTAGGGTCATATTCGTTGGGCTTTTCTTTTCAAAAGTTTCTTATGCCATCAACCATTGGTTTTTTTAATTCGGTGCCAATGTTAACTTTTGAAACACCTTTTTGAATAGACTCGATAAATTGTTCGTCATCCAACCCACTTCCTCCGTGCAAAACAAGAAGAAGAGAAGAATCTAATTTTTTTATTTCTGTAAGAATCTCTGTTTTTAAAATTGGTTTTTTCTTATATATGCCGTGAGCTGTTCCAAATGATGGAGCTACAAGGTCAACACCAGTAAGTTTTGCAAACTTTACGACATCTTCGGGAACAGAATATCTTGCATCCTCTTCAGCAACATTTATGTTGTCTTCAACACCACCAATAATTCCAATTTCTGCTTCCACACAAACATCTTTTCCTTTGGCGTAATCAACTATTTTTTTAGTCATTTCTACGTTCTTTTCAAAATCATGTTTCGAAGCATCGATCATTACTGATTTTATACCCATGTCTATGCCCTTCATTATTGAATCAACATCAGTGTGATGATCTAAATGAAAAGCGACAGGAATATTATGAATTTTTTCTAGACTATTTGCTATAGCAATCAAACACTCCAACCCCGAGAAAGCAATAGTTTTTGGTGTTGCTGCAAGAATAACAGGACTTCCCAGTTTCTTCGCAGATTCAACCGCAGCTCTCATGTTGTCAAGATTGTGAATGTTAAAGTGTGGAATTGCATAACCGTGGTCATTTGCCCTCTTTATATAAGGTAGTGGATTTATCATATTTCTTTAGGCAGTGGAATTTTTGCCTGTTTTTCTCCATTTGTGTAATGACCACTTTCTCACTTTTTAA
>JABAAY010000044.1 GCA_014238525.1 Mycoplasmatales bacterium
TGCCTTGTCTTTCTAATCTAAGTCTACCACCTTCTGTAAATACTTCTTCTCTATGATTATCAACCTTTTGATCTATAAAATTTTTAATACTTTTTCATTCTTCTCGAAGAAAGTCATTAGTTATTTTTAACAATTTACTGTTGACAATTTCGTAATCATCGTTTTCTTCTATGGTGATTGATCTTTGATAGATGATGTTGCCAGCATCCATTTTTTCGTTTAAAAGAATGATTGAAATGCCTGTTTTTGATTCGTTTTTCATTATGGCAGAACATATTGGGTTAGAACCTCGATATTTTGGTAGTAAACTAGGATGAACATTGTATATTCTGTTGTTAAAAAAACTAATGATGTTTTGTGGAATAATTAGACCAAATGAGCACAATATTGCAAATTTATCTGAATTAGCAGGCATGGCTTTTATAACGGTGTTAAGTTCTGATGTATTTTGACATTCTAAAAAGGGAATTTTGTTTTCAAAAGCAATTTTTTTCACACTGTTTTGTTTGTCTTCTTTAACAGATGAAGTTTTAGAAATAATTAATTCTGGTTTGTGGCCGTTCTTTATTAATCCTTGAACAATTTGCCCGGCAAAAATGCCGGTGCCTATAAAAACAAAGTTACTCATTCTCGGTTACAAACAAAATGAAGTAAGAAATGACTGCTACCACACTAATTATTCGGTGAATGGAAAAGACAAATAGGAAAATTGCCAATACTATGTATGCTGTATTCATTAAACTTTGCTTTCTTTCTGACTTAATGTTTCGCTTATTGAAATATCGGTTTTCTCAAAAACATTATTAATTAATAAACCAAACGCCAGCAAAACATCAACTACATGGAATGACAGAAATACATAACTAAACGCGCGTGCCAAATAAATGCCAAATTGACTTGTACTACCGCTAATTGCATTGGCTTCGTTTATTGCTCTTACGGCTTCTTCATGAAATGTTGTAAACATAATGGGTATTCATAATGCATTCAAAATTAAATATAAAAAAACAGTTGATTGAAGTTTAAGTATAGTTCCTTCTTTTAAATGACCAATTTTTTTTGTTAAAAAGAAGAAATTATGTCTCAAGATATTTAACATGTAATAAAACAAGGCTGAAGAAACAATTCAATAAACCAGTAAATTTAAAACGAAAACATTAAGAAAAAAGAGAACACTGGATGCGTTGTTGGGAACTGCTATATACTCGCTAAACAATACAATTAGTGTAACTAGCGAAACTGTGCTACTTGTAATTCAAAAACCAAAAATAACGGCAATAAAAATAACATTAGTAATACAAAATTTCTTTTTAGGTTGTATTCCTCTTCCGTTCATCCAAACTTTTATTCGGCGTGATCCTCTTTTTTTCTCGGGCATTATTCAATTTCTTCTAAAATATTTTCCAATTTTTTAATTAGTTTTTGGTTTTTTTTATAACTGTTGCTTAACTTAGTTTTAAATTTATAAACCTTGTTAGAGGCGTGATTTTTATGCTTTTCTGTATAAGTAATATCGACGTCTAATTGTATCGGGTGAGATGCTGGATTAGTCGTTTCTGGCAGTTTCTCAGTTTTTTTGGATGAGGATGTATTTTTCACAATACTTATTTATCCTGTTTTTCCTGTTTCTTTGCAACTCTTTCAGATTTTTTCATTTGTCTTTTTTCTTTGATATCCTCTGTTTTACTTTTGATTTTATCTTGTGTACTTCTTGAAAAATCTATGGTCTTGTCTTTAACTACTAGCGCCTTTTCTTTTACGTGATTCTTTTTGGCTCATTTAGTAGTGGCCTTTGCTGTACTCTTAAATAAACTAACTACTCCTAGACTTGCATCAGTAAGTCCTCGTACTACTTGCTTTAGAGGGGCTGTTTCTGTTTCATTATTTTTGTTTGATTTGTTGTCGTTCATCATAACTCCTTAGTGTTCTAAATTAAATTATATTAAATAATTGTCCATTTTGAAATTAATTTAATATAATTAAAAGACTTATGCCACAAATCAAATCAAAAATTAAAAGAACTAAAACTAACGCTAAGAGCGAAGCTAAAAATAAAAGCATTAAATCTGAAATTAAAACATGTATAAAAAATACTTTGGCACAAACAAAGAAAAAAGACGCTATAGAAATTTTTAACTTTGCACAAAAGAAAATAGATGCTTCTGTTACAAAAGGCGTTTACAAAAAAAATACTGCTTCTCGTAAAAAGGCGAGATTAGCGAAACATTTAGCTTCTTTAAAATAATTTAATTCTTATCAGACTTTTTATTAACTTCTTTTTTATTAACGGAATTCTTTTTAGATATTGGTGCTTTACTATTGCTACTAGACTTAGAATTTAAAGTTTTTTCGGGTTCTCCAGTAGTCTTTTTTTCTTTTTCCTTATCCGTTTGTCGCGGAGGAGGTGGTGAAGATGGTGGAGGTCCAAAATTATTGAATGGATTTGGAAAATTATTACGTTGATTTTGTCCTTCAACCAATTTCATTAATTTTTCTCTATTAATTTTCGGATTGCTTAACATTGTTACTCCAACTATGAAAATAGATACCACTATGGAAACCAATAAAATAATATTTATGATATTAAATCCTGTGATTGTAGACATTTGTTGTGCATTAGCGTCTGCAGATTGACGAACAAATTCTTGGCCTGTAGGTATTGCAACTATTAAAATGCTAAAAATACAATTCATTATTATGAAAACTCCTCAGAGAATCGAAATGGTATATTTCACTCTACTTATTTTAGTAGGTTTGAAAAAGGTAAAAGCAAAATAACCAAAAATAAGACCTTCAAATGCTGGTCATAAATAAGCAGTTATAACATTAACGTTCATTCCGTTAGTGTCAAGAGGTGCTAAAAGTGTTTGTGTAGCGATGTAAAATATCAAAGTTATAAAGAAAAACAATGAAATAAGGGCGCTCATACTAGCAAAAACAGTTTTTAAAATTGGAACAATTTTAGGCTTTTTATCATAAGGATAGAAATTTGTATTTAATACTACGCCTCCTTGGGCATTTTTAATCAAGACCTCGTTTTCATTATCACTATAACCACTTCCTGTTGGAATGTTGGAAGGGCGACTGTAAGGCTGTTCGCCTGCTGGCCTCAAAATAGTTGTTTTTTCAGCATCCATGCTGCTTGTTTTGGAATCAAAATCAAACGAATCTTTGCTTTTACCACTAAAAATACGTTCCATTTCATCTTTAGATAATTCTTTACAAAACGATGATTTAGATAGTTTGTATATATTTTTAATGTACACATACAAAAAGTTGTGTGTTGCAATTATTTCATCTTCGTCCATTTCTTCATTGTTGAATGAAGGAACATCAATTTCGTGTCTTAAAAAAGTTGCTATAAAATTGGAAATCTTTTTAAAATATTTTTTTGTAATAACATCTGAGTATTGCGTTTCGATGTAATATAAACAGCCTAAACTTTTTAAAACTGCATCTAATAATTCTCGATCTCTTTTGATGGCTGCATTCAAAAGATAATTATCAAAGATGCCAAGTATTGAGTTTCTAATTTCGATGTAAATTTTATTCATAAATTTCGTTCCTATTGATTATAAATAAATTTAACGATGAAAATCTAAAAGTTTTATTTCCTTCGTTATTTGTCTTAGAATCCCTCTCCACAGCCAGAATTAAATCTCTGATTTTAATCAAAAACTCAACCGAAAGGTTAGAAGTAATTTCCATTAATTCTTTTACTTTCACTGTTCCATAATCACAAACTCTTCCAATGTCATTTCTACCTAAATCAACAAGCATTGTATGTTCGGCAAGTTCTTTTTCATCATTTTGT
>JABAAY010000045.1 GCA_014238525.1 Mycoplasmatales bacterium
TCAGGAGTGTAATTATATTTGGCTTCTGAAGCTGATGCACGTCCTGGACGTCACAATAAATTAGATTTACCAAGTACTTCACAAGTCCTAAATAATGTCAATTTTATTTTTCCTGTTTTTTTGCAAATTTCATACTCGTTATTCCCAAAAGTGAACACCGCAAGAGCTTTCTCTAAAGTTTTGTCTTTAAGGAAAATAATTCCATCGTTGGTGTTGATTTCAGCAGGATACTCCGTATACTTGTGTTGTTTTCAAGTTTTGGTTTGTGGATCGTTGACTTTTCTTTTAGAATAAACAAAATGTTGAGAAGCATAGGAATTTTTAGGATTTGGAATTCAATGCGTTACATCTAGTGTTCATTTTGAATTTGTAGAAGCATTATAAGTATCCATATCAAAAAATATGTGTTCATCAATAACTTTCACTCTGACGAAGTATGTTTGGAAATTTGTTGTTGCTAAATCAGGTTCGCGATAATAGCTAACATCTCAGTCAAATTTAACGTATCCGTATTCGTTAGCATTTTTGTAGTCTGTTTGGTGGAGATGTAATCTTCTCACAATTTCTTTATTGTATTTTCTTGAAGGGGAAAAATCGTATGCATCCCCATCATTAAAGACACACGATAATCTCAAGGAAATCGTTCTTTTTTCCTTCTTAAACTTAATAAATAATTGCTCCCCATTGTCTCAAACTTTGTAGTGAGAATTTTCAATACGGTCAGCTTTTTCGCCTAAGTATTTACGTTCTTTACTTTTATGTTCTATGACTTTTAGTTTTTTATAACCCAAACCATCAAAAGGATATTTCAATAAAATTCTTGTTTTAAATCCGTCGTATTCGTTGTAATTATCGTAATACTCGTAATCAAATCCTTCTTTAATAGCGACTTTTTTTAAAATTAGATAATCAATTTCTTTTTGATCAGCAAATATTTTAAAATTTTCAAGCCTGCTGAAGATATTAACTTTTGCAATGACATCACGTTTAGTAGGTAAAAAATTATAAAAGAATAAGTCATTTCCTTTCGCTCTGCTAGCTTCTGCAATTTTCTTTTTCATTAACTCAACATAACTTCCAATAATCGCCTTTGATCTTTTTAAACGCGATAATATATCTTCATTTGTTGAGTCTGTGCAACAAGAACCCATACTATCATGGCCTTGAGAAAGAAGTAAAAATCTGACAGCTCTTTCAAAATTTCCTTTTAATTCAAATTTAGTGAAAATTTGCTTATAAATAACCGCCAAAGGTTCCAAGATGTTGTATAACAAAATTTCAATATATCTATTTTCTCTTTTAATATCGTATCTATGCGATGTGATGGTTTTGTGAATACGTCCGCGATATGGAGTTTTTAATTCACCAGTGAAACTGCTTAGCTTTGCGCCTTTAATTTCCTTGAAATAGGTTGCAAAATTAGAAACGATTCATTCATTTTCAGGATCTCTTTCGTTTACTTTTTCTATAAAATTAGGAATTAATGATGTTATCGGTGCTTGATCTCCACCCAAGGGGACAAGCATCTTATGCTTAACATCCGAAGTTTTATCCGAAATATTGTCAATCATATTTTTAGCTTCTAGAATAAACCTGTCAACTCATTCGTCAAGTATTTCAACATTATCAAGATTATCTCTTTTTGCCGCAAGTTCTTCCTTTAACTCTGTGTATGGAAAATATGCGCCCAACATAAAATATCCGTAGTAATAACAAAAACTTTTTACTGACTCTCCGCCGGGTGCTGTTCAATTTTGAATAACCGTTTTTTGCAACTCATCGTAGGAGCCTCCTCTTCAAAAAACAAATTCTTTGAAACCAAGATGACTAAAAATGCTGGGTAAATTTTCAGGAAACCCGAAAGAATCAGGACTATAAATGGTTTTTGTCGATAGTCCGTATCTGTCCATGAACTCTTTTCCAATTTCTAAATTACGAATAGTTGATTCTCCTAATGTACTAAAAAAATCTGGTTGTGAAAACCACGGCCCAGTAAGAAGTGTCTGGTTTGTAAGTAGTTGTTTAATATTGCCTCAAAGAACAGGACAACCATCTCTAAATTCCTCTAGTAAAGACGTTTGTCCATCCAATAAAAAGTTTTTAAGCTTTGTTTTGGTTCCAAAGTTCACAATAACTTGTAAATTATCTTCCATTAAGATGTCAATGTCGTCTTTTGCAAAATATCATTCTCTATCTCAGTGTGTATGGGGAATAACAAATATTTTATTTTTCATCAATAAAAGTATAACAAATTAATAAGTTATTCAACTATCGCCACACTCATCGCATAATCCTTGGAATGCGATATAGATAGAGAAACTTTATAGTTAGTGGGGTTTTTTCAAAAAGGTTTTTTATTTTCATAAACTATGCAAATATCTTTGAATTTTACTTTGTTATCGGTGGCTTTTAAAATAGCTTCTTTGGCACATCATCTTCCGGCAAGAAACTCAGTTTTTCTGGATGCGGAGTTTATTAAATTAAAAAGTTCCAATTCTTCTTCGCTTAAAATTTTAAATGCCAATTTTAAGTTGGTAAAATCAGAAATACTTTGAATATCACATCCTATTTTCATAATATCCTTAAGCACTAGGGGCAACAAAGATGCTTCTAAATGTGTTTATTATATTACTAGGTATGCTTTGTGATCTTTGCTCGACAACTTGCCTTAAAACTCCTTGAAAAATAAATTCTGGAATACGAATTTCACTTGGTAATTCTCCCCCAAACGCTTCAATCACACCAACAACTATATCTACCAAAAATCTATCGTTATTAAAAGTAAGCGCATCTACAACTAAAACAAGAGAATTTACAAGTTGCTGTTCTAATGTAAACCCAGACTCCTGTGGGGCAAAGAAAGATTCAATAAATTCAGATTGGTCTTCGGCTCCGTCGGTAATAAGATTTTGAATATTAGTTCCGAGATCGAGAAAAGAAGTTGCAGCAGACAAAATCAAATCTAAATCTTCTTGACTGGGTAGTGCGGGAAATTGTATACCCAAAGTTTCAGTTAAAAACTGCAAAATATCGCTATTATCGGTGAAAGATTCGCCGGCCTCGCTGGATCCACCAACGATAAGAGAGGAATATGAAAAAGGAAGAATTACGTATGAACCAATTCCAGCTCCAATTGCAGCTCCTGCTAATACTCCGCCGATTCTGTTAACAGTTCACGGAAGCTTAGCTCTTTTTAAAAAGAAACGCAGTGGAAATAAATAGGTAACTATCGCAAGAATGGCACCACCAAGAAGAAAAAGAACATAGTAAAGAAGCTCTGAGACAATCAAGGTCACATATTCTAATAAACCAGAAATTAATGCTGCAATATTAGCGTCCCCAACCGTTACAAGACTTGTGAGCAATGATTCGAGTCCTGTATTTACTGCGTTAGAGAGGACATTATCTCCTCCGTTGAGTGCGCTCATTACTGTTGCACTTGCAATGATTACAAACAGCAATTCGATTACTAAAAAGTATGCAGAAAAATAAAATCCAACTAATAGCCCCACAATACTTAAAATAACAACAACAACTCCAAAAACTAGTGGGATTATAAAAAAAGGAATTGTGGTATTAAACGGAATGGGTAATTCTGGAATCATCTATTTTTTCTCTAGTATTATTATATAATTTTATTTTATTTATCGTTATTTCAAAAACTCTCGATTTTTTTCTAGCCATCTCAGTTTTATCATTTTTAGTTTCTTATTTTTGGGGTGAGCGAAGAGTTATAGTCTTGCTATTAGTAAGTATAT
>JABAAY010000046.1 GCA_014238525.1 Mycoplasmatales bacterium
GATTCTTCAACATAATTGGTGCTGTCTGAAAAAATAAAATCTGTTAGGGTTAATGCCGTGCTATAATCTACTCCATCTCCCGATGTTCCTATTTGCCCATCTCCTACTAACCTTTTTGCTAAAGATAGGTTAAAATCTCTTAACGGTATTACTCTTGCCATCTTTTTTTATGTCTGTGTTAATTTTTTTGTTCTATAGAAAATTTATACTCATCTTTATCTAAAAAATAAAAATCTGTTAAATCCTGTCCTTTTTTATTCCAATTTATAGCTATTTTTTGTGTTTGTGATTTTGTTCCATTTGTTTCCAATCTTATTTTAACAAATTCTATAATTCTGTCAATAATTTTTATTATATCTACAGAGTTTAGGTTAGTAAATACAAATTTATAAGGAGTTATATCTTGACTTTTTATATGGTCTAATGTCAGTTTTATATCTAATTCATGGTCTACATGGTAGACATTGTTTTCTTTTGACTGTCTTAAATATAAATAAGAATTATGCAATCCGTCTGATTCTGGTTGATCTTGCTCTTCATTATTTAATATAAATTTCAATCTTAAAATTTCTGCTACGGTTGAGGTTAGGTTTTCTAAAATTATATTCAAGGGTAATAAAATTTTAACCATCTCTCTTAAAGAATTTTCATAAACAAAACTATATCCTACTGGTATGTCTAATGTGAGACGGAGTCTGCTTGATTGAAAAAAATCATTTATGTTTAAATTTGAACTTTCTATTTGTGATAATGTGAACCCGCCATTTGGATAATTGACAGTAGTCTTATAAAAATATAATTCTTCTGCCTTTATTGAAACATCTGTGTTGTCTGGAAAAGCATATTTAAAAATGTTGCTTATAACAAATTTTGAATTTTTATAACTTGTAAAATCAAAAAAATTTGCAAAAACAACCCTTGTTTTTTTCTCTATAACTGAACTATTGGACTGGGGAATGTTTTCTATGAATGTTCTAAAAAAATCTGGAATCTCTTCAAGTTTTTGTTTTAAATCGTCATCGGTAGAAAAAAATATATCTTCACTATTTCTTAATTCTTCTATTTTTTTTATTATAGTTTCTTCCAATGCTTTGTCTAAAAACCAACTAAAACAGCCTAGATTCTTATTTTTGGGGTAAGAAGTAGGTTCTCCATCACTACCTATAGTTAGTTTTTCTTGTGGGGGTAATCTGTCGTAATGCAACATTTTTTTATATTATGTTAAATATTTATTTGCCTTAAAAAACATACTCATTCGCTAATTTCATTGCTATTCTTATATCAGCAACTTCTAATGGCAAAACTAAATATTTATAAATATTTATATTTTCATCATAAAAAATGTTTTCTGCTTTATGAGTTACAAACCAATCTAATTCTTTGCTGCTGTATATCCTATAAGCGATTAAATCAGGTCTGTTTTTTTCAAACTCATTCACTTGATATTCTAAAAAAGGTTTGTCTGATAGATATTCATCCATCACAAATAATTTTTCTATGTCTATGTTTTCAACACTTAATTGGCTAGCCATTGGTCTTTTTCATAATTGATTTTATTATACAATCCTTGAATTTTTTGGGAATTAAGAGTGTTTCTAGGTTGCTCTGTATTCAAAACATTGTTTTCTTTCAAAGGAAATTCTCCAAATCTAACTAACTCGGAGATATAGTAAAAAAACAATATTGTTGTGAAAACTCCTTTACTTATTCCCGCAAAATCTATATTTAACTTCTTTTTGTTGTTTTCATCATATTCCATACTTACTGTTTTTAACATAAACCTTTCATTAAAACCATCGTTGCCTTTTGCCTTGATTCTTATAATTCTGTTTTCTATTTCTAGCAATTTTCTCATTCCAATAGATTTTTCTATTTTATTTGTTTGGGTAATATCTATTTTTTTAAATCCTTCAGGCTGAAACTCTCCTGCACACAAAAGAGTAGTTTTTTTTTTTTCATTTGCTTTTTTTATGTCTTTTAAAATTTCTTCTTTATTTGAACAGCACCTTGATAAATAAACTTTATCTCCTTGCAAAGCTCCTCTTAAAGAATATAACCTATCGTCATCTAATAAAGAAACAAGACAATAGTATGTTTCATGGTATTTATTAAAATCCATCATATTTCTTTTAATAAAATATTGGGACACTGATTTTTAAGATAATTGTGTTGCATTCCTAATTCAGATTCCAAATAATTAAGATTGGTTATGTTATATTTTTTGCAATAACTTTTAATACTATTTAATAATTCTGGCTTATTTAGAAAAAAATTGCCATAGAGATGTCTTCGTAAAATACTTTCCGTGTCTCTTTTATAAGATTCGTCTTTTTTTCTTATTCCAAGATTCACTTCTATTTGTTCTCTGAAGTCTTTTATGATTTTATTGGCTATGTTATGTATTTTGTTTTCGTTGACTCTGTTTTCAGAATCAATCCAAATATACATTTTTTTTTGTTTTTGCAAGAAGTAATTGTAGAAGCAAATTTCTTGAAGTAGAACAAGTAAATCAATCTTGTGGGATGTTTTCTTGGTGTGATAATCTTCTCTATTTTCTCTTTTTTCTGTTAGTTTTTCAGTGTTGATACTGAATAATTCTATAATCTCCGATTCAATCAGTGCTATTTTTTTCTCTTTTTTTTCTTCAACCTTTCTGTTTGTCTTTTTCTTTTCTATTTCCACTATTTGTTATGATCTCATTAAAATTGATAATATCTCCAAAGATACTACTATTTTTATAATGCGATACAAATATTATTGTCAAGTCTAATTTTGTAGAAATTATGTTAAGTAACCTAAAAAAGTTTTCTTTATTCTCTTCACTCAACCCATCGTCCAGCTCATCCATTATAATTGTAGAGTATTTTTCTGGATTTATTTCACTTTGATATTGAATAATTGCTAATGTTAAGCATAGGTTAAGCCATACTTTTTCTCCTCCAGACTTCACATTCATATCTCCCTCGCTGTCGTTAGTGTTGTCTCTTACAATAATATCAAAACTATCTCTAACATTTTTATTTTTCAATTCTTTTTGTGTTTGAAAATAAATAGAAAATTTATCTCCATATGTTTCAAGCAATAGATTGTTAGTAATATCTTCTAATCTAAAAACTGCCTCTTCTAATTTGATGTTCATCCCACTTGCAATACATTTTTGTGTTAACTTCCATTCCTGTTCTTCTTTTTCTAAATAATCAGTTTCCTTTTTCTTGTTTTCTAGCTCTATTTTCTTTGTCTGCAAACTTTTTTCTGTAAATTTGCTTTCATTGACAGAAGCTTCTTTTTGGGATTTTAATTCCCTGTTGTTTTTCAATTCAGCTTCTTTTGTGTTTATGTCTCTTTCTAATTCTTGGATTTTTTGAGATTGACCTGTATTTAATTTATTTTTAAGTTCAGTGATTTTTTGCTCTATAGATTTTATTTTTTCTTCATTTTCTTTTTTTGTTTTATTGCCATTTTACTTAAGGTGGTTGATATGTAGTCCGAAAAGTCAGACTAATGTAATTGAAAATAAGCTAACGCGTCAATTACATAGTCTGAAATCATAGCTGTGTAAAACCTGCGATTTGTGTTTTAGCTCCTATTGCAATTCTATTTTATCTTTAGGCATTAAACTCATATAAATATAATGATTGGGACAATTTTAATGATATTTTATATATTTTGTAAAATAA
>JABAAY010000047.1 GCA_014238525.1 Mycoplasmatales bacterium
CAATTGGGTAGAGGAGCTACTTTTAAAGAGCTTTCTAACAATGCACTTTCTCATGTACCCATCCCTATCCCACCGCTAACAGAGCAAAAACGTATTGTTCAAAAATTAGATGTCCTCTATCAAAAAATAACAGAATTACAGGAAATATATCGTAAAAAAGTTGCCAATGTAGTGGAGTTGAAAAAGGCTGTCTTGAGGAGGGCTTTTACGGGGGAGTTGTAGGATTTGAGGGTACTGTAAAAATTTAATATATTATTACAATAGTGACTATGAGAAGCAACAATGAGAAAGATTCAAGAGGCTCGGAATGGAGAAAATGGGATTTACATATCCATACACCATTTACAAAGCTAAATTGCCAATATTCTGCAAAAACAGAGGAAGAAAAATGGAAATTATTTTGTAAAAAAATTGAAGAAACAGATGTTTCAGTTTTTGGCATAACGGACTATTTTTCTATTGAAAATTATCTTACATTTATAAAAATTTTTCAAAAGCAATACCCAGAATCTCAAAAAAGATTCTTCCCAAATATTGAATTTAGGATTGATTTCAAAAACCAAAAGGGGAAGTATATTCACTTTCATGTTATTTTTTCAAATCAAGAGAAAACAACTCGTAAAATAACTAATTTTTTAAAAAGACTTCCATTAACATCAACAGATGACAAAAACAAAACAAGTAAATATTGCACAACTCAAGATTTAGCAGAAATAACTTATGAAAAAGCTACGGTTAAAATCGATAATTTAAAGCAAATATTAAGCAGTAATTTTACGGAAAGAGAATACATTAGGGTTGGAGTAGTGCATGGATACGGGTCATGCAGACCAAAATCGAACGACGGAAGAGATGCAGAAAATGTAAAAGAGCTAGATAAAGACTGCGACATGTTTTTTGGTATTAAGGATAATGTTGATTTTCTTCTTAATAAAAAAGAAAAAGATAGAGAAGATTCTTCCTTACCACCCAAAGCAGTATTATCATGCAGTGATTGCCATTCCTTTGATCATTTAACAGAGAATTTAGGTAAAAAGTTTACATGGATTAAAGCAGATCCAACATTTGAAGGACTAAGGCAAATCATTTACGAACCTGAAGAAAGGGTGAAAATTCAAGAAAATAAACCAGATGAAAAAGCTGGTTATCATGTCATTGAATCGGTTGATATAAATGACAAGCTTTGTAAACAAAAGATTTTACTGAATTCAAATTTAAATACCATTATCGGTGGTCGTTCCACAGGAAAATCAACTCTATTAGAGTTAATTGCTAGTAAAATTAATCCTGAGATTAAATCAGAAGAATTTATAAATAATATTTTAAACAATGTCATTATTCGGTGGCAAGATGAAGAAGAAAATGCAAATAGAGATATAGAATTTTTCCCACAAAATTATATGCATACGATAGCAAGCAATCATGATAAAAAAAATAAATTAATTAAAGATATTATCAAGGAGCAAGGGGATGCAAATAATCTTTTAAAAGATTATTATGACTTTTGCCGTGCCAACAAGGCTACTTTACAAGGAAATATTGATGATTTATTTCATCTGCAAGCTACTCTTAAAAATCATGACACAACTTTAAAAGAACAAGGAGATAAGTCTGGATTAGGAAAAGAAATTAAAAATATAGAAGATAAGATTAGCAAGATAAGCAAAAGTAAGACTTTCTCAAAAGAAGATTTAGACAAATTTGAATCGATGAGAACAAATATTTCTAAAGAAGAAAGTTTCTTAAAACAACTAGACAAAGATAAAGATGAAATAGAAAAGTTAAAGAGGGTGACCCTATTTGATCAATCATTTGTTCATAAATTTTACGAGCTATCTGAAAAAAGCTATAAACAAATTGAAAATATTTTTGAAGACATAAAGAAAGAAACACATAAAACTTGGGAAGTAGCATTATCTAAAGAATCTGAAGAACTAGAGAAGATAAAGAAAGAAAAGGAAAGATATATTATCTCGCAAAAGAATCACAAAGTATTTCAAGAAGGAGAAAAACATATTACAAACAACAAAAAATATCAAGAACTAAGTGAACGTTTGATAGATGAAAAGGAAAAATTACGCAAATTGACTGCTATTGAAGAAAAAATTTCCAGATTAAATAAGGAAAAAAAAGAACTGTTTCAAAAAACTGTAGACAATCATATTAGTTATTCTACGAAAATTAGTACGTCCAAAGAAAATTTTTCATTAAAACATAAAGACATTACAATAAAAGTAGAACGGACGTTTGAAAAAGAAAAATGCGAGAACCTTTTGAATGATTTTATTAATTTACGAAGTCAAGATAGTCGAAATTTTATTGCAAAACTCATAAATGGTTATGAAGACAAAATTGAAGATAATGTATACAAGTTTCTTGAGAAAGCATTATCAGACAACATTCCATTAAAATCAGATAAAGAGATCCAAGATTTAACGAAAGGATTATTAACAGAAAATTGGTTTTCTATTTCTTACCAACTTATTTTCCAAAATGATACATTTGAAAAAATGTCAGATGGTAAGAAAGCCTTTGTTATTTTACAGTTATTACTTGAATTTAGCGGTAAAAAATGTCCGATTTTAATAGATCAGCCTGAAGATAATTTAGATAATAGAGCAATCTATAATGAGTTAGTAACTTATATCAAACAAAAGAAAAAAAACAGACAAATTATTTTAGTGACTCACAATGCTAATGTTGTGATAAACGCTGATGCAGAAGAAGTCATTGTTGCCAATCAGCATGGAGAGGATTCTAAAAATACACGAGGTATAAAATTTCAATATATTTCTGGTAGTGCAGAGAATACGAAAGAAAAGAATACGAAAGAAAATATAATTTTAAACTCTCAGGGTATTAGAGAACATCTTTGCGAAATATTAGAGGGTGGTACTGAGGCATTTAAAAAGCGAGAAAATAAGTATGGCATTAAATCACTCATCCCACCCCATAAATCAACCCAACAAAACTACCAGTAAATTTGTAATATTTAAGTCAAAAACAATTCGCAGGACTTGGTATGAGGAAAAATGCTGAAAAATCGGTATTTTTAGCTAATATTTACTAAAAATGAGGCTTGCTAGTAGTAAATATTAGCTATTGTCTTAGTGAATATTCACTAAAAACAGGTGGGAACACCTATAGATGGAAGCAAGCCCGATAAGTCGGGCCTCTTGTTATTATAAGTAAGTAGCGGGCTTGCTTTTAGGAAAGTCGCCGAAAAAATCGGAAATCCCTCTTGCTATCAAAGACCGCCACA
>JABAAY010000048.1 GCA_014238525.1 Mycoplasmatales bacterium
AACTTAAATTTTGGCCCCATTACATCTACAACTGTTTCCTCAAGACCTACAACGAATTTTTCTATAAACAAAACTAAACCTTCTGGTGCTTTTGATGCATCGGCTTTTCTAATCTTTAAATAGAATGTTACTGAAATAATAACTCAGATAATGGTTGCTATTGATATCGTTAACAGAACGCCTTGAAATTGAAATAATGTGTCTCCCATTATCAACTGACCTTTGTTTCTGGTTTTTTCGAATGTTTAATGTCTTTAAATAAAAGGCATAGTTGCAGAATAAAAAATGAAGCAACCGGCAACCCTGTTCCTATCAACAATGCATAAGGGTTTATTGCATTTAAATACATGAAAAGAAGTCCAGCACTTATAAATATAATTGCTGCAATTCCAAGTCTAATTCCCATGAACACGAAATTAACCATTGATAAACCTTTTTTATTAAAACTTTTTGTAGCAAATTTCTTAGCTAAGAAAGCCAAAGTATATCCCGATAAAATCGTAAGTAAAAATGAACTAGTTCCCACAATTAATCCGAGAGACAATCCTGTAAAGATTTGATATCCATAAAAAACAGACAAGGGTATGCTAATAAGAATAGCTGTAATAACAACAGAAAATACTGTTATTAGATTAACTTTTTCGTTCTTTAACATAGATAACATTTAAATATTTTACAACTTTAATTCAACAATAAAAATTTTTTTTAAAAATCGTCTTAAAACTTGACTATTTTTTCTCAATTGTATTCTTTTTTTAAAAAGTGCCCATATTTACTAATGTTTTGATATTTTACGTTAGTCAGGTCGAGAAATGAAATCATATCTTGTGGAATAAAACTGAAATTTTTGTATATGTAATCCAAGACGTAATCGTTTTTATCTGACTCCCAAACTCCATCAAGTCTTACACAAATGCTTATCGGATTAATCACCCCAATAGCATAACTTACCTGAACCAAGCATTCCTTGGCAATTCCATTAGCAACAATGTTTTTAGCAACAAATCTTGCCATGTATGCTCCAGATCTATCAACTTTTGTTGGATCCTTACCACTAAATGCTCCGCCGCCATGATTACCAAATCCCCCGTATGTATCAACTATTATTTTTCTTCCTGTTAACCCAGTGTCGCTTTCAAATCCGCCCTTGACAAATGAATCAGCTGAATTAAATAGTAATTCATAATCAACGTTAAATCCGTTAGACTTTAAAACACGATCAATTACTTGATTTTTAATGTTTTCAATAAACTGTTTCTTATTGAAATTTCTTACATGCTGATTACTGTAGACGATTGACTTAACTTTTTTATCTTTTGTTAATGTGACCATACATTTTTTATCAAATAACGCCTCGGGTATCAAACCTTGTTCTTGTTTTTTATCTGCCAACATCATTATTTCACTAGCTAAATAATAAGAGTTGGGTAGAAATTGCTTGTTATCGCCAACTGCATAACCAAAAACGACTCCTTGGTCGCTTGCTCCCCCTCTATTAACTCCTGTAGCAATTTCCAAGCTTTGTGGAATAATTAAATTGGTAACAGGTATGTTTTTATGAGTCGTAACTTTTTCTAAGATCTCTCTTGCTACTTTTGAATAGTCGACTTTGCTTTTTGTAGTTATCTCTCCACCAATAATTAGGTTTTTAGAAGTTCCAAAAACTTCACATGCAACTCTACTTTTTTTATCGTTTTCCAAACATTCATCCAAGATAGCATCACTTATTTGATCACAAATCTTATCTGGATGAAAGCAGCTAACGGCTTCACTGCTAAACAAATTACTTGGTGGTTTTTGCAACATTGATTTCTCGGATTGTTTTTAATAATGATTCAATTTGTCTTGTTCTTTCCGAAACTTTGTCTTTCGTTAGTGGAACAAAAAATAAAGATAAAAATACAGTGAAAGGACTAAAAACAAGCAAAAGAGAAACATACAAACTAAACCGTTTTTTTTGAAATGTTAGTGTGTTTAAATGTTTAATGTTATCTCGTCTCAATCATTCTTCTTTAACATCAAATTTATGCAAAGCAAGTTTTGAAGGTGTTGTAAGTTCTAAGACATCGGTTCTATCGTGGTCTGTTTCCTTTTTTATTCTTTCTAAAACCTGAATATTTTCTGGTTTATCTTGATGTTGTTTTTTTTCCATTATTAATTTACGCTGGTGATAGTAAGCCGGTCACGTTTCCAGCGGGTACGTCTCCTCAATTGATTGTTCCATTCAAAAAGGTTAGCCCACTAATAAGAATTCCTGGGGGGGCTCCTTGTGTAGAAGTGAAAATGGCTTCATTAGTATTACCACTATTATTTGTAGTGATTGATAATTGGTTTGAACTGCCAGCAGAAGTGGCGGTATTGGCTCCCAAAGTAATTGAATAACTAGATGTTCCACTTCCAGAAAAGTTTGTAGAATCGTCGTTTGTAATATAAATATTACCTAAAGAAAGGTTAAAAACAGCAATGTTAGTTATGAAGTTATTTTCAAATCCTGCCCGAGCTTGTATTGCTCTATTTAAAAGCATCGCTAATTCATTTGAAGCAAGCGAATTTTGCCCAGATAAAGAGGTAATAGTGGCTCTGATGATTTGAATTTCGTTTTGTACCATAATTCCTTCTCAGGAAGGTGTCACCAATGAACGAACACTGGAACTAGAGGAAATTCCAGAAACACTAACAGGATTCGAATTACTTCTAAAACCGTAGATATTGTTGATGAATAATCCTGAACCGCCGGTAGGTTCAGCAACAATAACCGTGCCAAAAACCTCAACATCGCTAGTAAAGACAATATCTAATCGTTGATCGTTTAACATTGATGAAGAAGGAGATTCAAAATACGAAGAGAAAACATTGTAGTCCTCCTCAGTAATCCTATTATTAGTTGCTCCTGCTCTAGATGTTCTGATTCTTAAAATACCCTGACTCTCCAAAAAAGATAAGGGGTTGGCTCCTGCCGACAATTCTTGCGCTAGTCCCGCTAGATAAAATTCTACATCCGTTGAAGGAGCGGTAGCTCCGTGAACATAATTATCTACATTGCT
>JABAAY010000049.1 GCA_014238525.1 Mycoplasmatales bacterium
TATCTCTTGTTTGGTTTTATTCATATTAATTTTTCTTTATTGTTTAAATCAGTTATTCTGTTATAAAAACGTCTTGTTATTTGAAATCTTCTATAATTCCCTTTTCCAACATAAAAAGCATTCTTGTCATAATTACCCTTTTTAGATTTTAATAATAAATAGTATTTTCTTCTATGAGAAAAAAATTTACTCAAAGAATAAACATGCACACAAATTGTTCTACCTTTTGCCTTTAAAATTTCTTTTGTAGTAGGATAAAATTCGTAGTCTTGTCCCGCTTCTTTCAACTCTTTAATTAGTGATTGTTTCATTTTAATTGTTTTTTAATTTTTATTTTTTGATTGATTAAAAAACTGAGTCTTCCCATTCATCCAATTCCTTCTTTTTAAACATTCTTTCGGGGTGAACAATTCTACATTCCCTACATACAATCTTATTGCCCAAGTTTCTTTCTTCAACCCAAAAACCTCCTTTCCAATATCCTTCTTTCCAATATATTTTTTTCACACAACCCTTTTCCCAACTTCCTTTTTCCCAAGATCTGTAACAGAAAACTTCCTGCATTGTGTCTAGTCCTGTGTAAAGTCCTTTCTTACCGCATTTGCAAAATTGATTTTTCTGTTTTGTCTTTTCAGTATACAAACCAGCTCGGGTATAAATTGCTGTGCGAAAATCCTCAGAATTAAAATCCTCATAATGATGGTTAAGAAATCGTTCAAAATCGCAAGTCATATCGTTTTTTATCCTTTCAAAATATTTACTTTCTAACAAATTACTTAATGTATAAAGTAAACTTCCTATTGGATAGATCAAATCATCGTAATTTTTTTTATTCATTTTTGATATTTTTAGATTGATGAGAAAACTTTATTTTCTACTTCTTCGGGCATTAGCCCATTGCATTCACTACATCTAAACTCTGCGTCCACTACATCTCTTTCTAAACACCATTCATCTCCGCTTTTACAAATCGTAGTCATTGTATCAAGTGCGGTGTAAATTCCTTCATCACCGCATTTGCAAAATTGTTTTTCATTCATTGTTCATAGCCATTGAAATTACAGTATAAATAATGTTTTTAGATTGAGAAACAATGCTAAACATATTTTTTTCTTTATCAAACCTAAACTCTAATTCTTTATTCTTAAAAAGTTTTAATGCTTTTAAAACTTGTTTTGCCTGAAGGTCAATAGATAAAAAGCCATGCGTTTTACAAGGCAAATTAGAATCAACATTGCAATCAACATCTCCACTATCTAATTTTAGTTTTAATTCATTGTCAATAAAATCAAAAGTCATTCTAGGTGTTTGTAAAATCAACCTATTAGCTAGTTTTAAAGCATTAACAATTTCTTTTTTTGGAATTTCAAAATAGCACTTTTTTTTCACCTCCATATTTATAAATTGAGAATAATCAAAATCATTTAATTCTGAGTCTTTTTTCAACAAAACAAAAGACGAGCCTATTTTTATTTTAAAATTATGTTCCAATTCTATCAATTCAACAATTCCTTCCTCTTTTAACAGACTATTTAATTCTATGTAGGAACTTCTTGGAACACAAATTTTGAAATTTTTATTAAAATTGCCTGCCATTTGAAATTTTGCTAATTGATAGCTATCAGTCCCTAAAAAATAACAACTCAAATTGTTTGATTGAATTATAAAACCTTTTAAATGGTTAAGACAATCACAGCCAAAGTCCTTCACAAAAGAAAATGCTTTTTGAAATATTTCTTTGTCAATTTCACATATTTTGTCTTCTGTTTCTTTTTCTGCATTTTCTATTCTTTTTTCATCTACAGAATACATTCTATCTAATTTTTTTGTAGGAATTGTTACTTCTGTTTTGCCAAATCTAAAAATAAACCAATCATTTTTCAATTCTATTTCTATTTTGAAATCAGTAACTAATTTCACTATTTGATAGATTATTTTTAAAGGAACAACACAATTCCCTTGTTTTTTTATTTGACAATCAAAAGAAGTTTGACCACTTCCATTTTTTGAAAAAGCGTATAAAGTCAAATTTCCATTAGCAATTAGTTTAACTTGTGCATTTTTGTCTTTTGAATACACAGTAAACTTCTTAAGTGATTTTAAAAATTCACTTGTAATAATTTCTATTTTCATTTTAGTTTTTATGAAGTGGATGATTTTTTTCTTTTGAAAAAAACCACCCTCTGGTTATTGCTTGCAAAACGCAAACTTCTAAAAATTTTCATATAAGCTCATTATCTTTTTTTTCTTTTTAGTGGAGACTGTAGGGTAAAATTTTTTATAATGATCATATCTATCTAAAAAATAAAATTGGAACTCATAAGATTTTATTGTTTTTAAATGCTCACTTATATTAGCTTCCGCAAACATTCTCCATTGTTGCCAGCTTTCATAATCAGTCTTAATTGTATCTGCATATTCTTCTAATTCTCTTAAATTATTTGAATTTTGTTCTCCTTTGAAAGTATTTACAGAATAAATCAATTTGTATTTCATTTTTTATATTATTTAATTAAAAATCCAAACCAAAATAATCGTCCAAATAACTGACAGAGGAGAAGCCCAAAGCAAATATCCTAGATCTTTATAAAAATTTTTCATTTTTATTTAAACATACTTTCTAGTTTTTTTTTATTAGACTCAATCGCTTTTTCTTGTTCTTCCATTTCCACCCTTTCTTTATCTGTTTCTTCAATTACTTCTATTAGGTTTATAATAGCGTCATATCTTTTAATCATAGAAACAAGTTCTTGCTCTTTTTTCTCTGCGTTTATTCCAAAGGCATAGCAAAGGACAGAACCATGTTTAGCCAGATCATATTTTTTATCCAAATCTGTTTTTACTTTTTTAAAAAGTTCCATGTCTATAGAGATAAAATAGGCTTTTTGAA
>JABAAY010000004.1 GCA_014238525.1 Mycoplasmatales bacterium
CAAAATTTCTAATTTTATCATTTCAATCATTTCAGCATTACTCTCTTCTTTTAGAGCAGCACTGCTAATTTTTATATTGTCTTCCAACTTGATAAATTCGTTATATGAATCGTATATATCTTTATTTTGAGCAATTTTAATGTTCATTTCCTTGACTAACTCGTAATTCTCAAATACTTCTTTTTTAGAAAGCGATCCTTGTCATTGCTCGCAATTTTCCTTGATACCATTTAGTCTAAGTCTTAAGTCTTTTGAAACCATATTAAATTTATAAAACTGTGTGGCAAAAGCGACAGCGTGCTTCGTATGAATCACTACCACTAATTAAAATTATTGGATCGGTAGTTTTTGCCGGCTCTCCATCGATTAATCTTTGTGTTTTGGTGGCTGGATTTCCACAAATTACACAAACCGCTGATAATTTTGTTACAAATTCTGCAGATGTTAAAAGTTGGGGTATAAAAGAAAACGGTTTTCCTGTGAAATCCTGATCTAGACACCCGATAATAACTTTTTTTCCTTGATTGGCTATCTCGTTTGCTAATTCTACCAATGACTCGTCTAGAAATTGAGCCTCATCAACGACAAGTGCACTAAAATTAGGATTTTTACTTATTAATTTTCTAATGTCGCCTGAATTTTCTACAAAATTAGCATCAACAGAAGCGCCTAAATGAGTGATAATAACTGGTTTTTTACTATATCTAGTATCGATATGTGATTTTACAATTATTATGTTTTCTTTCGCATATTTAAGTGTTGTTATTCTTCGTATCAATTCTTCGGTTTTTCCTGCAAACATACATCCGCAGATAACCTCTATTCACCCATCTCTGAATTTTTTATACATTATTTCTTCTTCTTTATATTGTATTTGGTGCGGAATTTCTCAACTCTTCCTTTTGCTTTATCCAAGTTTAATTTATTGGTATAAAAACTATGGCAATTAGAACAGGTGTCAATTCTTATTTCTTTTTCGGTGCTTTGTGTCTTAAATTTTTTATGGCAAGTTGTACAAACAATCGTTACATCTTCCATAATTGGGTGAATATTTTTTTTCATATTACGCTTTTCCTGTTGAACCAAATAATTTTAACTTATTCTCAATAGCATTGTTCATTGCTATAAGACCCGGTTTCATAATGTTTCTTGGATCATATCCTTTCCCAATTTTGTATTTTTCACTTTCAAAGTAAACAACTAGTGCGTCACAAAAAGCCTCCTGAATTTCAGTATTAACATTGATTTTAGACTCGCCGCATGAAATTGCTTTTTTTATTAAATCATCTGCAATGCCGCTTCCGCCGTGCAAAACTAGAGGTAATCCAGTGGCTTTAGAATATTCTTTCATTTCCTCAAACCCCAATTTAGCTTCGCCTTCGTAATGACCGTGCACAGATCCAAGGGATGCAGCAAGAGCGTCAACACCAAGTGCAGCCATTCTTTTACATTCATCTAGTGATGCGTATCTAATTCCGCCAACAACGCCGTCTTCTTCTCCGCCAACGCTTCCTACTTCTGCTTCAACAGAAACACCGTGTTCCATAGCTAAAGCAACTACTTTTTTAGAAATTTCTAAATTTTCTTCAATATTTCTTTTGCTTCCGTCGAACATCACAGAACTGAAACCGCCTTTTATAGCTTCTTCTACTACTTCGTATGTTGTGCCGTGATCTAGATGTAAAATAACTGGGATGGTTATTTTATAAAAATCTATCATTCCTAAAACCATTCCCGTGATAGCTTCGAATCCTCCCATATATTTTTTAGCTCCTTCTGAAACTCCCAAAATTATTGGCGAGTTACATTCTTGAGCGGTATTAAGTGCTGATTTTGTTCACTCTAAATTATTTATATTAATTTGAGCAACAGCGTACTTTCCTTGTCTTGCCATTGGCAATATGTCTTTTAATGTCTTTAGTCTTTTGTTAAACATTGTACTCCTTTTAAGTGGTTTTGTTTTTTTACTATTTCTATTAAACCATAAAATAACGGTGATGGTGTATTAGGACGACTTTTAAATTCAGGATGAAATTGACATCCGATAAAGAAGTTGTTTTTAGGTAATTCAAGGATTTCTATCAGTTGATTCTCTGTGTTTACACCTGAGCAAACAAGTCCACTGTTTTCAAATTGTTCTCTAAAATCATTGTTAAATTCATAGCGATGTCTGTGTCTTTCGGTAATGTTATTCTTGCCATAAATTTTAAATGCCTGTGTGTTGGACTTTATTTTACATTTAAAGTTGCCTAACCTTAATGTTCCACCATGGCCGACTTTTTTGTCATCACATTCTTCTAAAATATTAATAATGGGGTATTGTGTGTTGGCATCAAATTCAGTAGAATTGGCATTTTTTAAATTTAAAACGTTTCGGGCAAATTCTACTGCCATAAGTTGCATTCCTAAACAAATACCAAGAATAGGTATGTTGTTTTCTCGACAATGTTTTATTGTAGCAATTTTACCGTTGATTCCTCTGTCCCCGAATCCGCCGGGAATAATTACACCATCATTTGAGGATATTATTTCACCAACGTTTTTTTCATTTATGGAGTCAGAATTAACCATTTTCAATTCTACATTTACCTCCGCTGCGAATCCCGAATGTTTAATAGATTCACAAATAGAGAGGTAGGTGTCTGATGACTCAGTATATTTGCCGACAAGAACAATTTTTATTTTCTCTGTCTTGTCGTTATCAATAAAAGAAATTATGTTATTAAAATCTCTAAATTCGATTATAGGCTTTGTAACTTTGAAATGATTATAAATTTTGGACATAATGTCTTGTTTTTCTAAAAATAGCGGAACATGATAAATGGACTTAGCATCCTCGCACGCGAAAACATTGTCTTTTTTAATGTTGCAGAAAAAAGCAATTTTAGAAAGTAACTCCTTTTCTATTGGAACGGAAGAACGACACATTATAAAGTTAGGGTGAACGCCTTGTTGATTTAGGGTTCTTGTAGAGTGTTGAGCAGGCTTGGTTTTTAGTTCCTTAGTTATGGGCAAATAAGGAAGAAGAACTGTGTGAATATAAAGAACTTGGGATTTATCAAGCAATAATCCTATTTCTCTTATTGCTTCGATGAAAGGATCTAATTCTATGTCGCCTACTGTTCCACCAATCTCAACAATCATATAATCATAATCTTTTTTTTCTACAGTGCCTAGTATAGCGTTAACTATACTAGAAGTCAGGTGAGGAATAACTTGGACTGTTTGTCCTAGAAATTTACCTTGTCTTTCGTCTTCTATTAGTCTCGAATATATTTTTCCGGCAGTTATGTTTGAATGTTTATTTAATTCCACATTAGTCATTCTTTCGTAATGACCAATGTCCAAATCTGTCTCAGCACCATCGTATGTAACAAAAACTTCTCCATGTTGTGCAGGGCTAATTGTGCCTGGATCTACATTTAAATAGGGGTCGATTTTCTGTAAAAAGACTTTATTTTTAGAATTTTTAAGTAGTCGAGCTGTGCTCGCTGCTATAGTGCCTTTGCCTAAAGATGAGACAACACCCCCAGTAATAAAAATAAATTTAGTTTTATTCGTCGCTGTTTTCATCAACATCAAGTATTATTTCTGTTGTTTCGCTTGTTTCCATTTCGCTCATGGTTTCATCTATTAAAATATCATCTAAATAAACTTCTTCATTAGCATCAGCAGCCTTATTAAGGTTTATATCCTTAACTAAACTTTCTTCACCTAATTTTTCTGTATCTAAAGTTATAGGTAAATCACCATCATCGTTAAGCGCTTCTTCTTTTTTGTAACTATCTTCTTCGTTTATGTCTGTTTCATCATCATGAAACAAATCGCTTTCATCATAAACACTACTTACGTTGTGCTGAAATTCATCAAAAGGTTGGTTTCTCTTAATATCTCAATTATTCCTTCCAACAGTTACAAACCTTCTATCGTTTATAAAATTAAAATAAAATTTGGTCATTTCTTCGCTTTTTTGATTATCAGTCATTTTAATGCCCTTTGTGAAGTGGTTTCAAATCTCGTAGAAATCTTGAGGACATCCTTTTTTTTCAAGATATTCGTATGCTTTTTCTAAATCTATCATTATATTTTTCCTTCCAGGTAAGAAATTATTTTTTTCTTTACACTTTCTTTATCTAGTTTTAATTTTTTGATTAAGTTTTCTTCTTTTGCTGATCCGCCGAAATCATCAACACCTATAGCTAATCCGTCGCTTCCAATATACTTATGTCAACCAAAAGTTGTTGCTATTTCATAAGAAATTTTTATTGACTTAGGAGTAATAACTGACCTTTTGTATTGTTCTATTTGTTTATCAAATAATTTCATACACAGCATGCTCACGACATTTATTTCTCATTGTTTCTCTTTATGAAGTTCTTTAGCAATTTCAACAGCAGTAGATACTTCGCTTCCTGTGGATATGATTATGGCTTGTGGTTTTTCTGAAACTTTATGAATAACATATGCTCCTCTTATTCCAACAGAGTTTTGTGGAGTTTTAGTAATTTTAACTTTTTGCCTCGATGTACCGATAAAAACAGGTTTGCTTCTTTGAAAAAATCCAAATGCCATGGCTTCTATCATTTCTCTTAGATTGGATGGTCGAAGGAAGTACAAATTAGGCGTGGAGCGAAGCATCGCAAATTGTTCTATAGGTTGGTGAGTAGGTCCGTCGGTTCCAACCCATACAGAATCATGAGAAAAAATGTTAACAACAGGAAACTTACTTAATGCCCCCAATCTCAATGCTGGTTTTGTGTAATCCGAAAAAACCAAAAAACTACTTGTGACAGCTTTCAAAATTCTAGTTCCAACAATTCCGTTGGCAATTGCTGTCATAGCAAATTCTCGAACTCCTGCTTTTAAATAGTTGGAATTTCTGTTGGTTGGACTGTAAGGATTGTCAGTTCCGACTATCTTAGTGCTGGATCCTAGATCAGCATTTAAAACTACAATGCCTCTTGTTCTTTCCAAGAAAAGCTTCAGAACTTGAATGGAAATATTCCTAAGTTGGTCGTCTTTTTCTTCCATAAAGTTTTTTGGGAGAGTTTCTCTATCGACAGGAAACATTCCTTTGATATAAATTTCCATTATTTCCGGAAAAAGATTCAATAATTTCTCTGAAGTTTCTTTTCATACATTGATTATTTTTGAATTTCTTTCATCAAAGAAATTCAAAAAATCGTTTTTCAAAATTTCATTGTTGGAAAAAGGGTCTTTTTTTATTTTATAGTGTTTTTTTGTGGCATCGGCTTGCTCATTTAGAATAGCTCCATGAGCCTTATTCGTATTTTCTACCGGTGATCCTGCTCCTATTATGCTTTTAATTTCAATAATGCTAGGTTTTTCGGATCGTTTAGCATTTTCAATAGCCTTATTTATCTCGTCAATGTTTTCGGAATCTTTTACTAATTGGTAATGTCATTGGTTGCTTTCGAAATATTTCTTTATATCTGTATTAGTACACTCGCTTGTTTTACCGTCTAGCTGAATGTCGTTAGAATCATAAAGCAAAGTTAATTTGTCCAATTTTCATGTACCCGCAAGAGCAATGGATTCTAATGCAACTCCTTCTTGAAGATCTCCATCACCACACATTACGTAAGTGTGATAATTAATAGGGGACTGGGATTTCTTGTTTTCGTAGTTAGCTCTTCAGTATGTTTCAGTAACAGCAGCACCAACGGACATTGCAATTCCCTGCCCTAAAGGACCTGTTGTATAATCTATTCCTTGTGTTACAGTGTTTTCGGGATGTCCAGGGGTTTTTGAATCCAATTTTCTAAATTGTTTTAAATCATCCATTGATAAATAATCCAACATGAATAGTACAGTGTACATCATTGCTGATCCATGACCAGCACTTAAAATGAAACGATCTCTATTTATTCAGTCACGATTTTCTGTATCTCAGCATATATGGTTTTTGAATAGCAAATACATAGCAGGCATAGCTGCTATTGCCATTCCAGAGTGTCCGATTTGGGCATTATTTACTTGATCAATGGCAAGACCTCTCATAAAATTTATAGTTTGAATATCTTTTGTATTGCCGTCCATATATACATATTACATTTATTTGTAACAAAAACCAAGCACAAATTACATTACGGAAGGATGAGAAACGCTCAAAAGATTTAGAATTGTTTTCATAAAATTTTGGGTTTTTTGAACTATTTTTATTCTTAAATTTTCTATTGCTTTGTTATCGTTAAAAACACGATTAAGAGAATAGAAATTATGAAATGATTTTGCTAATTTAATGGCATATCTAACCAAAAAAACTGGATCTAACTCTTTTATGCTTTGTTCTAAAACATCCTCAAATTCTTCAAATGTTTTCAACAATTCTTTTTCGCTATCGGTAAAGTTATGTTGTTCGTGAGTTTCTATGGAAACAGGTTTTATATATTTAGCCAGTAATTGACATGATCTTGCATACACATATTGACAGTAATAAAGGAGGTTTTCTTTAGTTTGCTTTCTTGCCTCATTGATATCTATTTCAATGCTTGTTTTTTTAGAATTATTTAACAAAAAGAAGAAGGAAGCATCTTTCCCAATTAAAGAAAACAAGTCTCTTCATCAAAAAACATTTCCCTTTCTTTTAGACATTTTAATTTTTTGATCAGCGTTTTTTAGTTTAACTAATTCCATAAGAGGAATTTGAATTTTACTCATGGGATACCCCATTGTTTCGCATAAAATTTTTAATCTTTTAACATAACCGTGATGATCAGAGCCCCAAACATTTATTAACATATCGTAATTGTGCTGAATTCGCTCGTAGTGGTAAACAGCATCCGGGAGAATGTATGTATAGGACTTATCACTTTTAACAAGAACTCTGTCTTTATCGTCTCCGTATTTTTGTGTTTGAATTCACAAAGCGTTGTCTTTTACATAAACAACTTTCTTTTCTTCTAAAATTTCCAAATATTTTTTTATCAAATACTCTTGGTTATTATAAAGATCCGATTCATTAAATCATTCGTCAAAAACAATATCTAAAGACGAAATGTCCTCTTTAATTTCAGAAGTAAAATATTCTCGCACTTTTTTTCTTGCAATAATAAAATTATCAGATGTAAAATTATATATTTCAAAGTCTTCCTTAGCAAAATTAGTGTTTATGTTTCTGGCCGCTTCTTCGATTTCTGTACCTTTATAAAAATCTGGATCTTCGATATCCAACGAGAAAAATAGATTCATAACGCTCTGAGTACACACGTTTATTTGGTGACCATGATTGTTGTTGTAGTAAATAGTGGAAACATTATGACCCTTGAATTTCAAAATATTTTTTAAAACTTTTGCATATACCGCATTTCTCATATGACCTATG
Organism: Mycoplasmatales bacterium; assembly: GCA_014238525.1. GTDB lineage: Bacteria > Bacillota_I > Bacilli_A > Mycoplasmatales > JABAAY01 > JABAAY01. Next base: position 7,346 of record JABAAY010000004.1, read on the forward strand.
TGCATGTAACCGGTAGGATTAGCACATATAGATTCAATATTTATGTTTTGAGGTTCCTTTGCACGAGAAACTAAGTGGTGATTTTTGTCAAGAATGTTTTGGTACATTTGATTGGACAAAAAAACGTTAAAAAAACCATTTTTAGCCACATTTATTGTCATTCCTGTATCTTTTGTTATTGATTTTTTAATTTTTTCAGCAATTGCTACTGGGCTTTGTCGCAGTTTCTTAGATAATAGAAAGGGGAAATTAGAATAATAATCACACACAGAAGGGTGTTTGCCTTTTAAAACTTGTGCATTGAAGTCAATGTCAAAATCCGCTTTCACCTGTTTACTTAAAATTTGAGAAATGTACTCAGCAATGTTCACTGTTTTATCCATAAAAAATATAAGTTATTTTCTGTTCTGTTTTTCCCAAATCTTTAAGTAGTGGGGATATCTTATCAATTATTTGATAAGTGCTGTCGTAGTTTTTTATATAAATATTTTGTTCAGTAATGTTTCCTATTGATTTGTAAGCAATATTTCTAGATGAAAAGTAGTGAAAATAATAATCTGGGTCAAGTCCTTGAGAAATTACGCTTTTTTTTATATTTTCTCTTTCCTGAATAGTTGTTTTTCTTGAATAGTTGAATAGTCTTGCCGTAGATACTTTGTAAACCAAATCGCTCAATATATTGTCATTTTCTTTTTCTAAGTTAAAAATACTGGACATAAAATTAAAATCATTTAACTGTGTGTACTCTTCAACCGTAAAGTCTCTTTCTCTTAAAATTGGCAGTAATAGTGTTATGTCGGATGAAAAAGAAAAGTTCTCTTTGTAAAGTGCTCTTGCTCTCTTAATTATTTTTCAAATCATAATTTCAAAACCCACACTTTTTGGATGGAGAACAACTTGTTTGTACAAATACATTCTTCCAAGCAAATATTTTTCTAAAACGTGCGTGCATCCAATGCCAAATCCCATTATTCTTTTTTTTCCTTTTTCAAAAAAGGATAACGACTTTAACATTAATTCTAAATCAAAAACACTATAGGAAACGCCTGAAAAATGTCCATCCCTTAGTAAGTAGTCCATCCTGTCTGCATCTATCTGTGAAGAGACGATTTGATTAACTGAATTATTAGAATATTCTTTTCTTAAGACTTTCGCAATATCATCAGGTAATCTTTTGTCGATTTTTTTTAAAATCTGAAAAAGTTCTGTACGGTTGGAATTAATGATTTGAATTCCGTATTCCTCGTGTGATGTTTTTGTAAACATCTCAAATGTATGAGACAAAGGCCCGTGACCAACATCATGTAATAGGGCAGCCACTTGAACCAATAATCTTTCATATTCAGAGAATTCTGAATAGTGATTCTCTGTAATGCGTCTAGCAATTTCATATGTTCCCAAACAATGTAAAAATCTTGAATGTGTGCTTCCTGGATAAGCGTACCTGACACTGTACGATTGGCTAATGTTCATTAATCGCTGAAACTCTTTTGTTTTCAATATATTGTAAACATCAGGATTTTTAAAAGTTATAAACTGATGAATTGGGTCTCTTATTATTTTTTCAAACATTTTTTGTAGTCTCCAAATCTTTTTAAGACATTTTCATAACCCAACAATTCAAGGGTTTTGCTAAGTTCAGGCCCGCTGGCTTGCCCAGAAGCAACTAGTCTAATCGGTCAAAATAAATCTTTGCCTTTGTTTTTTGTTTCTTTTTTAACATCGGTAATTAAATTTTTAATTTTTACGTCTTCTCACTTATCTTTATAATTTGGCAAAAAATCAAAGAATGATTTTATTGTGATAAGAGATTTCTGGTTTTGAATGAACGTTTTTTCTTCTGAACTTAGTTCTATGTCTTCAATGAAAAATAAATCAGCAAGCTCAATAATTTGAAAACCGTATTCCAATTGAGGTTTAAATATTAGTAACATTTTTCTAATTCAGTCATTTTTTTTATTTCTATCCTTGTACTTGGAATTATAAAAAGGCATGGTGAAACAAATGTATTCATCATCAGTTAATTTATTCATGTAAATTTTATTAAATCAATTTACTTTTTTTACATCATAGGTGGAGGCAGACTTGCTTCATTTATTTTCATCAAAAATTTCAATTAATTTGGAAACCGAAAACATTTCCTCTTCGGTTCCTGGAGACCATCCTAAAAGAGATAAATAATTAAAAAGCGCATCTGGTAAATACCCCATGTCTTTGTATTCTTTTACGTATTGCAGTAGTTCGCCACTGTTTCTTTTTGAAAGCTTTTTCTTACTTTCATCAACAATTAAAGTCAAGTGAGCAAATTTGGGCGGAGTATATCCAAAATAGTTAAACAAAATAAGCTGTTTTACAGTGTTGGTTATGTGTTCCTCTCCCCTCAATACATGCGTTATTTGCATTAAATAATCATCTACGACAACAGCAAAATTATATGTAGGAATGGAATTATTCTTCATTATCACGAAATCATCAACATCGTTTGTATCTACTTCGACAAATCCTCTGACCATGTCAGTTCATGAATACTTTTGACTTTGGGGAATTTTTAATCTAACAGTAAACTCTTTTCTATCACGAGGAGGATTATTAAGACATTTTCTATTATATTTTGGTGCCATAATTCCTTTTTCTTTCTGGATTTCTCTTTCGTGATTTAGCTCTTCAATAGTGCAATAACATTTGTAAGCTTTTCCACTTTCAACAAGTTTGTTGCAATAGTCATGATAAATTGAGAGTCTTTTAGTTTGCTGATACGGAGCAAAATTTTGATTTTCAGTGTCTATAGTTTCGTCAGGAATAACTCCTAATCACCTTAAGTTATCCAATTGAGAGCTAATTCCTTCTTTTATGTTGCGTTTTGTGTCCGTATCTTCGATTCGAACTATAAAATCACCATCGTAATGTTTGGCAAATAAATAATTGAATAGTGCAGTTCTTGCTCCGCCGATATGTAAATATCCTGTGGGAGAGGGTGCATATCTAACTCTGACTCGTCTTCCCATTAGTTTATAATCAACGAAACAATGCATTCGCTGTATTGGTTGTCCTTATTCTCTCATCTTGTAGCCGTAACAGAAAGTTGGTCACTATTTATCTTCAATATTTTTTGTAAGTTTGTGATAATTTTATCCTTTTTGGGACTTAGTAAAATTTGTTCACTAGTAAAAGAAATTACAACATTGCAAATCTGCATGTTTTTTTTCTTAAGCTGAGCCATTGCAAAGTCCAATATAGTGAGCGAAGATAAATTTTTTGATTCATCTTCTTTGTAATAACTTCCCAAATCCTCCATAGAGAGAGCAGTTAAAATTGCTTCAGACAGTGCATGTAAAATTACATCTCCATCGCTGGTTGCTTCGTGCCCTATTTCTCCAGGAAAAAAAACGCCTCCCAAATAGAGTTCTTTTGAATGACTAACTTTGTGGATGTCTCTTGAATAACCAATTCTCATGTTAAGGGCCTTAAAACCTATTATATATTAAACTTAAAAAAACAAACATCGCCATCCTTCATTAAGTATTTTTTACCTTCAGTTTTTATTAATCCTTTGTTTTTTAAGTTTTGAATTGTGCTTCACACTTTCAAATCATTGTATTTATATATTTCTGCCTTGATAAATCCTTTTGCAAAATCTGTATGTATTACTCCAGCGCACTCCTGTGCTGTCATTCCATCAACATACACTCATGCCCTAGTCTCTTGTTCACCGGCTGTGAAAAATGTTTTTTGATGTAAGGTTCCATAACACTGTCGCACAATCTTATCTAGCCCGCTCATTTTCAATCCTAGTTCATCTATGAATTCTTGTCTTTCTTCTTTTGCAAGTTTCGAAATTTCCAATTCTAATTTTGCGCTTATTGTGATAACTTCTGTGCCGACTTTCTCAATAAGTTTTTTATAGTGTTCGTTTTCAAGGGGATTTAGTATTTTATCTTCTTCTACATTAGCAACATATAACATATGTTTTATTGTTAGAAAATTTCACTCTTTTAAAATTTCCTCGTCTTCTGATCTAAAAGAAACTTCATTTAGCATTTGGTTTTTGTTTAAGTGTTCAATTACATTTTCCAGTAACTGTTTTCTTGAAACCAGGCTTTTATCGTGATTAGAATTTTTAGAGATTTTTTTCAATATGTTTATGGCTTGTTCCAAGTCTGCATAAATAAGTTCCAGGTTAACACTTTCCAAATCATCTATTGGATCAATTCTGTCGTGTACGTGAATTATGTTTCTATCTTCAAAACACCTAACTACATGACAAATCATATCAACATTTCTAATATTTCCTAAAAACTGATTTCCCAACCCCTCGCCCTTGCTTGCTCCTTTAATTAATCCAGCAATATCAACAATTCTTAAATTAGCTTCAATAACTTTTTTGCTAGAAAATACCTTGCTAAGAAAATTTAATCTTTCATCATAAACTTTAGCAATACCTACGTTTGCATCGATTGTCACAAACGGGTAGTTTGCTATTTCTGTCTGAATAGCAGTAATTGCACTAAATAATGTTGATTTTCCAACATTAGGTAATCCTACTATTCCAACTTTTGAAGACATGATTAATATATTCTACTTGTTTTGTATAAAATAAATATATGAACAAAAAAAATAAAATCATAACGACGGCGCTGGGAGCAGGTGTGTTGGGAAGTGGAATTGCATTAACCGCAATTGCACAGGCATGTACTGATGATTCCCCAGCGATTGATCCACAACAAGAAGAAGCAATAAACACAATAACCACTGAATTGAATGCGGTAACTTCCTACAGAGAAGGGGATATTCCTGATGGTATTTTGTGAGAACTACTTAGACTAGCTATAAACGATAGTGATTCTGCAGCAGTGAATGTACTAGAGTGAAATTTTAGTACGATTTCTGCTGAAGATATTTCTGTTTCCGGATATGACTATACAGTTCAATTAAATAATTTCCAGGGACTTTTTAATGATGGACAAGTTGTCATGCAGGCGACGCCTTCGACTTCTGTCTCGTGAGTGTTGAGAAACAGAAATGTAAATGATAGCATTGGACAATTAGCTTTGAGAACGGTTTCTCTAGATGATATTTCTGCCTCAAGACAGAATGATCAAACAATTATTGCGGAAGTTAACACTTTATCTAATTATAATGTCAGTACTTCTCAACCTTCAGGCCTTGCCTTAGAGTTGTTAACAGCCATTGAATCAAATATCACAGGTAGTTATCCGTTTGGTGCCCTTACTTTGTCAACACTAACTTTTAGTGAATTAAATTCCTCAAGAGTTTTTCCGTTTAATACTAGCGGAGAAAACAATATTTATTCGATAAATATCGACATTGCTTCAGGAGTTGCTGCTTCTGGAACTGAAACAATATCCGTTGCAGGCAGTATGATTATTGCTGTTGAGGTAAGTAACATCAATAATTTTGCAATTAGTGCAACAACAGGCGTTACAGGCGTAACGCTTGGTGACGAGGCTTTGCGTGATACTATTCGTACAGCGGTAAATCAATTTTCCAATTACGATTCAATGGTTGGTGTAACCGATGCTTTAGCCTTGGCAATTCTTCCTGTCCTTAATTCCACAATACAAACTGTGTATGGAGAGCCTTCTGCAACTTTACTTACTTTAAATTTCAATATGGTCACATCCACCGACACATTAATATCCCCTAGCAGCACTAACTATAATATTGGGTTTATTTCCATTACAAGTGCGACGATTAGCACTGATTCGGGTCCCTTTACTATTAATGATATTAATTTCAGAATCACAATCGGCGCTAATAGTGATTTTACACTTGATGATCAGAATATCGCAGTTATAATACCTACCGTTTAGTCAATTAAAAAACCCAAAAGTTCAAGAATTCTATTTAAGTCGTTGTTACTTTTGTATTTAATTTGAATTTTATTATTTCCAATATCTATTTTGGTTTGTAATTTTGCTCTGATGAAATTTTCTATTTCTAGAATTTCTATGGATTTATTGGATTTTAGCTTCTTATGTCGGTATTTTTGTAAACCGTGTCCTCTAACAATATCTTCTACCTGTCTTACGGACAATTTTTCACGCATGATTCTTTCAGCAATACCTAAGATTATTTTTTCATCGTCTATTGTAATAAGGGGTTTAACATGACCCATGCTTACCTGGTTGTGCAAAACCATTTGCTGAATAGAATAAGGAAGTTTTAACATTCTTATTGTATTAGCAATGTAACTTCGTGATTTTCCTAAATGTTGTGACAGCTGCTCTTGTGTGAAACTACGATCATTCAATATTTTTTCGTATGCTCTACCTTCTTCAAGTGGATTTAAATTTTCACGATGAATATTTTCGATTAATGCAATATCTTGCATTTGAATGTCGGTGGCGTTAATAACAATTCCCTTTATAAAGGGCTTGTTGAGGATATCCTTAACTGCTTTTAAGCGTCGTTCACCGGCAATAACATAATACTGATCCTCAGATGCTTGTTTTAAAATAATTGGACTTAATAACCCTTGCTTTTCAATTGAATGTGCCAACTCTCTTAAACCATCTTGATTAAAAACTAATCTAGGTTGAAAAGGATTGGATAATATAGAATTGGTTGGAAACTCGTCTGCTTGTCTTATTATTTCTTCATCTTGCTCAATACTATCTATTTGTTTAAGAATGTCATCGTCTCCTTCCATTTGTTCAGAGGCACGAAATAAATCTTTTAATCCCCTACTTAATCCTGATTTTTTTGAGTATTTCAATTTATTTACCTATTACCTCTCCAACAAAGGCAGAGTATGCCTTTGCTCCTGCAGATTTTTGATTGTAATCATAAATTGATAATCCAGCAGATTGTGATTCACTAATTTTTACGTTTCGTGGAATGTAAGTTTTATAGACCTTTTCTCCAAAATATTTTCTTACTTCGTATGCTATTTCTGTTGATAAATTTGTTCGCATATCAAACATGGTTAATAAAATCCCTTCGATTTTAATTTTTGGATTATAAAGTTTTTTGATAAATTTTATTGTTGACAATAACTGTGTTAGCCCCTCAAGTGCATAGTACTCTGTTTGAATAGGTATGATGACTCCATTTGTAGCAGCAATACCATTCCGATTTAGTAAACCTAAACTTGGGGGACAATCAATAATTATGTAGTCGTAAAGATGTTCAATTGTTTTAAATTTAGGTTCTAAAATATTTTCACGAAGCCTATTGTGTTCAACTATATAAACATCTGCTGCCGCTAAGTCAATGGTTGCCGGAGCAAGATCAACATTAGGAACAATATTTTTGATTAAGATGTCCTCTATTGTGGTTGCTTTTTCCACAACCAAGTGAAATACACTCTTCTCTACAGAATGTTTTGATATACCAAATCCTGTTGTAAGGTTACCTTGTGGATCTAAGTCAATGACAAGGCATTTAAAACCTCTTTTACCTAATCCGGCGCTTAGATTAATTGCGGTTGTAGTTTTTCCGACTCCGCCTTTTTGATTAGTTATTGATATTTTTTTAGCCACGGTTAAATTATATCTTTGTTTTATTGATAATATTGAAGACTTTTATCTTTTTGTTTATATTGAACTTTGAAAAATTCCTTGGCCTGCACTAAAAACTCCAAACGCAATTAAAAAGTATACTGAATTACTAAGTGCATCAGTAATTGTTGTTAATAAAGGAACACCCATAATTGCGGGATCAAGTTTTAATTTTTGAGCAATAACCGGGACACTACCCCCCACTATATTTGCTAATAAAACAGCAGGAATGATTGCTACTGTGGCAGAAATTGCAGCACCGTATTGTTCTGGTCCTATAATAGAACCATTAGGCCGTTCACCAACAATTAAATTTGTTATTGTATAAACGAAAAGTGATCTTGGTATTTCAATTACGGCTAAAACAGTTCCCACAATTAAAGAAATTCTAGACTCCAACCAAACAACCTTGAGGAGGTCGGTTTTTTTTATTTCTCCTATAGCAAGCCCTCTCACCACAATCGTTACTGCTTGACTACCTGTGTTGCCTGCAGTATCAGAAATAATGCCTGTTAAAACAGCAACAAAAGCAAAAACAGTTGCCCCTTGGACAAAATTACCGCTATCTCGAAACAAAAGCAAAAATGCACTATTCACAAATTGATACAAAGAGGTGGAAATTATTAAAAAAACTAGTCACGGTATTCTTTTTCCGCTATTTCTTAGATATCCCGATCTAAAATAATTGTGTCTATCTGGTGTAATATTTGCTAATCGTTGTATGTCTTCTGTTGCTTCTTCTTCTATAACGTCGATAACATCATCCACACTGATAACGCCAGCCAATTCAAATAAACTATTAACAACAGGAATTTCCAGTAAATCATAATTTTTAATAAACTCAACAACTTTTTCTTGATCATCTGCCGTCTTGACAAAAATTATTTCTTTTTTCATTATTTCTTCTATTTTTTTAGAATTATCAGTAATCAATAAATCTTGTGCAGTGACATACCCCTTTAAGTGGTTGCCTTCATCAACAATATAATATAAAGGTAATTTTTCATATTTTCCTATATTTTTTTTAATGAAATCTATACAACTAGCAACTGTCTTTTCAAGCCTAAAATAGATATAATCGATATTCATTAAACTTCCCGCGGTGTCTTCTCCGTACTTTAAAAGTTGGTTAATTTCTTTCCTTGTTTCTTTGTTAGAAGCTGCAATAATTCTTTTGGAAATATCGTTAGGCATTTCCTCTAGTAGTTCAACAAGATCATCACTATATAGTGAATTTAAAATATTAGAAATTTCTTTACTATTCAAATTGTCAATGATTTGTTCTTGAAATTCCGGATCTAAATAACTGAATAGTGTTGCGCTGTCACCTGTTTTCAAGCAACGAAGAACAAATAGTTGTTCTTTTTCATCTAATTGTTGAAATAATTGTACAAAATCATAAATATTCGTCTCTTTAGCTCAATATCTAATTTTTTCTAAACTTTTTTTCTCAATTAATTCTTTTAGAGATGCAAGGTCAATGGATGATGCTGGTTTTTTTAGCATTATTATTTACCTCTTTTTTCTGTGATAATTGAAAATATAACTTTAGAAATATCTGCCGATAGAACTCTATGAAGTTTGCCGTTAAGTGCGTACGAAATCTTGCCATTAGTTTCAGAAACAACAATTGCAAAAACATCTGATTGTTCACTCGCTCCAACTGCGGCTCTGTGTCTACTCCCATAATTAGATGACATCTTTTTTTTTCATGGGAAGGTACGAGGCAACAGAAATGACTCGATCTCCTCTAATTATTAATGCTCCATCGTGTAAAGGAGAGGTTTTTTGAAACAAAGCAACTATGATTTGTGGTTGAATAATGGAATCCATTGGTACTCCTAAATCTATGTAACTTTTGACCTGTACTTTTCTTTCGATTAATATTAATCCACCTATTTTGTTTTGTGATAATTCAGAAATGGCTGTTGCCAATTTATTAGCAATTTGTTTTTTTAATTCAATTCCTGATAGTTTTTTTCGTCCACCAAAAAATGTTTTAGATTTAGCAATTAAAGGTTGTAGAAAAGCAAAGTATCCAAAAAGAATAAACAAAAATATCACCATACTAAATGTGACAGCGGTAAGTATTAAAACAGTTTGTAGCGGATCCATAACTGTATTATAGTGAACAAAAGAAACAATTTTCTATTATTTAAATTTTTTATTATCTCAATTAGATTTATTTATAAATAGATTTAATACTATGAAGTAGCGCCAATATTCATTCAAGTACCGGTGATAATTACATTGCTTGCAAAGGTGACCCCAGTGATTGTTACATTTTCACCATTAATTGCTCCAAAACTTGTTTGTACAGTATTTAGATCGTAAGTTCCCGTGACTTCGGTAAGTGTTATTGTGTATGTAGGAGTATCCCCCGCACCACCAGCGTCTGTTCTTTGAACAGAAGTTCCTAGAAGACCTCCTGCTGCTAGTGAATTAACATCTTCAACTGGAACACTTAATGCTGTGGCAAGTTGATTTATTAAAAACACTGCACTTGGAGAGGTTGGAAGAATAGTTGAAAAACTCATTCTTTGCACGATCGCATGTATTTCAATTTCTCTGCTGTCTACTGGCACAATACCGCTAACGCCTGTTTCAGGGTTAATTGACAAAGAAGCACCGTCAAATCCTATTGAAACTCTCATTTCTCCAGAAAACGAATCTTGATTGGAAAGAGTGTTAACAACAGGCGCAAGTGCAATTCTGACTTCGTATCCTGAGCTGGTTGCTGTAATATTTGATGCACTAATGGATGCAAAAAATATGCTTGTAATTGTAGCGTTTGGTTCGCTAATATTAATGTGTGCAGTCATTGCACTTAACATTTCTTCAGCCAAAAGACCAAGATTGTTTATATCTGAACTGTTGTAATTCCTCAATTCATTAACATCACTTATTATTTGAGCAACAAATGTGCTTCCACTTAAACTTAAACCCGTGGTACCATCTGTAGCAATTGTAAACGAACCGCTTGTATAATCAATTGTTGTCACCGCAGTGCCACCAATGATTTCTCCTGTACTCGCAGTTCCCGTCATTGCCACACTAGCAGTAAAAATATCCCCTGATTCTGAAATGTCTTGAGTAGTAATTTCGGTAAAATTCAACTCCCTTACAGTGTTGCCTGTGGATACATCGGATAAATTATTATTTATAGAAACTAAGTAATTTTGCGCCAATCTTCCTATTTGTTGTCCTACAATGTATGAACTAATCTCATTAATAGCATTAACGATTACACTTTCATTAGGTAAATCGGACAAAGTAAGTCCCGTTACGCCGCCTGATGCAACAGATAATGTGGAGGTTACGGGATCATATGAAATCGTTGCCACGGCATTTCCACTAATTGCCTGGCCGTCATCTGCTGTTCCTGTCATTGCTATAGTGACTGTATATACATTACTGTTCTCGCTTAAGTCTTCAGTAGTTATAGGTGAAAAGGTAAGACTCGTTACAAAAAGAGAATTATCCGCGCTTTCAGTTCGTATGTTATTATTAATTGCTGTTAAAAATTCTGCTGTTACTCCCGATACCTGTGAGTTCGCTCTGTAGTCTTGCAAACCATTAATGCTTGTAACTATTCTATCTTCAACATTTCCTTCATTAACACCTAATCCAGTGACAGTGCCTGCAACTAGAGTTTCACCAGAAATTGTAAATGAAGTGTTTATTTGCCCGGAAATAACATCATCCGTTGTAGTTAAACCTGTAACAGCGCCTGTTGAAACCGTATACTCGTTATTTGCGAATCTAATGGCTGCATTGTTTATTTGAGCAAACTGCATACTTTGAATGCTCGAGGAAGGGTCTGTTGCAAGATTATTATTTATTTCTTGTAAAATGCTTCCAGCCAACCCTGTTGGTAAATTACTAGGGTTTATTGTGTAGTTGGAAAAAACATTTATAGCATCTCTTATGAATGCTGAGTTTTGGGGATTTATAATTTCAAGTTGTGAAACGCCTGTAACGCTTAAAACATCGTTTTGATTTGCTATAGCAACTCTGATTGTACCAAAGACGTCTCTAGAGATTTCAGAACTGCCGGAAGGTATATTTACTGTTGTTCCGCTCACAGAAAAATCAGCTTGAAAATTAGTGAATCCTTCTCCTGTAGTTGAAACATTAGTGTTTTGTATTGGAGTAAATTGTAATGAGTCTAAAACATCTCCCTCTAGGTTGTTTCCAATTACAACATTTGTTTGAGCAATAAATTCTTCAGACAAACCTGAATATATATTAGTTCTTGAATAATTATTTGTTGCATTTAAAGCAGAAACAATCTGACTAATAACTGCGGTGTTTGACACTTGTAAATTACTAACGTCAGAGGTTGCGGTGTCAATACTAAAATTTTCATTAACAAATCTAGCAGCAATAGTTATTGTGCCGGTTACAAGCAAGCTTGAGTTAGTTTCTCCACTTATGTCGATATTAATCGACAATTCATTTGTAGTGCTATCGACAATAACGTTTTGGCTTTGCAATGCGGCAAAAGTTAGAGAATTAAGCTCTGAATTGGGCACGCTGCTGGAAATTCCGTTATTGATTAAACTTATCACCTCTGTTTGGAAACCATCCGGACTAAAAGTCATTCTGTTGTATTGGTCAAGTCCGTTTAACTCATTTGTGAAGGCAACGCTTCTATCTGTTGTAGGTTCAGAAGCACATGCTTGTGCAACGGCTGCTACCGCTACGCCGGTTCCTAATGCTGTTACACCCATTAAAGTTGCTAGTTTATTTTTGTTTTTTTTCATGAAATTTCTCTTTTCTTTTATTTATATAGTACATTCTTATTTTTTGTTATTTTAATTTTATTTGATTTTTTTCAATCTATGTTTGTTTACTGTGACTGTAAAATCATTTATTAATACGAGAGTATACAAAGCCAAACCCAATACGAAATATAAGTCGCCAATGTTCGTAATAAAGGAAACTTGACCGCGCGCGCCTGTAAAATACTGCCCTCAGTTTATATAAATGTAGTCTATAACAACCGGAAGTCCGTCTCGATTAGTAAAAATAAATCTATCAACAAAATGACTAAATAAGCCTGTGAACATCAATCCCACAAATAAAGTGTGTGAAGATTTTTTAGTAAACAACAGCAGCAGCAATAATGGCGCTAATATGACAACGGAAACAATTCATATTCCCACCTGGTCTCGTCCTCCAGGAAAGGTGCCAAAGAATAAACCCTCGTTGCCAATTAAGTAAATTCCGAAAGCAGAAGTTGGTTCAGCTCTTCCTGTGGGAAAGTTATTCGTTGGTATTGTGTTAAATCCATAAATACTTGGATTGATAACAGCATAGACCGCAATAAGCCGTATGGATATGAAAATCAGAATCAAAAATAGAAAAATAAAAATTTTGCTAAAAATTATTTTTTTTAACCTTTGTTTGTTTGTTTGTTCTTTTAATTTTTTAAAATTCACTGATTTCTGCCTGTACAGTTTCTGAAACATCTTGGGCAAAAATGTTTTTGCCGATGTACTCTCCACACAATAAAGAAACATCTAATTTCATTGCAGTAATTAACAAAGTATGTGTGTCAATATTTATTAGAGCGGTTTCTATTTTGTTCTTTTTTATGTTATCTAATGATATCTTAAAGCCTTGTAATAAGGACCTATCCTTATGAACAGCATTAATGGTATACGGCTTAAAAAGTACAAAAGCTGGTTGGATTTTAGGAAGAAGTTCATGGTGTTTTTTGCTTTTGTAATCAAAATTACTCAAAATTATTCTAATTTTATTTTCGTTTAATGTTTTTATTTTTTCAAGGAGCGTGTTTGTGATGGATGATAAATGTTCACAATTAAAGTCAATCATAATCTTGCTTGGGTTTATCCCAAAATTACGAATGCGTTCGACAAAAGAATGTGGATTAAATCATTCGTTATTTATAGAGCCTGCGTCATAAGTTATGGCAAGGGGTTGTTTGGTGTTGCCCTGCAAAACGTATTGATTAATACTTAGTCCGGCGAAATACCTAAGCATTGTATCGTACAAAAATTTATCATATACATAATCAAATAATTCTTTAACGTTGGAAAATCGATTCATCTTCGAAATATAGTAACGCGAGTTATAAAAAATGATTTTTGAATTAACTGAGGAAACGACTGGCATGTATTCAACTTGTAAATCCCTTATGGGGAATAAATTAGATAAAGCACTAAATTTTTTGCTTTCTGTAATTCCTTCGTTTCATATCTTAGGGTTAAATATGGACACATGCTTACATTTGGTTGAATCAGGTTTTTGTAAAAAGTTCTTTTGATTGTAAGTCTCTAATTCTTCTAAAGAGTTAGAATGAACACCATAATAACTCACTACACACCGCGGATTTATGCTTTTGTATTTGTTTTCGTTTTTTTGAATTTTTTTCTTAATGTTTAAAGCAGATTGTTCCAACAACAATAAGAAGTTGTCGTTTTTTAAGTGGTAATCTGGAGAGTCCATTTGCTCGCTAGAAACAACATTAGAGAGATTTTCAATTGGTTTAAATAATCCATATTGATCTTTTGTAATTTCAAAAAGCAAAATATCATCATTAGAATATGTGTGACCCAACTCATGCCGCAATTCATTAAGGAAAGACTGTTTTGCTCTTGTGCCGTGTTTAATTTCAAGAGTTTTTAATGCTTCGAAACCAAACGTTACAAAAAAACCAGCAGTTACATTTTTGATATTTATAAATTTTTCTATCTCAGTAAAAGCCAAGGAAGATCTGATAAATTTTTCATAAACGTATATGTTTACAATATTTAATTGAAATGCACTATTTACAACGGAAGTTATATAGGCAAAAGCAATAGAAAGAAGAGATAGAGAAAGAAAACTTCATAAAACACCATATAAGTTTGTGGTTTGATCAAGAGATGGGAAAGCCCTTGTTGGTGTAATAAAATAATAAATCAATATTAGGCCCACAGTTTGAAAAATAATTGAAAGAACAATAGCTATGCTTTTATATTTTTTTAAAATAAGAGAAACAATTCAATAAAAAATAATTGCTACGAAGACAACAAGAAAAATTACATTGGTTTGTGTGCTTGATGAGTAATTAGCTAAATCAATTACCCAACTACTTGCAATAGTAAGAACGCCAACAATCGGATTTATAAATATTCCTATCACCAAAGGGATTATTACGGCATAACTTATAGAAAAAAAGCTTTCCGTTGTTCTTTGAAATAACAAACTTTGGAATAAGTTTAGGAGAATAATGATCGCAGCTCATTCAAGAAAAATAACAGCACTATACACCTTTCTAAAATTGGAATTAATAAATGGCTGAAGAACAGCTCATGTCGTGGAAAAAATAATAATTATTAATAAAAGGAGTGCAAGATTAAGGAGAATTTCAAATACTATGGAATCTAACATTTTTTTTGGTGGAGATGGTGGGAATCGAACCCACGTCCAGACTAAACAATCCTAAAACGTCTACAGTTTAGGGTGCCTTGTTTTTAACTATGAAAATATAAGACAACCAAAACTTCTCATAGCGAGTTCTCTAAAATTTCAACTGATTAGCGAGAAAATAATCAATCTATTCGGTTTATTTGGCGTTTGCCTGTAGACTACCGACTCATCTACAAGAAACGGGTTTCTGCTTTATTAAGCAGTAGCAAAAGTGCTTGAAGCACCTCTACTTTGTAAGAAACCAAGGTCGACTTTTTTTTCGTCTGCGGTTATAAAACCTAGTGTCTATTAGGTAGACAACCACTGCAATTTTAGGTTGATAAAATCTGTCGAAGCCCTACATCCCCAATAAAATTATAGTTCTTTTTTGTTAATTTTTAAAAATTAATTTTACGAAATAAATATAAAATAAGTAAATCATGAATAATAGAAAAAGTAAATTTAAAAAAGTGTTTTTGGGTGGCATTGGCGGTGCTGCAGTTATTACAAGTGTTGTAGCACAGGCATGTGGCGATGATAGTTCTCAATTCATAAATCAAAATTTTATACTGAAAGAAATAAACTCTTTTTCAGAAAATTTTAGAATAAATGAACTTACCCAAAATCAAGAAAACATGCGAGACGGAATTTTAAATACTGTAAACAATTTAAACGCTGGAATATATAATCAAAATCCCGCACGCACAACATATGATCTTCTAGCAAATATAAATTTTCCCGAGCTTTCAATTTCAAATATTCGTGTGGTTCCTGGTTCGTTCAATCAGGATTTTATAATAAACTATGATTCGCCAATAACTTTTATTGGTCAGAGCACACAATTCGAAGGAATTAACAAAAACTTTTCAAACGTACAAAATAATAGCGGCACGACTATTTTGATTACATTAAGCGATAAAATTATACAAAATTTTGGGATTTTAAATATTGCTGCCGTTAATTCTTCAGAAAAAATTACTTTGCCAACCTTCCTGAGTCGTTTAGATATTGAAATTCTTTTGAATAAATTATCCAATGCTCAACAAAACGAAATATTTGACTATCAAGAATCACCTTCTTTTTATTCCTTAATTTCGTTTATTAATGCATTAGGTATTCAACAAGGTGTAGATTTTTTTGGTGGTCAAGGATTTTTATTTTTAGAAAATTTTACTTTCGAAAATATTATTGAATACAATGAACAAACACTAAAAGGAAGAATTTTTATAAAAAGGACTGATTTTGGTATTCGAATCGGTAGTGGGGTGTTCAACAGTCAGTGGCAATTGCCTGGTGGGCAATCCGCTCATTTATTTGAAGAAAGTGTTGTTTTATCTTTTGAAGTTTTCCTGGGCTCTGGTGTGGACGGCAACGACTTGATAAGTTTTTATGTATAAAAAACAAATTTATACCGTGAAAAGCTTTGAGTGCCTTGAAAGCACTCAAAGCGAAATAATGTTGAAAAAATGGGATAAATACGAAGACTTTCTTTTTTTAGAAACCGAAAGCCAAACTAAGGGACTAACCCGAAAAAAAAACACTCTTTGACATTCAAAAAAAGGAGATATTCTTTTCTCTTTGCGTTTTAAATCAAAATTACTGAGTTCTCAAATAATGTTTTTAAATTTTATAATCGCACAACAAATTATTAAGGTAATTGTTTCCTCCCCTGGAGCAATCCTGAAAATAAAATGGCCCAATGATGTTTATTTAGGGAAAGAAAAAGTTGCTGGTATTTTAACGAACGTTTCTTCCTTATTAAACACTGATGAAAAAATAGTCTACATTGGTGTCGGAATAAATACTTCTCAAGACAGAAGTAAATCTTCAAGAGTTAAAATTAACTCAAAGTGATTGTTGTTTGAAAAAATTGTTGAAAAAATTAAACGGTTTGAAGATAATCCTTCCTTGTATACAAAAAAAATTCAAAAATCATTTACGAAGTATGATTATTTCAAAGACATGCATTTAATACATAAAAATAAAAAACATAAATCAATCGGCATAGATCGTTCTGGATTTCTTTTGATTGGTACTAGAGGGGAAATAATTACTATTTACGATACAAAAGAAATTCAATATATTAAAAAATAATCTCTATAATTAGAAAGTGGAAAAACCCAAAAAAGCTAGTGAAAACTCAAAAAGCGTAAAGTTTAATGATTTTTGAAGTAAATGAAAAGACAACCCTTACTTTAAAACTACATTAACGTTGGTAGGAGTCTTATTTTTTGGAATTCCGGGAATAATAATTGTAGGTATTGCCTCTCAATTTGTCGATTCAAATCCCTCAAGAATAGCCAATGATTTTTTCTTTCAATTAGGAATAGCCATGTTTTTGATTTTCATCTTTTTTTCTTTGTTTGAGGTTTATTTTTTTATTTTAGAAACCATAACTCTTATTGCAAAAAAAAGTAAATTGAAAAAAAGTTTTGCTGTCGGTGTTTCATCAGATGGTAAAACAATTCCTCACGATAAGAAAAGTACTGACTTAAAAAAAAGTGTTGATGTTAAGAAAACTTCGTCTAAAAAGAAATAAATTCTTATTTGAATTTTAAATTTCTATTCATTTCTCTGTCTAAGTCTCGTTTTTGAATTTCTCGTTTTCTATCGTGTAATGTTTTTGGCTTTCCCAAACCGACGTCGACTTTAATTTTATTGTTTTTTCAGTACATTTTAACTGGAATAACTTGCAATTTTTTTTCATTTTTCTTTCGAATTATTCTAAAAATTTCCTTTTTGTTTAAAAGCAATTTTCTTGTTGCACTATCGTTGTAATTAGGATCGGTATTGAATTTATATTTATTTATTTTTGCATTAATTAAAAAGGCTTCCTCGTTACGAAAAACTACATAAGAATCTCTTAAATCGATTTCATTTTTTCTAAGAGACTTTACTTCGCTTCCGCTTAATACTATCCCCGCTTCGTAGTTATCAATAAATGTATATCTATAGTTTGCGTTTTTATTTTTTGTGATTATTTTAAATGCCACTTTTTTATTTTAATTTAAAATTAAAGTAATTCCATTACTAATAAACATTTCAGTTGTTACAGGTGATTCAGCCCTAAACAAACGAGCAGAAAGTATGGCGATTACAAAAATTACGGCCACAGTTCCAAAAATAACATATTTAAAAACAATTTCTGAAGTTCTCTCTTTGGATTGCTGAAAGAGATTGGCATCGCTAGCACCAGTTAAGGCTTGTCCTAGTCCCTGAACCTTCCCACCTTGTAACAATACTAAGAAAATAACCACTATAGATAAAATAAAAACTATGATCTGTATGGCTTCAAGGGTATTGGCGTCTATCATAGATACTATTATAACTTTAAATAAAAATAATTCAAATAAAAACGATATCAAATAACCTGCAAATAATAATAAAATAAGTGTGTGAAGAATTATTCTACTGATCCAAAAATAAAACAGGCACTCAATAAAATACACGTAACAAGTATTGTTGGTCTCTCCATATTTATGTTTTTGTTCATTGTTTTTTTAGTTATCGGTATAAGTATTGCTGTGCCTAATTCCGCTGATACTCAAAATAACACGGAAACATCAATAATAATCGGTATTGTTATCATTATTATCGGTTTTATCTTTTTTCTTAATTCAATGATTTTTGCTAATAATTTGATTCGTGTGTGAAGATTAAGTAAAAGCTGAACGAGTTACCATTATTTTTTGATAAATGCAATCCTTATGTTTGTTCTCTTAAATTGAATTTTTGCAATAATAATGCTTTTCTCATATAGAAAAATAAACCAAATTTGCGCGAATAACTAGGACAAACTAGCACTAGGAATTCAAAACGAGAGAAAAACAATATAGTTTATAGCAGTAAATATGATGCTGTTTCTCAACCTTAATTTAAATAAAAATTGAGAATAAAAAAAAGATAGGTTAACTGCCACAAGAGAGAGCAGTAAAATTGTGGGTATAAATGAGTCTGAATCCGACCTAATTACCTCCAAAGAGTTTTGATTACCGGAAATAATGTCACCAATAAAAATCAAGGAAAAAGTGAACAAGTTGTCTAAAAATAAAGCCTGTAAACCTTCTTTTTGTCTGTTGTTTTTAAAAAGGAAAAAAGTACTGCTTATTTCTGGCAATGCAGCACTTATGCCTAGAAATAGTCCTCCTGCTGACACTTCGCTTATTCCGTATCCTCCTCTAGAAACTGGTAACGACATAGCGTTGACAGTAGCAGACTGCAGGAAACCAAATCCAGCTAAAAGACACGAAGAAACAATTATTAGGATTCATATCCGAATTTGTCGTTTAGTTTTACCGACTATTTTGGTTTCACTATTGCCAACGTTCAAGTTTTCATTGATTTGTTCGTTTTTAATTTCTTTGTTTACGTCTTGTAGAATAAATAAACTGTGTTTTTTTTCCAATGACAATATTTTTTTTCTCTTATTTTCTTTTGCTCCTAAAATAATAAAAGCCGCTAAAGTTCCTATGTACATGAAGAATGTTAATGCTGAAAAGATAGAAAAATTTGCTCCGCCAATAAATACGGTTGTTGAGTTAACGGTTATACCAATAATTAAAAATGCAACAACAACCATGATAGCAATATATGATAGTAAGTTATCTCTGAAAACATGTTTACCGACCAAATTCATTTTTTTGTTTTCTTTGATTGGTTTCTTTTTTGTTTTGTTTTTCATTTTTTGAAATGCAAATAAAATTAAAATATTTGTACTGGCAATTATGACAAGAAAAACATTACTTCCGATAGCGCCAGTGATGCCAATGGTTGAATTGCCGAATGCTGATTGTGACACCATCCCGATTATTTCCGGAATGGTTGTTATAATAGGCAATAAAAGAAAAGTGAAAACAATTCCTAGATTAGAGTCTTTTTTGTAAAAATATTCAACCTGATCTATAAGAAGTTTAGCAGCAAGAACTACTCCGGCAGAAAAGAAAATAAAAGAGAATCACAAAATTGCAGGCTGAAAAAAGAATACGCTGGCTGGTATTCCGAATATGGTTGGTGGTTGCACCTAAAAATTATATAATAATAAACAATGGCAATAAAATTTATTCATTCTAGGCGATTGAAAAAAATACTTCAAAATGAAAAATGATTTATTCTTGATATTAGGCCTCCTGATGATAATTTTGAGTCTCATATTGCTGGCAGCCTTAATATTTATATAGAAATGTTTTTTATGCCTAAAATTTTAGGAGTTTTTAAAAAAATACCAGAGAAAAAGAAAATTCTTGTCGTAACACGAAACGGAAGGAATTACATGCGCTTAGTGCAAACATTAAATGCACATGGTTGTAATAACGTCTTTGTATTAAAAAATGGATACGAGTCTTTAAACAAAAATGAACCTTATATTGAAAGTAAAAACATTTATTAATAATTGAAAGAAAGCAATTCACTTATGGTAATTTCAAGCGCTTCGGCTATTTTTCAAATTGCTTTTATCGAGAGATTCCTTTTTCCTAATTCTACATCATTAATGTAATTGAAATGTAAATGAGCCTTGTCAGCAAGTTTTTTTTGAGTCATATTGCGTTTTATTCTTAATAATCTTAGATTTGCTCCAAATTTTGCAATTATTAAATCACTATCCTTCTTTAGCATATTCAATTGCTCTCCTTAATATGTTATTTATTCCTGATATTGAAATGGGCTTCAGGTGTGTTGAGTTAAATATTTGACTTAGTTCTTTCAAGCTTGCAGAAGAATTATTTTTTCTAAGCTCGCAAATCTCCAAAAACAATCCCTCTAATGATGGATGATAACGAGATGCAATAAGATTTATCGCACTTATTTGCTTTATTGCGGCTTTATCTGTTTTAATCTGATTTAGAATTTCAATATTGTTGGCTTTTACAATAGAATTTATAAACCCTGATTCAACGATGTTTTTTTCAAATTTCAAGAAAGATTTTGAGGCACCGAGTATTGCTAGAATATCGAGAATTTCTTCTGTTTTTTTCAAATAAAAAGTAGTTAGTCCATTTCTTTTGTATTTTTTGAATTGTGGCGAATATGAAGCAAACAATTTGCAAATTGTTTTTTCATTCTTGTAGTTATAGTTTCTTATCTCAAAATGAAGATTGCCCTTTTGAAAATTACTAATACTTCCCTTGCTGAAAAAAGCTCCTTGGAGAAACGTAAAAAAACTTTTTTTAGTAAAGTCATTTACTGTAAAAACATAATCTTCTACTAGATACGATTGTTTTTGAAAATAACTGTGGTTAATTACCGAGTTTTTAGAAAGCAGTTTTATTCCAAGTAAAAAGTACTTTAACTCCTTTTCGTCACTTAAATTATTTAAAACCTCTTCTTTTATATCTTTTGAAAAGCTCATTTTATTTAATGTCTATAACCCTAACATCGTAGATTTTATGTATTTTTTCTGCCAATCATTCAGAAAATGATTCAGCGATTTCTGTGTTTCCTTGTGAACCAACCCCTATTACTAAAGGAAAACCAAAATTTTGTTGCTTTAAAAAACTATTTACTGCCACCAGCGGATTGTTATGTCTTTTCTTGTTTTCACCAGAAATGCCTCATGCCCGAAGGTCTATTATAAAGTTAGTATCAGAAGGTATCCCGTTTTCAAAAGAAAATGTTTTCAAAATGACTACTTTGTTGTTGTCTGCAAAAACATCAATATACAAACTTAAAGTTTGTTCTACTTGGTTTTGGTGATATCCCGTTACATCTATTACGTGACTTCTTATTTTATAATTATCAAAAAAACCTAAGGAATGTCTTTTTTTCATGTGTCTGTTATAAAAATAAATTGCTTCTGGCCTTCTAAAAATCTT
This sequence comes from Mycoplasmatales bacterium, assembly GCA_014238525.1. Taxonomy (GTDB): domain Bacteria; phylum Bacillota_I; class Bacilli_A; order Mycoplasmatales; family JABAAY01; genus JABAAY01. Next base: position 29,094 of record JABAAY010000004.1, read on the forward strand.
ATTGAACTCTAGCGTTTTGTCTTCTCATTGTTTGTTTTCATTTAAATATAGAAAAACATTTCCCGAAAAATATCTTTTTTTATACAGTTTATAAGCTGATTTTTTTAAGTAATAGAAAGCATATCCTTGTGATACTTTGTCATTGCCAGCAACAATTAATTGTAATGCCATTTATTTTTTTTTCTTGTTATGATCATCTTTAATAAAATAATCAATCTCGCCTAATATTTCGTTGGCTAATTTTTTATTTTCTTTTTTTGAGTCGTAATGTTCGTCAACAACATTTTCAGGATTATTAAAGGACTCGGTATTTAAGAGTCTTTCTTCAGGAATGGGTTCATTCTTATCTACAGGCATTTTCTCAGGTTCAATGCCAATAATTTTAGCATTAACATCTGAATCAATTAGCCCTGTAGCCTTTGATGCGAAATGGCCTACGTGTGCTACTTGAGGTTTGTCCCTCTTTGGAAGAATTGCATAGTGTCAAACAATAATTCAAATAAGAGCTGCCAAAGAGAATATGACGATTATTATTGCCGATACAAAAGAGAAACTACCCCCTAAAATATCTGAAGAGTTCCGAAAGTTCTCAGTAATGGCTCGGAACGCACCTCATCAAATCCCTGTTATTGCTGCCCCCATTCCAATTCTGTATCCCTTTATTTTTGGAAATACAAAAACAACAAGGAAGAACAAGGTTAAATTAGATAATGCCTCGTATAGAAATAACGGTTGCAGAAAGCCGGTGTTGCTGGTACCGGGCAAATGGAAAAATTCCGCAATTACTCTGAAAAAATTGGAAATACTTGCAATATCGAACGGCACATTCAGAAATATTTCCTGATTAAAATAATTCCCAAGCCTTCCTACTGCCTGTCCAACGACTAATGCAGGAACAATAGCTTCAAAATAAGTGAATACTGATACTCCTGTTTTTCAAGATGATCATCATATCCCGCCAATAATAATTGGAACGCCAACGATAAGAGCTCCCAATATGGAAAATCCTCGAATTCCGCCTGCATCAATCCCGAAAAAGAGTCGTCAAAAGGCTATAAAACCTCCAATATTGTCTAATTCTCCACTAAATATTAGGGAGGCAAGTCTCGCTCCAAACAAAGCAAAAATAGCAAAAACAAAAAATCCTATTTCAACATGAAGTAAGTCTATTCCTCTTCGTTTTGACCTAACTAAACTTATAGCAAGAGCAATAAGTATTCCAGATGCAAAGAAAACACCATATCAATTAAACCCTGAAAAATCTACCATCTGTCTATTTCCATAATTAGTATTTTACAAAATTATAAGTTTATTTACCACTTATATTTTACTCAAATATGTCTAATGGGTTCACTCCTTTGGTATTGGAGTAAATGAAAAATGAAACTTGGTATACAAAAAGAAAAACAACATTCACCATAAAAAACGCAAACCCAGAAACCGCTAAGTTTCAAATTTCCAAATAGTTGGCACCGAGATTAACATTCTGCTGTGCAATAATAATATTCCGTATTTCGAAAAGCGACTCGCTTGTCTCTCCCGTTAGCACATTTAAATTAATAGAACTTAAATCACCAAACATTAGAGGTCTGTTGAAGTTTATTAAAAAACCACATGTTAGTAAGATTGACGCGACTATCAAAACAATCACAAAGATGAATCAAACATAATACCAGGGAATTTTAAGCGCTTTTTTAAAATTTCTAAGACGTCTTTCTTTTTTGCTTAAAATTTTGTGTATTGTATTGGTTTCTGTCATATTAAATTGCTTTTTTTAAAATCTTTATCCTACGAAGTGGGAGGGTTTGGAAATATTTCGACAAAATTAGTTGCATTAGCTTGCACACCGAATGAATTAGCATTTATTTGAGGTCTTTGATTCGAATCAAGTGATGCAGTTATAACTATCATAAAACCAGGAGTATTGTTTGCAGCGCCTCCTCATATTCCTCTATTAGAAACTCCTCCAGAAGAAAGTGATGCTGTAACAAGTAACTCGGTAATTGTAATAGTAAACATGTTACTATCTTCGTCAAAGGCTACGTTAGAATTCTCCAAAGTGCCGATATAAACGTTATTTAATGTGATTGGTTCAAGATCTGTGTCGGTTGGACTGGCTGTGGGCGTTCCGCCCATCATATTGTTATAAATTAATACTCTTGCTCCTCGTACAAAGTCTCTTTGAATTTGAGTTTGGGGATTCTCGAGATTAAATATTCCAGAATCAAAATTATTAAGATCGTTCACTATTTCTTCAATATTGTCGGTTGTTGTTGTTCCAGTGGCACACATTTGAGCAACCGCTCCAATTGTTGTTGCGCCTGCAAGAGTTGTAATTCCTAATGCCGCGGAAATGATTTTTGTATTTTTGCTTTTTTTATTCATGTAAATATAACCTTCTTGTTATTATTTTAATACTTTTTTAAAATTTTTTGTAAATATAAAGCGGTATAGCCGTTCTGCTTTTCAACAATCTGCTCTGGCGTTCCTTTAGTGACTACTTCTCCTCCGAATTGTCCTCCGTCGGGACCCAAGTCGATGATATAGTCAGCAACCTTTATTACTTCCAAATTGTGTTCAATAACAACTACTGTATCTCCGTTATTCACTATTCAATCTAAAACCTCTATTAGTTTTTTTACATCATCTGTATGCAAACCTGTCGTAGGTTCGTCCATTATGTATATGCTTTTCCCGGTTGGCTTTTTTTGTAAAAAGGTCGCAAGTTTAACTCGTTGAGCTTCTCCACCAGACAATTGTGTGGCTGGTTGCCCTAGTTTAATATATCCCAAGCCTACATCGAAAATAATGTTTAGCTTACCCATGATTTTTGGATGATTCTCTCAAAAAATTAAGGCCTTTTCAATTGTCATATTCAAAATGTCAAAAATGTTTTTTCCTTTATATCTAATTTGCAAAGTTTCATTATTGTATCTTTTGCCTTTACATTCTTCGCACTCCACAAAAACATCGGGTAAAAAATTCATGGATATTCTTAAGACTCCATCACCTTCACATTTTTCGCATCGCCCTCCCCGAACATTAAACGAGAATCTTCCTTTTAAGTAACCTCTGATTTTTGATTCTGGAGTATCCGCGAAAACATCTCTTATTTCGTTAAACACACCTGTATAAGTTGCTGGGTTGCTTCGAGGCGTTCTTCCAATTGGATCTTGCGAAATATTTATGATTTTATCGACATAATTACTTCCTTTTATTTCTTTATAAGCCGCAGGTTTAATATTTAAATATTTTTTTTCGTGTAGTAACCCCTTGTATAGGGTCTCATTTATTAAAGTAGACTTTCCACTTCCACTAACGCCTGTAACACAAATGAACTTGCCCAATGGAAAAGTAACATTTATGTTTGCGAGGTTGTTTCCTTTGGCTCCTTTTATTTCTATTTTTTTAGAATTACCGCCTCTTCGTTTACGAGGAATGGGAATAGTTTTTTTCTGAGCCATATATTGACCAGTTAATGATTTATCGTTTTCCATTAGTTCTTCGGGAGTTCCTTCAGCAACTATATTTCCACCGTGAATTCCTGCACCAACGCCCAGGTCTACAATTCAGTCGGCTGATTCTAAAGTTTCTTCATCGTGCTCCACAACAATTAAAGTATTTCCTAAATCCCGCATTTTTTTAAGTGTTTCAATTAATTTTTTGTTATCTTTTTGATGTAGTCCGATTGAGGGTTCGTCAAGAACATATAAAACCCCCGTCAAGTGTGAACCAATTTGAGTAGCAAGCCTAATTCTTTGTGCTTCTCCGCCACTTAGGGTTTGTGAACTTCTAGATAAATTCAGATAACTCAATCCTACATTTTGCAAAAATTCTAATCTATGTAAAATTTCATTCAAAACCAATTTTGCAATTTGGAATTCTTTATCAGTTAACTTTAAGTTTTTTGTAAATAGTACAGCGTCATTAATATCCTTTTGAACAAAATCATCTATGTTAATATCATTTAATTTAACACTTAACGCTTCTTCGTTAAGTCTTTTCCCTAAACACTGTAAACACTTTTTATCGCTCATAAATTTCTTATAAAATTTTCGGGCGCCTTCACTGCTAGTTTCCATATATCTTCTTTCGATCAATCTTGCAATGCCTTCTATATAATCATATTTTTCATATCTATTGCCACTTTTGGTTACTATCACATAGTGAATTTCTTCATCGCTGCCTCTCATTAAAATTTTTACTTCGCTTGGTGTGAAATTACTATAGGGAGTATTTAAGTCTATATTATAGTGATCACAAAGCTTTTTAAAATTTTGTCACTCGATGTTCATTGTTCCAATTATGTTTTTTATATATTCTATTGCACCTGCATTTAGTGTTTTACTTTTGTCTGGGACAAGAATGTCGGTATCAACTTCGAGCCTTACCCCAAGCCCCTTACACGCGGAACACGCGCCCACAGGTGAGTTAAAACTAAATAATCTTGGTTCTAAATCTGAAATTGAAAATCCGCATTTTTTACAAGAATGTTTCTGAGAATAAAGAACTTCTTCTTTATCCAGAAAATTAACTAATACTAGTCCCCTTCCGTAATTTGCAGCAACCTCCACCGCCTCATATAGTCTAGAATTAGTCTCTGCTTCTTTATTTAAAATCAACCGATCAATAACAATCTCCACATTATGTTTTTGATTTTTATTAATGTTTATTTCATCATCCAAAGAAACAGTAACTCCGTCAATTCGAATCCTTAGAAAACTTTCTTTTCTTAATTGTTCAACAAGTAAATGATGCCCACCTTTTTGTGATCTAACGACTGGTGATAAAATTTCTATTTTTTGTCCTTCGTCGTGAGTGTTTATTTGATCAACAATTTCTTGTACAGTTTGCGCTTGAATGATTCCGTGATTTTTAGGACAGTGTGGGTTACCAATTCTGGAAAACAATAATCTAAGATAGTCATATATTTCGGTAACGGTTCCAACCGTACTTCTTGGGTTGTGGCTAGTTGATTTTTGGTCGATGGAAATAGAAGGCGACAATCCTTCGATTGATTCGACATCAGCTTTGCTGACTGAATGGAGAAATTGTCTTGCATATGAACTCATAGACTCAACATATCTTCTTTGCCCTTCAGCATAAATAGTATTAAACGCTAAAGAGGTTTTGCCGCTTCCGCTAACTCCGCTGAAAACAACCAACTTGTTTTTTGGAATATTAAGACTAACAGATTTTAAATTGTGTTGTTTCGCTTTTTTTACAATGATGAAATCTTTTGTGTTCATTATAGTTATTTTACTGAAAAATTGATTTTAAACAAAATTAAAATTACGCGATAAAAGTTTTATAATTGTGAAATGAAGAAAAAATACAAAAAAATATTCAAAATATTTTCGTTATCCTCAATAGGTGCGTCTTCAACTGTTCTGGTTGCTCAATCGTGTTCCAATATTCCTTCTGCTCCTCCGGAAATTCTCAATGATTTAAGTATTATCTTTGCCAACTTAAATCATAATAATTTGAATGTGAACACGTCTCCTGAAACGGAAGTGATACTGGATAGTTTTTTAGATGTGATTAATGCTTCTACTTCCCTCCAAAGCATTGATGAAAATTTTGATGAAATTTTAGCAATGAATAATCTTTCTGTACAAAGTATAACGGACGAGGGTGGTGGTGCTTTTCGTATATCCTTGCCTACAACAGTCACAATAGAGGTCAGAAATTCCAAAATTTCTGCCTCACAAACAACAATAAAATTGCAAAATACCACAATTAATTTTTTTCTTGTTGTTAGAACATCTAATGATTCAGAAATAAATTTTTCAACCGTTTCACTTCCTAATAATGATTTTGAATATGTCTTTGATAGGGATTATTCAAACTCTCAAATAAACAGTTTATTTACTAGCACTATTTTAGAAACAATTAACGCTACTTCTCCTACGAAGGGATCTTTATTAAGAAGTTCTGCGAATGATAATGCAAATTTTAATTTACTGGAAACAGAAATCAATGGCAATTATAATTTTTTAAGTGTTCGTGGTTTTGTTCACAAACTAAATTCTTTATTGCTTTCGCCTAACTCAACATTTACAAATGGAATTTTTGCTCCACTTGAAGGCGGAGAATACGGAATTTCCTTAACTTGAGACAACATGAGTCGAACTGGGATTTTAACTTTTAGTGATTCCTCGGTTTTTTCTAGAGTGGAAATGGATGGAACTGTTGTTAACGATTCTTGATTAGAAAATAATACAGAAGTGTTTACAAACTTTCGTTCTCCCTTAAATTTGTCTTTTACAATTGTGCAAACAAGTTCTGAATTGGCAACCTTTCTATTTTAACTATGATTGAGTTTTTTATTTGTTATAATACAAATCAATCTAGTCATGGTTTTAGTAATTAATGGATAAACAACAGTTAGAGCAAAACAATGCTCTAAAATATAAAAATGGAGTTTTTGATCAATCACAGAGAAAAAAAGGATTGTTATTTGCCTTTATAACAATTATTTTAAGCAGTTCACTAACATCTGTAACAGGCTTGGTAATAATTAATGTTAGTCAATTCTTTGGAGAATCACAGGCACTAATACTTGCGTTTTCACTATTGGTGATATTGTTTTCGGTTTTTGGAAATTTAATTTCTGGACCTTTAGTTCATAAATTCGGAGCTAAGAAAAATATTCTCTTTAGTTCTATTTTGTTTTTTCTTTCGGCTGCTGGCACAGCAGCTTTAATAACTTCGAGCACAACTACACTTGTTTTGTATGGTGTTTTCTTAACATTACAGGGAATAGCAAACGGATGAATTCATCCCTCCGTATACACCTTGGTTTATGGTTACACCTCGCAGAAAAGAAAAGAAAAAACATCATTAAATTTAGTTTTAGCTTTTTATGGACTAGGTTTTGTTGTTTTTTATTTGTTGAACACTTTGTTGTCACATACAATTGAACAAACAGTAACAAATGGTGCTGGAAGCAGTATATTTTGACATTCGGCATTTGCAATCAATGCATTTTTCTATCTTGTTGTTGTAGTTTATGTTTCGTTTAGTAAAGTTACAGAAATATCTGCCCGGGATTTAGAAAGAATGGCGTCTGGTATCACGAAAAAGAAAATTATTCCAAAATGGGCGAAATCAAGCATAAAAAAATATTCGTCGCTTTCTCAATTTAAAGAACAAGAAATTAGAAACAAAAACGGTAAGAGTTTCTGAAGCAACAATAAATATTGAATTATTTCTCTAATTTTTCTCTTATTTGCAGCTGGATTTTATTCTTCCACGGAATATTTTTGAACCAATTATGGAATTACTTTTTTGGTTGGCGCGCGTTCTAGCGATGGTGCCTTCATAAACGGACGTGGTTTTTCTGCATTGAACGCAGGGCTAATTTTAAGTACTTACAATATTGGATTAACAATCGCAAGATTTGTTTACTATTTTATAGGCGAAAGGAAAAAAAGCAAGGGAGCGATATACTATTTATTTTTAATATACATTTTAACTTTTGTTGGCATATCTCTTGTATCGGTTGGTAACCCTAGTGAAGACTTAAGCTTATCGGTTAATTACATATTATTCTTTATTCAGGGGACAATTTCTGGGATTTTGTACGGGGTTTTTATAGGTTATGTATTAAAGCTGTCTCAAAAATACTCGAATATTGTTTCTTCAGTAACGGTTGCTATATATAATTCTGCGGCATTTTTAACAGCAGCAATTTTTTCATTAACTGCCCATTTGGCTATAGTACAAGGAGGAGCGATTGGACATGAAATTTTGGTTGCCCCAGTGTATGCAATGCCTGTGATAAGCGTTCTTATTTTGATTTCATTCGTTATTGCACATTATTTTAACTCTAGAAACACAAAAGAGTGAAATTTTGAAAGAGTTAGTTTTCAGATACTCTAATTATTTATTCTTTCAAATAAATGACTTGTTCTCTTCACTTTTTTATTAGATAAAAAGCCAAAATTTTCTATGCGCGCGTTGTCTATGTTTTCATTTAATATTCCAAGCTGTTCACATATTTTTTCCCAACTGTCAACAAGCACAGGGCTGAACATTCAACCTATGTATAGTAAACAATTGGCCAGCAGGTTTAACAAGTTGTTTAATTTTGTTTTGTTGTTTGTTTTAAATAGGGTTCATGGTTTTTGATCTTCGATAATTTTATTAATATCTCTAATGAATGCAAGAAGTTCATTTATTCCTTTTGAAAAAAAATAGTCTTTTCAAAAATTTTCAACTTTTATCTTGTTTTCCATAATTATTTTTTTTATATGCATGGTATTTTCTGATTTCAAATCGCTCTCAGGAATTATCCCGTTAGCATACTTAATTATCATTTGAATTGTTCTCGAAAATAAATTACCAAATTCATTAACAAGATTATTATTAATGCAGTCAACCAATAGTTCTTCAGAGTATTTACCGCCTTTGGAGATTGTAATTTCTTTTAAAAGGAAAAATCGTAATGCGTCTGATCCATATTTATTTATCAAAAGATTTGGATCAATTATATTGCCTCTTGACTTGGACATCTTCTCTCCCTGAAATAAAATTCAGTCATGTGCCAAAATTACGTTTGGTTGGGGTTTATTTAATAGATCAAGAAGTATGGGTCAGTAGAGTCCGTGAAATCTAGAAATCTCCTTGCCTATGATTTGAATTTTAATATTTTCATCGTTTCAAAAATCTATTTCCTGCGATTCCGATTTCAGTTGTTTGAAACCACTTAAATAGCTTAAAAGGGCATCAAACCAAACATATATTTCTTGCCCCGAAGAAATAGGGGTTTCAATTCCTCATCCGTTCTTTTTTCTAGAAACACACAAATCAGACAAGTCATTATCTATAAAATTATTAAATAACTCATTCTTAATTTTTTCAGGTATCAAAAATCTTGGATTTTTTTTATATAAATTTATTATTCATTCTCTTTTATTTGTAACCTTAAGGAAGAAAACCTCTTCATTTAGAAATTGCAATGTGCCATTACAATTTATGCATTTTTGATTATCGGTTGAAAATTTCTTCGTAAAAAAGTCCTCGCACTTCACGCAGTAAAATCCCTCGTAATTTCCTTCATAAATTTCTTTGGTTTTGTACAAAGAGGAGAACACTTCCTTTACAAGATCTTCGTGTTTTTGATTTGTTGTTCTGGTAAAAACAGAATAATCAATGTTTAACATGTCTCATAGTTTCTTAAAATTTGTAACATTATCTTCTACAAAATCAACTACATCTTGTTTGTTTTCTTGACTACTTCTTAGGATTTTCTTGCCGTGTTCGTCTGTCCCCGTCAACAAAAAACAGCGGTGTCCTCTTTGCTCAAAATATCGTTTTAGAAAATCAGCAATAACTGTTGTATATGCGTGTCCAATGTGCGGCTTACCATTAACATAATAGACTGGGGTACTTATGTATATATTCTTCATAATAAGATAATATAATTTTATTATGGTATTTCGTCGATTAACTAACAGTCCTAGCTATTTATTGTTTAAGGAAAAATGATCCAAAATAATTACTGTAGATAATGCTGCCAAAATCAATAAAAAAACAATACATGATTTTTTTAAAGATGCGAATGAAAATTGAGCAGCTGTTTATGGGATGTCAATCTTAAAAAAATACATTGAAACCAAAAATAACTATTCTTCAAAATTTATAAAAACATGCTTTTCAATTGCTCAAAATTTTGAAATAAAGTTAACGGGCGAGGAGCAAAGCTATATTTTTGAACAAGAAGCCATCGGATTTGCTCTAATTAGAAACTTTAAGGAGCTAAGTGTGCCGGTTTCTCTTTCTACTGGTGTCACTTGTTTTGCAAGAATGCCGTCAATAACTAGATTCAAAATTGATGAGGGAGATATATTAACAAATATGAAAAGAGGTGAGCTTTTTTTCACAAACGTTTACATGTCTTTTTTTTATAATAAGTCTGAAGAAAAAGTATATTATGATGAGATAGAAATAATGATAATTGAAAGCTTCGGAGTAAAATTAAAGTTGGTGAAAGAAGAAAAATCGATATTTTGAAGAATACCCCAGGTAGATTTGTTCCAAATTTATATTTACTATGTTATAAAGGTTTATTTTAAAAAACAGGATGTTTTTCAAATTCAAAACTATAATAAAAAGATCAGAAGGATAATTCTTGAAAAATAAAATATTAATCAAAAACGTTGATATATACAACCACAACGAAACACTGAAAACTAAAGACATCCTTATAAAAGATGGTTTAATAGAAAAAGTAGAGAACGGTATCCCCACACAAAAAAACATTGAAGTAATCGATGGTAGTGGACTATACTCAATTCCTGGTTTTATTGACTTACAAGTAAACGGCGCATACGGAAGCGACATATGAGATGCAAGTGAGAAGTCCGTGAACAATATAATAAAAATGTTGCCTTCCGAAGGAACAACCAGGTTTTTATACACATATATAACCGCTGATGTAAAAATCACAACATCCACAATGAAAAAGAATGTAGCGTTGTTTGACAGAATTCAAAAACAAATGCATGGAGCTTTTTTGGAAGGTTTTCATCTAGAGGGTCCTTTTATAGATAAAAAGAAAAAAGGAACACATAATGAAAAATACATTATTCCCTACAATAAAGATGTTTTTGAAACATTTTGAGACGCAACTAGTCAATCTATAAAGGTGGTGACCTTTTCCCCAACGGATGAGACAGTGCCGTTTGCAAATGAAGTCATCAATCGAAATATTGCTCCATCCATTGGTCACAGTGCGGCGCATAATTCAAAAGTAAAAAGTAATATAGATGCTGGGGCGATTTATTGCACTCATTTATTTAATGGCATGACCGGAATAAATCATCATGAAGTTCTAGTTGCTCATGAATTTTTAATAAATCCAAAGACCAGTGTTATGCTTATTGCTGACTTTATTCATTTAACTAGGTCTACTTTGGAGTTGGTCCTAAAGACAAAATCTGTTAATCAGATAATGTTGGTTACCGATTCAGTAAGCCCAAAGGGTTTGAAAAATGGCATTTATAATATGGGACCAATCAAAATACAAAAAGATGACAGCAGAATTCATCTTCTTGGTCACCCTGAAACTCTTGCTGGTTCAGGCGGAAAAATGAGTCAATCTTAC
>JABAAY010000050.1 GCA_014238525.1 Mycoplasmatales bacterium
ACGGAAAAAATAAATTTTCTAAAAAAAACAAAATTATTTGGGTGAGAAAGAATGATCAAAGAATACACTAAAAAATTCATAGAAGGAGAAAAATGAAACCAGAAAAAATAAAAGAATATCAAGAAGAATACAAAATTTTACTTATGGAGGCCAATTCATTCAGACAATCACCATTAGGAAAGTATTTAAACTGTTCTGTTCAAGATGTACCAAAAAGAGAGGTTCAGAAAATTGACTATAAATATCGAAAAAATTATGAAAAAATTTCTGCTCTGTTTTTTAAGAATCAATCACTTGAAGAATTACTTTTTAATTATATTTTTAATACAGATATTGTTCTAGACGAGCAAAATCTAACAGAACAGATAGAATATTTTTTTGAAAATTTTTGTTTAACATTGGGAGAACCCCCAAAAGTAATGGGAGTGAACTTAATGCTTCGAAGTGACCGTTCCTGTTTTTTGATACAAGAAAACAAACACTTTCTTAAAAAAATTGAAAACCATTTGTTTGTAAAAAAAAGAATGGATGAGATATGGCCTTTTGCCTTTGCGAGTGTTGTTGAATCCAAGCAAAAAGAAAAAAAGAAAATAAGTCGTGTAGTAAAGGAAAAGTATTTTGACAATTTAAGAACACAGAAAGAAATTTTAACAAAAATATTGGGGCAAGGATTTGTTGCAGAATCTGCCTCAAATGAATTAAATTTGCCAATTTGACAAATTGAGTTTGCCAAACATTCTATTCATTTTTTGAAATCAATGAAAGAAAATACTATTAACATGTTTCAAAACTCAAAAAATTCCAACATAATAAAAATAGACACGGAGATAATAGAAACATTAAGTGAACTAGGAGAAAACGATATTAAATTTCCACTTAACACTATTTCTTCCAGACACTTTGAATCTGTAAAAGGAGATGTTAAATCAATATTAGAGAAATTATCGGATGACAAACTGACTAATTATGAATGATACTGTTATCAAACCCATAATTTCCAAATCTAATAAAATTACTGTCCCTTAAAAAATATTCTCATAAGTATTCTTTTAGCGATGTTTCTAAAGTTTTCTTTAAGGATGTTTTAACAGAATATTGTTTTTGAAAGACAGTTTTTTGATTTAAATAAACAAAATAAAAAAATGCCTGTCTAGTTCTTAATGGGAAGGTTCTCTATGATGTTTCAAATATCTTGTGGTGATGAAAACCAATTGATTTTAACGCAATAGACGCAAGCAGAAATGACAACAATTAGCCATACGGAGACTTGATTAGCATTACATTGAATACCGCATGCATTGCACGGTTAGCTAATTAGCAAATTTCTTCCTTAATATATTTTATTTTTCCCTTAGTAGGGATATTAGTGTTTTTTTCAATTTTTAAAATTTCAACTTTTAATTTGTTAATCTTACTGATGCATAAAACAAATATTACTTCCTATGTATTCATAGCAACATTTGGCACTACTAGATTTGTAAAAACTAAAAAAATGAAGACTATTTACTTTTAGAGTTTTTGCGAGATTGCACTTCATAGTATTTATCTAAATCATTTTTAATTTTTTCATCAACAAGAGCAAAAAGTTCGCTCATAATTTTTTTACTACTTTGGATTTTTGTCTCAATTGCAGAGTGTGCCTTATTAAACTTATCTCGTAAGGAAGCTGCGTTCTCAACGTAGTCAGGAAGACTATCAGATAATCAGTTAATAACGAATGAATTTTTTTCCTCAAGAAGAGATAAATCGTTTTTATTACTTTGACGCTCTTTTAAAAACACATAGTCTCTAAAAACAGTAATTATGGTCTTTAAAAGCCATTCATTGTCGCCATTAAACAGTATTGCATAACATTTAGAAGAGATTTTGTAAAAATGAAGTCCCGTTTGGGCACCGGGGAAAACTCTTGTTATCAAAAACCCAAAATCACAATTATGAAAATCAAAGTTTTCTTTCATTTTATCTAATCAGTTGTTATCTCATTTAGATCCTGCCTTACATTCATACATTATGGAGCCAATATTTTTCTTTTGCGTGGTTTTTATAGATTGAATTATATCTGCGCCTTTTCCAGTATTTCTTCTTACTACATCTGTTTCATTGTAAAAGTTTTTTATATTTTGAAAAACTTCTGCTTCATATTCATTTCCAATTAATGCAGGTTTGTCGCTTTTTAATTCTGGTAGTTCATTCAAATGTGTTCTTTTTGTTTTGAAATAAAAAAAAGATAGGATAGCAAAAACTAATAGGAACGTGAACACGCTAAAAATTAAACTTATTATAATTAGTAATTCCATGTTTTACTTGTCTAATTTTACACAAAAATGGAAATGTAACTCTACACAAAGCACATAATTTTTTGATTTTACGATACTGTAATCAATTGGTTTTAACACAACAGGGATAATCAATAACACAGCAATTCATTGTCTAAAATGTTCAATCAATCACCTGGTCAAATAATTGCTAGTATAAAGCGATCAATAAAAGAGGGAATGCCGCCAATTGTATAGTAAGTATTCCTGCCGCCATTAAAATTAAATGTAAAAACATAATTACAAAAGAAAATCACAGTACTTATTAAATGTGTGTTTAATAAGTATTGTTTTATTACGACAGGAAATTACATTAAAAATCTTGAATTTTTTTTATGTTTTTTGTATTTATTATTTCCAAAGCTTTTTCTATCTCTCTTTTTTGTTTAATAATTGAAATACCGCAATTATTATGTACTAACATCATTGAATTACACAGGTCAGCCTGTTCACGATCTTTATTCAATATAGGAAAATCATACGTGTCGTCTCTAGAAAACAGAGGTTCAAGCAATTTTCTTTGAGTTTCTAGTGGGATTTT
>JABAAY010000051.1 GCA_014238525.1 Mycoplasmatales bacterium
GTTAACGGAGATACTAAATTGTATTCTACTAATCTTGTAGCAGGATCAGATGGAGTAATGTCTGTTCAAGGCAACCCTGGTTGGGAAGGCTCTAAATCTGTTCAAGGTACTGTAGGATTAGTAGGTTCTCCAGGTTGTCCAGGTTCTAAATCCGTTCACGGTAAACCTACGGTTACTCTTATACTCTCTATTCCTGTTAGGTTAATTGTATTAGCTTCGGTATCCAATGTTATTGTTATTTCGGTAGCAGATTTGAAATATTGACCACCGTGGGTGTCGCCAGTTAATGTACCAGTTAGATTGCTGATAGTAGCAATTTTGTCGTTCATTGTGTATTCAAATGACATGCTTTGTATGCTTCCATCAGTAGCTCCCATATCAGCTAGTTGCTCTTCTATTGTATGTATGATGGTAAGTTCCATTATTGTTGTGTTTTCATTAGAACTATCTTTTGAGTAATTACTTAAACGATCAATATCTTGTACAAAACTTTCTACACTATATCCTTCTCCAATCGCGCAACTTTGAGCAACAGCAGTTATAACAGCAACTCCTCCAAGTGCGGTTGCACCGCCGATCATTGAGATTATTTTTCTATGTTTTCGTTTCATAATTACCTACCTTTGAATATTGTAACAAAATCACTTTGTAAATAACTATGTTTTCACTATTTCACTATCTTATTACTACTTAGTACATTTAGCAACTAAATTTAAAACTAAGTCATAGTTTTCCAACATAAAACGCAGCAACAGCAACTATTATCAATTTACACTGAACATTATCTGAGAATATTTGCGAAAGTAAATTTTTTACCTTCACGTCTCCTGCGGTCATAACATTCGGTACTGAAACCAATACAATTACTATAACTAGTGTGAAAGTGTTCAAACAACTAAAAATTTACCATGGGTAGATTTAGAACTATCAATATCTGCAAATTCTTTATTTTTTTCTTTGTATTTTCTCTTTTTTTAACAAACTATAATACTACTCTTGTCTTGTGTAGTAATGGTAAATTGTCTTATTATTTTTTTGATAAATATCATTTTTTATAAAGAAATAAATACACCAATAAATACACACACTATAAAGAAAACTAATGTATAATTTAAAAAAAAGGAGAAAACATGGCAGAACTAAAAAGAATATATGATGAAACTCATGCACTGAGTGTTATAAAAATATTATCGGAGGCTTACGAAAAATTAGGCGTTGATACTAACAGCGATAATGGAGATCCAGGTCACGAAGCAAAAATAGAAATTGCTTGCAAAATTAAATTACTTGTTACTTTAATCTAAAGAAAATTACTTAAAAATAACATATCAACTATCTAGTTGATAAATACCAAAATACACTAAAAGGAGAAATTTTAGAATTGTTAATTTTTGACTTGTTTACAACAAATCAAAATATTTCTGAATCTCTGTTTTTGGATATTCTCTTGCCGACTAATTGATTAAATGGCACTATTATTTTGTTGTTATAATAAAGTAGTGAAAGAAAAAATTGCTCGATTAGACAAGAAATCCACGCAGAAGAACTCACATGTTAAATTAAACGACTGACTTTTCGTGGTTAGTTTGATAGTTGTAATACCAATTTTTTGGGATTTTCTTTTTATTTATTCTAGTGTTCCGGGCGGCTCCTTTTTTCTAAATCGCTATACATTAATAGTTTCTGCAACAGTTGCTATCGCTGTCATGGGGTTTCCTATTATATTTTCAGGTATCAAAAATCTACTAAAATTCAATGTGACATTTGATTTGTTAATCACAATGTCAGTTTTAACAGCTTATGTATACTCTTTATATTTAATATTTAGTCCGGGTTCCAACATCTATGTTAATGGCACTGACACGCTCTCTTCAATTGGGGGTGTGTTTTTTATTGAATCATCGTTAACATTGATATTTTTTACAATTGGTTGGAAAATAGAAAAAAAGGTTCTTTCAAAAGCAAGAAAAGAATTTGATGAACTAACTAATATTCGAAACTTAAAAGTCTCCAAGATTGTTAATGGCACAACTAAAGAAGTACGCAGTTATGATTTAAAAAAAGGCGATACGATCGCCATTAAAAATGGAGACATTATTCCAACAGACGGACTTATTATTTCTGGGTCCATCTTCTCAAATGATCAAATTAAGAGCGGAGAGACTACAGAAAGAAGATTTGTGGTTGGTGATGATATTTTTGCTGGTTCACCAGTTGTTAATGGTAACTGTGTTGCGGTAGTTAATAATCCTTTTGAATTGTCGTTAGCGGGTAGATTAATTAGTGAATCTGATTCAATCAATAAAAGTTCTTTAAGAATTACCAGATTAACTGACATCATGGCCAAAGTTTTCACACCATTTGTTTTTGCGGTTGCTGCTATCTTTTTTGTTGTTTATTATTTAGTTATCACAGATCGTGATTTAGGTCGTAGTATTCCAATATTCATCGGTACTTTAATAGTAGCTTGTCCATGTGCTTTTGCATTAGCCACACCGTTAGTTTTATGATTTTCATTTCTGCAAGCGAAGAAGGTGGGTGTTATTTTCAATAAAGCAGCGGCTTTAGAAAAAGTTTTGAAACCTAAAACAATCATTTTCGATAAAACAGGAACCGTCACTACAAAAAACATGAAAGTAACTAAATTTAAAGTTAATAAGAAATACTTTGGTGTTTTGAAACACATAGCAATACACAACTTTCATCCTTTAAACAACGTCATTAGAACCTATTTAAATACTAAAAACCCTAACTTAAAAGAAGTAAGTGTCAAACACAAATACATTGCAGGATCGGGGTATTCTTTTACCTTTAATAATGAAGAACATTTTCTTGGTAGTT
>JABAAY010000052.1 GCA_014238525.1 Mycoplasmatales bacterium
TCTCTAACACCGCCAAATCCAGTTACAAAAATGGTTAGTCCAATAATTCCTATGGGGAGTGAATAAGACAATTGATCTCATTGGTGTCAATTCAAAAATTTAGTTAATATAGTGATTAAAATAAGTAAAACAAAGCCACCAAAATAAACCCCAAGAGCGCCTCCTAAATCAAGAAAATGATTTGCGGCAGAAATAGAAAAGTCATTCCCCAAAAAAATTCAAATTAACATTGTTGGTAAAAATGAAAGAAAAAACACTACAAGTAGGCTTATTCTGATTTTAGTTTTTTGCATAACAAAAACATTTTAACAAAGTTAGTTATTTATGTATTAAACTTCTCATTTTCAAAGAATTTTTGCACCAGTTAAAGTAATGCCAATTGACCCTCATGCTATTATTGGAACACAGAAAAGAGGAACGGCCGCGGGAGTAAACAATGTTGAGCCGTCTGTGTCCAATATTGTTCTAAAGAAGTAGGCAGAGGTTATTTGGTTAACAACTCCGCCCCTAACATTGTTTATAGTGTTTGTTGCAATCGCAGCGGTTTGAAAATAATTAACATCGTTTCATCCCAATGTAAGCATTTCAGCTCCGTACCTAAATGGTATGAAATAACTTATCCAAATGAGGGGAGAACTTCCAGAAGTGATAACAAAATCGTAAGGAATCGATGTTCCAATTAAAAATAATGAAGGAAAATAAATTATAAAAGCAATAGAAAGGGCAGTAGGTAAATTTTTAGAAACTGCTGCTATTACTAATCCAAAGCTACTTGACATAACAATTATAGTCAAGTAACCTAGAAGAAACAAAAATACACCTCCAACAGATTGGGGCAAGGCTTGTTCTAAATTTTCTCTACCCATTCCCGCAACGCCAGCAAAAGTATTTGTTGTTCCGTAAATCAACTCTGTAAAACCAAAAATATATGCACCAGAAATTACTGTCAAAACAGAAGAAAATAAAACAATAGCGATAATGAAACTTGTTTTAGGGAGAGGCGTGATCCCAATCCGCTTTATAACAACCGATTCCTTGTAAGATAATATTAGGTTATTGGAAGAAATAAGTCCTATAGAAATAGCGGTTTGAGCCAACAGTCCAGGTATTATAGAAGCAAAGATTGGCAGTTTGTTTCTTGTTAATTCCACAGTTACAAGAAGAAAAATTGTAGGTAAAATAAATGTGAAGAAAAATCCTTGAAAATTTCGAGCTCATGATTTTGCCACAAGTTTTATAAGGGACTGAATCCTCACTACAGATATAACTCTGTTTTCGACTCAAGTTCTAAGAAAATCCATTAATGTTGTTCTTCCGTGTGTTTTTTAAACATTTTATTTACTCACTTTGTTAAACTTCCGTATTTTTGTATCAAATCTTTAACCTTGTGGTCTTCAACTATTCTTCCTTTTAACATGTATAGAACTCTGTCGGCCAGTTCTTCAATTTCGTCCATATTATGAGAAACCAAAAGTAATGTTACATCATTTTCCGTCAGAATTTTTTTAACAAAACTTTTTATATCTCCTCGACTTTGAACATCCAGTCCGGTAGATATTTCATCTAGAATCATGAATTCAGGCTTGTGTATTAGAGCCAACAAGACATTTAACCTTTGTTGTTGTCCGCCGGAAAGTTTTTTTATTTGTCTTTTTTCTAAACCCTCTAAACTAAATAACTTGACATATTGAGCAACCCTTTTTTGTCGAGTTGTTCTTGGGTTGTGTTTCTTTTTATACTTGAATTCTCTTTTTAGATCGTGAATCTCGCTTTTTATGACTACCCTTTTTTGATAATCTTTTTCATTAAATAATTTTTTTATTTTTATTCTTCGTTTTTGCAAAAAATCTGCAATTATTTTACGTTGCAAGTCTCGGCGTTTAATTCTAATTTCTTTATTCGTTTTACGTCTAGCTTTTGCACTATCTAAAGGAGCTTTTATTATTTTTATTTTAGTTTTAGTTACTTTGCCAAAATCTTTTTTGTTTTTAAGAGCTGTTGAAAGCTCTTTTTTAATAGTATCTGCTTCTTCCGATTTAGTAACTTTTAACTTTCTTTGCAATTCAGTAATTTTTTCGTTATATTTTTTATTGGTTGTTGATTGTTTTTGTCTTAATTCTTTTATTTTTGCAGGAATGTTTTTTCGGTACTCTATTCTTTCAGTTCTTCTCTTTGCAATTTTAGCGCGGGAACTTTTTTGAAATCTTTCATTGTAAATATCTAAGTAAAAAGTAATCATATCTGAAACTGTCATTCCGTCTGGGTATTTGCTGTCTTGAAATTGTACACCCATGTGTTCAGCAATTTCTGTAACTTTCTTGCCGAAAACAGAACTAATACTTCCTTTAGTTGGTACTTTCACACCAGCAATTTGTTCTACAAGAGTTGTTTTACCGCCACCGTTCGCACCCACAATGGCAATATTTTCATTACGATAAATTTTAAAATTAATGTTGTCATTGGCCTTAAAATTACCGTATGTTTTTGTAAGGTTTTTAATTTCAAAGATAACGTCTTTTTTTGTCTCTTTGCTGGCGACATTCATAAAAGTATTATATAGAAAAAGGAAAAATAAAATACGGTATTCTGGTACCCAGAACGGGACTCGAACCCGTAAGATTAAAAATCGGAAGATTTTGAGTCTTCTGCGTCTACCAATTCCGCCATCTGGGCGTTGGAGCGAGTGAGGAGAATTGAACTCCCGACTTAACCTTGGCAAGGTTAT
>JABAAY010000053.1 GCA_014238525.1 Mycoplasmatales bacterium
CAAACATGGTTAAGGTAACATTTCCAGCATTTGCACCAGAAAGAGCATTAACAGTAAGTTGTGTGGAATTTGTAGTAACACCAGGGAAAGCAGCTTCTAAGTATTGAGGGTTGGCAGTTACAGTGAATAAATCATCAGATGCGGTTACAAGAGAGAGGTTCCTTGCATTAAAATTTTGAGATAACAACGATGCCTCTGTGGCGACCCCTTCTTCTGTAAGGGCAACTTGCAAATCAATAGAAAATATTATTTGCTCGTTTGGGTTGGCGGTAGTTGTTTGTCACAAATAATCGCCGTTTGTTTTTACTGCTGAAAAGTTATTTAGTGCAACGTCTACTCTAGTTGTACTCCTGACATCAATAGAAATAACATAAAAGTTATTAATCGAATCTATGTTGTTAGTGCCGTCCCCAAATGATTCAAGCGCAGATAAGATGTTTAGTGAGTTTGTATTCAAGTTGGTTGTATCACCGTTGAAATTTTGAATTCCACTAGAACTAAAAACAGTTCTAGTTGCGTTTGTTATAACTTGCACTGTTTCTGCATCAGGCAAAAGAGAACCACTGCCACATGCTTGCGCAATGGATGCTGCAGCAATTGTTCCTCCAACAGTAGCAACTCCTAGGGTTACTATTATTTTCTTATTGTTTTTTTTCATAGTATTATTTTATATTAGAATTTCCTTTTTCATAATTTACAAATTCTTCATACGTAATAATTTTTTTATTTACTTTCATTCACTCAACCATTCTCTCGGTTTTTTTTCATAATCCGGGGTAAGCTTTGTTTGTATCCTTTTTTTTAATATTTGGTTCTCTGCTTTTTTGACCACAAATTAGTAGTGATCTAATAAGCGCAAAATCGTACTTTTTAAAAATTGGAATTTCTTTAATCATGAACGATGTAACTTCTTCGTTTAAGAATGGAGTAGCGTTGTAAAACCCTGGAAACATAATGTTTCCAACTCTTTTATATATTGCAAAAACATGAGTTGCTCAAGAGGAGGTCATGAAATAATATTACACTAAAATGAGAAAAAAGAGGAAATTACTATAACATAAAAATTATACTGATGAATTCAAAAAACAAAGTATACGAGAAAAAATTCAATATTCTTCTTATAAATTTAAAGTTGTGAAGTGTTTTTGGTTTGGTTTCTTCAATTGTTTTTTTGATTTTAGGAGCAGTGTTAATAACCGTGGCAATAAGTTCAAATAATACTGTGGACACTACACCGTTATATATTGTTGGTGTTCTTTCTTTTACTTCATCAATAATAAAAGCAATTTCACTATTATGAATACTTTTTGAAATATTTGCCTTAGAGAAAAACATAAATTACAATGATAGAATATTAGCATTATCTGTTGTAAACATTTTGTTTGGTTTTGGAATACTTTTTGGTTCTTTATTGTCAATTATATGGTTGAAATACGCGAAACTTAAAGACAACATTCTTAATGAAAAAAAGGAGAAAAATGAATAAAAAGAAGATCATTGCGGGACTAAGTGCGGGAGCGCTTGTTGGAATTGGAACAATCGCAGCAGTTGCACAAGAGTGTACTATGCCTAGTGGAGATGAAGTAAATGTAGTACAATCTTCTTTAAATGGACTTCTGATGTTTAATGGTGGAAGAACAGATGCTAATGGTCTTATTCCCATGGATAGTGCCAATGCTTTGGTTCGTTCTACCATTTCTCCTAACGAGACAATCTTGCTTTTCTCGTTTATTAATTTTGTAAATTCACAATCACAAACACCTAATATTGTAGATGTTGATCGAATAAGGTTAGCAGAAGGTGGTACGGTTGAGGTTCAGGCAGAATCTCCAGCCGACACTTCAATTACAGGAGCCTTAACAGCAACAATTACAGGAGATTTTTCAATTATTTTTAGTGTCGCTGACACAGAAAATCCACAGGTCACTTACACAAACAGTGGGAATCCATTCACAATTAGATCTATTGTTGTTCAATCAAACATAATAGTAAATGCAGGAATTGTATCTGGCTTAACTGAACAAACCTAAATTTTACTCATTATAAATTTTCTAATTTGATTAAATAAAATCAATTTACTTAAAAAATCTTTTATTTGCTCTTTTGAAAGAGATGATAGATAGCTAAAATTAGAAAAAAGTTCGATATCCTCGTCAAGAAGAATCTCTAAATTGTAAATAGGGTCTTTGAATTCCAATAGAAAAGAGTGAACAATCGAATCACCTTCTTTGTGGGGGTGTTGGGAAATAAAATTATAGTTTTCAATTAAATCTAGATTTTTCATTGAATAAAACCCCAGGTCCACAAGTCCTTTAATTTTTTTATACTCGATATCGAAGTTCATTTCATTATTTGAAAAGCCCATATTTTCTTCATTTACAATAATTTCCAAAATGTTTTTTCTTTTTGAAAACGGTATGGTGGGATTTTCATAATTATGTGCCAATAGTTTAATTCACAGGGGTGTTATTTTGTTAAGGTTTCTTTTTTCCATGACTTAATTCTACACAAAGAAATTTGTTTTAATCTTAAGACTATGTATAATAAACGAATAATGTTTCATTCCTTGCTAGTGTTTGCGAAAATTATCTTTTTTTCGCCTGTTTTCATCTATTATTGAGTGCTGGGATTTTTGATGTGACATCTGACAAAGGTCTTTCCAAATGCCGTTGATGCGAAATTTGTTAAAAAAACCATAAT
>JABAAY010000054.1 GCA_014238525.1 Mycoplasmatales bacterium
GACGGAGAACCTGCATGAGTTAGCGGGCTTAGGACGTACGAAGGCGCGTGCGCATCTAGACGACTTACGAGATGTATTTTTCACACACCCCGCCGACCCCTTCACCCCCTTACACAAAACCTAACCCGCCCTCCGATAGCCTTAAAAACGGCTATTTTTCTGTATTCTAAACAAAAAGATGTGGACAATACGGCATTATTGTATGATTCAAATAGACAAAAGTAATTCTTATAGTGGTAATCTAGATATTTTATAGGCATCGATTGGGAGGAATACCATGCTCACAAGCATTAAAATACAGAAATTCAGATCGATAAGGGAGCAAACTATTAATTTTGAAAAAGAGATTAAAGGTTCTGAAAAAAATACAATATATACGAGTAATATTACAGCTTTTGTTGGAAGAAACGATGCTGGAAAATCTAATGTTTTACGTGCAATGAATTTATTTTTCAATAATTTTACAGGTTACAACGAAAAATTTGAATTCAAAAAAGATTATCATATATCAAGTGAACTAGAAAAAGCCCGTGCAAGAAGTAGACAAGCTAAGGAAATAGTTATCGAAGTAATTTATAAATTGCCAAAAAATTACAGGAAGCAAATAACCGATAGCAACGAGGAGGCTCGGTATGTGGTGCAGAAGAAGATTTGGCGTGAAAGTGGTCTACATAATACAGACATTAAGTATTATTCGCAGAAAAAACAAAGAACATTAGAATCTAAGAATTTAGGTCGTTTACCATCGTTACTTAAAAATTATTACTATGAATATATTCCTGCAATAAAGGATAAAGATTTTTTCTCTAATCTACTTGGTAAGATGTATGATGCGTTATCAGATTTAGTTAAGTCAAAAGAAAGTGAAAAAAATACTTTTTTTAGAAATAAGGAAGTTAAAAATTTATTAACTTTTTCGAAGGGCATTGATAATTTAACAGAAAATTTAACAAAAATATTACCTGATTTAATGGCTTTTTTAAAAACCCTCCTTGATGGAAAACATCGCATCCGTACGCCAGATAACATACGCTTTATTTTCGAAAATTTGGAAATAATTAATGAACTAGGAATTTCTCTTTCTCAAAGAGGCGATGGTATTAAAATGCGTCAAATTCCAGAAATACTAAAATTTATTAGCATCTGTAGAAATAACACATACGAAATAAAAAAAAAGCATTACCATCATATATGGGGATTAGAAGAACCTGAAAATAATTTGGAGCTTTCAGCGCATTTTGATATGCGAAATGACATTAAGAAACTAATCGAACAACCAGAGACACTTGAAAAAAACATTGGTTTTAATAGGCAAGTTATTTTAACAACACATTCTCCTGCGTTTTACCATCATGATGATCAAAATATTTTTTCTGTTTTAAAGACAGAATACAATGATGGAGGAGAGGAAAATAAATTAAAAGAATTTTATAGTGAAATAAAGAAAATAGAAACACCAATATCAAATGAAACGAGTTTTGACTTACATGATTCAATGGGATTGATGCAAACAATTGCGCCGATTTTAGATAGAGAACATAAAAAGCTTACTGCGATGAAAAAAACGCTAAATGATAAAATATCAATATTAAAAAAAGAAGTAGAATCTAATAAAAAACTTTTTCTTTTAGTTGAAGGTGTTACAGATGCTAGAATTTTTGAAAAAATTTTAAAAAATTACGACTACTCTAACAGTTCTCATAAATTTGATGACTTTAGAATTATTGAGTTAGGCGGTAATAAAGAAGTAATAAAAGCTGCTCGCATTATCCCGTATATTTTGGTGTCACGAGAGAAAAAAGTAATTGCTTTAATAGATGATGACAAAAACCGTAAATCGTGCGGAGAAGTAGATGAAAAAATAACTGCAATTAATAAATTACCAAACGCTAGATGCTTTAAATTAAAAGCACATGGTACGATTAAAGCTCTATTAGTCAAAGGGATAAGAATACCAATAGTATTAGAATCTCTTTACTCTGATGATTTTTGGAAAGATTGCAAGAACGAGGGATTATTGGATGAAAGGTGTACAAAAGAAAAATCCAGCTTTTTTCTTAATCATCGTAAGGGAGCTTACGAGGATTTTGTAAGACAAGAAGATACCTATGATGAAAAAGAGATTATTAAAATCAAATATAAAATTATTGATGATAAAAAAACAAAAATTGTAGATAAAATTCTTTCACAAAATGAAAACAACATTAGAAATATCTTATTGGGATTTACGCCTACAATTGAAGAAATTTTTAATTTTTTTATTTATTTACATTAACAATACACTTACATTATTATTCATTATACTTGCTTGGCAACCCGCGAGCCTGCTCTTCTAGAGGCTTTTCTCCCAGCCTGCATACCTACCCTTGCCGAGACAGCGTACTTTGCCTAGTTCGCTCATCTCTGCTAGGAAACTACGTACGGTGTCGTCGCTTACCGAAGGGCAGAGATCGCGTAAATCTGAAATTTTGAATCGCATAGGCAAGCCTTTGAAGGCATGACTAACCAAGATTTTTTTAGCACCGTATCCTGTTTTGTAATTTTTCAATCGAGTATCCAATTTTTTATATGCCCCCAACACCATAACTTCGAGCCAATACTCCACCCAAATCCGAGGATCGTGCTTACCTTCGTGCCATCGC
>JABAAY010000055.1 GCA_014238525.1 Mycoplasmatales bacterium
AAAATGAAGATCATAAATTAATAATAAACAAAAGGAGCAGTGTACAGTCCTTGAGCCATAGCGGCTTCAGGGCTTCTAGTTGGGAAGAAAGTTGTTGTTAAAGATATAAGTATATACATAACCATCAGTAGTCCAAAAGATGCCATTAATATTCATCGTAAGTTAACATATTTTTTCAACCTTGCTAGTGTAAAATTACCAACAATAATACCAACCCATTGAATAACAATAACGTATAAAACAGCAAAAGCAGCAGGATCGTTTACTCTACTGTCAAAGTAACTGCCTAAAACAGGACCTGTAACAGCTGGTAAAGCAACAGACAAACCGTAAACAGCAAAAGCAGCGATTAATGCATAAGTTGCAATATCAGTACCTTTACCACGAACAGCTTTGTCTTCTTTTTTATTTACAATTTTTTCGTTCATTTTTCCTCCTTTCTGCAAAAGGCTTTATTTAATTAAACGTAAGAGTTAAGACTCTTATTTTTTAATTGCTTCTTTAATGTCGGGGTCGACGCTTCTTGTAACATCATCTACATATCCCCTTAGTGCTGTGTATAGTGCACCATAAATACCTGCATCATTACCCATTTTAGCCAATTTAACATCAACTAAGTCCAACATAAATTTATTAGTACATTTTGCAAGGTTATATTTAATAGCGTCTATCAAACACTCTCCCAACGCACTTGGTCCTCCACCAATAATAACGGCTTGTGGGTCCAATGCATAAATAACAACACTCATGTGGCTTGCCAAAGGTTTTAATGCTTCACGCATTGCTTCAACAGTACCTTTATCTCCACTTTGAAATAAGTGAGCGAACTCTTTAATTTCAATAGGGTGGTCAATAGTTTTTTGTAGCTTGGCTAGAGAAGAATTTGGGTTTTCTTTAATGTATGTTTGTACATACGCCTCAATACCTGTAGCGCTTGCTCCACCTTCTAAACAGGTAGCAATTCCACATCCACAAGCTTTACGGTCTTGTATGAAACCACCGTGACCAAACTCGTTGGCTAGGTTGTGAGCACCACTGTAAATTTTTTCTCCAATAACAATTCCGCCACCAACACCAGTTCCTAGTGTGTATAACAAAAATTCTGATAAGCCTTTGCCGGCTCCTTTTCAAAGTTCAGCAATAGCTGCAGCTCTTGCATCGTTTGTCATATACATTGGTTGACTAAAGTAACTTTCAAAAGTTTTTTTAGCAGGAAAGTAATCTCATCCAAATTTTCCACCAGCATTAATTGAAACGCCTTCTTCGGGGTCGATTGGACCTACACAAGCAAAACCAATTGCCTTAACTTCTGTTCTTTTTAATTCAATTTCGTAACATCATTTAACGAAGTGATCGTGCATTTTTTCAATAACATCTTGCCCCATTAAACCTCTTGTGTCCATAACACTGCGGTGAACTATTTTGTCTTCCCTTTCACTGTACATGGCGAACTTTGCCGAACGCCCTCCTAAATCAATAGCTAATATCATACGACTCCTTCAAGTTTTTATTAAAGTACTATTGTATATAAAAAAAGTGTGAGTTGTGTACCTTTTTATAATTTTATGTTAGAAGATAATTTGGAAAAAAGCAAAGCAAAATTTGTGTTTTTAGGTAACATAAAGGTGGAGGCAAAAATATGAAAATAGTTTTAGGTTTTATTGAAGAGTGTTCTTTTGATTATTCACACGTTATAAATATCATAGAAAACACCGCTGCAGAAATCGTTTATTCTGTAAAAAACACAGAAAAGGAAATGGTCAGTTTTTTGAAACTGTGTCATGAAAAATATAGAGAGTTAAAGGCTGACGGAATTGTAATTGTTGATAGACAAGGAATTTTTCCATTCATGTACTTAGCAAAATTAAGTGATGTTATTGTGGCAGAAATTTCAGATGAACACAGTGCATACATGACAAAACTACATAACAATGCAAATGTATTGGTTATAGCTTCGCAATCATGTGGAGCAGGAGTTTTTAAAATGACATTAGAAACATTTTTAAGTGCTCAATACGAAAGTGGAAGACACGAAGTGAGACTTGACATGTTGAAAGGCGGAAAATAATGAAAATAGCAATAGGTTGCGATCACACAGTTGTTGATCAAAAAAATAAAGTTGTAGAATTTTTAGTTGGAGAGGGGCATGAAGTAATTGATTGTGGAACATACGACAAAACAAGAACTCACTACCCTATATATGGAATAGCTGTTGGACTGTTGGTCTCTGAGGGAAAAGCAGAAAAAGGAATAGTTATTTGTGGAACCGGGATTGGAATATCCAATGCTGTAAACAAAATTAAGAACATTCGTTGTTCGTTAGCAAGGGATTATTATACGGTTGTAAGGTCAAGACAAGTATTGGACTCAAACGTTGTTGCGTTTGGGGGTCGTGTTGTGGGAATAGGTTTTATCCTACAGGGAGTGAAAAAATTCTTAGAAACACCTTGCACATTTCCAAAACAAAAATTAATTATTTCTACACCAAATATTGCTAATATTTTTATAATTTTTCTCATCAGAAATATATTTTCCAAAATGATTATATAAAAAATTCCATTTCTCAGGATTTATTGAACATATAATCTCAGAAAATATATAATTAATTGGATATGGCATTCGTGA
>JABAAY010000056.1 GCA_014238525.1 Mycoplasmatales bacterium
AGCAGAAGTCGCTGCTGCGGCTGCTTTGGAGGCAGGCGTAGTGGGAGCGGGGGGGGAAGAAGCCGTGATGTTTCTGTGTCATGGGGTTCTATGTAGGGGTTGTCGGCAGGAATGTCAAGGGAGGAGTAAGAAAAAATACGAAAAAAGGAGAAGAGGACGCGAGGAAGGGGAATTAGGGAAGGGGAGAAGATTGGGGAAGGATGGGGAGATGATTCACAAAAAGAGAGAGGAAAACAGGAAATTCTAGAGAGAATCCGCAAAATTTCAATTTTTACTTTTCCTTCGGAGATTTTTCAGACTTAAATTGATAAAATTTAGCAAGTTCTTCTGCTAAAAATTTAGTGCGACTCTCAATAATAATAGAATTCCATTTGCCCTTCGAATATTGCGCACTTATTTTTTCGCCGTCAACCAAGCAATCCGCGTAATTTAACCAAGTTTTGTATTTACGATATTCTTGTTGTTTTATGGACAGACCTTTATTAGAAACCTTTAGATTTGAAGAGGCTGGGATTAATGTTAAATTCCCCATGCGATGGAGCCATTGATCATGAATTTTCTTGGCTTTTTCTTTTTCTTGCGCTTGATTTTCTTTAAATCTACTATCATCGAAATCACTTAATGATTTGCGCCATTCGTTAGTTAATTCTTGAGGCATAATATGTTCAATTACAAAACCATGTCCGATTTTTTCTTGAAAACCATGTTCTATTTTTCCAGAAATTTTTGGAATTTTATTAAGATTATGATTATTTAATTGTGTTAATACTTCTTTAATGAAATTTTTGGAATCCTCAGCATTTAAATTAAAGAAGCTTTCGGTCAAAGATTTTAAGCTGCCGAATAAAAAATCTTCAGATTTTGGAAGATCTTTAATTTCTTTAATTAATTTTTCTTCGATTAATTTTTTTGACAATTTTCTTTTTTTATCGCATTCGCCTTCACAGAAAAATATTAGATCTATCATAAGCTTATCTAAGGTATTTGTCCTTGGAAAGCCAGTGACAATTCTCCTCACAGAAAATTTTGTCATCAACTCTACTATTTCTTCAAAGCTCTTTTCTGTTTCGAAAAATTCATTACTATTTTCATTACTTTTTTTATCAAAAATATACAACAGGAATGCATTCACGGCAACAACTTTTATATTTTGAATCATAGAACAGTATTCAGCGATTCTTAATTTGTTTTTTGGATTTTTCATATAATCAGCGATTTTAGATTCATGCGAGTATACTATTGCATTATAAATCTCAGACTTCTTTTTTAAAAATTTTAATAAATTTTCCACCTTAACATTTTTCTGCGAAAGTTTCTTCATTATTTCTTCATAAATGCTAATCATATTCAATTTACTGGCCAGCTTTTTGTTTGTAGAGATAACATTTTTATAAATAGAATTTGTAACAGAAAAAACGTTATAAAAATCTCTGAAATATCTATCAGCATTAATCTCAGAGGTGCTAGTGCTGTTCTCTTTTAAAAGATCGTTTACCAAACCTTCCCAAATTTGATAATTCTTTTTTATTTCTTTATCAGTTAATTCAGCGCAAA
Organism: Mycoplasmatales bacterium; assembly: GCA_014238525.1. Classification (GTDB taxonomy): domain Bacteria; phylum Bacillota_I; class Bacilli_A; order Mycoplasmatales; family JABAAY01; genus JABAAY01. The sequence goes on from JABAAY010000056.1 coordinate 1,555, forward strand.
TCATATTCTTAATAAGATCAATTGCTGACAAAGGCTTTCCTCTATTATTTAAGGTTTCGAACAATTGATATGAATTTTGATAATCCGCAGCAACCAAGCTAACAAATGATATTTTTTTCATGCCCGCAAGGAAATTTTTTACAGCATCTATTTCTTTTATTATTTTCATATTGGATTTTTTATGTTCATTTTTAGAACAATCTTCAGCGTATCCCTCAATAGACTTACAAAAATAATCGAAAACTTTACAGATAATTCTGTTGCCATGATTTTTTTTTGCACGAGACTTTATGCTTGTAGTAAAGAGATCATTTAAAATTTTAATAAAATCATCTTTATTTCCAAATTGTTCTTGCGGAATTATTTTAATATCTCCTTGATTCGTCAACAAAAATTTCTTAATATCATTTTGTCTATCTTGCAATATGGCTTTATTTCCTCCGAACAAAGAATCTTCTAACCGACCTATCTCGTTCAATTTTTTTATTTTATTTATCAAATCGCTGATGGATTTATATATCGCAGCATAAAGCAACGAAATCGTGACCAAACGCTGTTGCCCGTCAACAATTTCATAATTAACTTCGCCCGATTTCCTGACTAGCAAAATTGTTCCTATGTAATAATAGGATACTTCAGAATTGGTAATACTCTCCACTATATCATCAAACAGCTTGGTGTACTCAGCCTTTCTCCAAGAATATTTCCGCTGATAAGGAGGAGTCTTGTATTGATTTTCACCATCTGCTATGCTTCCGGTGGATACTTCTGTCGAATTGAAGTTTTGTCCCATTTTTCTCCAGCCTCGAAAAATTATGTTGCTAATCAATCTATCGTTTTTGTAATACGTTTTTGAGTATTTGTCAACAAAAAATCATATTTTTTATGCAATTTTTTCAAAAACCTTTGTTTTCGCTGTTCTTAGTAAAGAACAAGCCTAGCAAAGCAAAAACAGCCCTTCCTCTTCCCCTCCCCCTCATTTTCCCCTCTCTCACACGCTCTTCTCCCAA
>JABAAY010000057.1 GCA_014238525.1 Mycoplasmatales bacterium
ATACACCTAATCTAGTGATACTTAACACCAGTGTCACTAGACTAACATATACCCTAATCCATTCCAATTGACGGTCGAAGGTAATCAACCTGAACTTGTTTAGTAGTGGGGATAATAAAATTTTGAAAAAAATTAGAAATACTTTTAGATACCTTCTAGGAAACTTAAATGACTCTTTTACAGAATTAGATTTAGATAAAATTGAAATAAACAAATTGCCCGAGTTGGAGCAATTTATGCTTCATAAAATATATAATTTAGATGAAAATTTTAATAAATATTTTAAAAATTTTTTACTGTCGTTTTTTGGATAGTAACAAATAATTTCCTTTATTTTTTCACTACTGATAGGTATGTTTTTATTTTGGAAATAATTACCAATCTTATTTAATTCACTTAAAACAACATCTAAATCACGCGGAAGCAATTTGTACATGGTAAAAATAGCTTTTTGATTAAAAGTAAGTTTGTGTGCCTCTCCATACTTATAACAAAGCTCGAAAAAAAATTTTTCTGTTAGTTCTTGCTCAAATAAATTATGCGACAGCGGGACAATTTTGTCCCAATATTGATTACCTATTATAGGGAATTCTCTAACAACAATAACAATGGTATTGTTGTCGTTAGTCGAAATAATAAAATTAAAAAAATCTGCAATTTCCTTTTCGCTTTGAAATGGATTTTCTGTTTGGTGCAGAAATTCGCATTTGTCGAAAATTATATATTTTCTCTCATCAAACATTCCCACGGTTTGTAAATCAGAAAGTATGTCTGAAAACTTAGTTTCAGACAAATTAAACTTTTCTCACAAAAATTTATCTATTTTTTTTGTTTTTTGTATTTTAGTAATTTGTTTTTGAATTCAAAAATTACTTTTGCTTGCTACTAAAAACATTTATTCCCTTTAAAGATGCAAAACCAGATTTTAAATATAACACTCCACTAAACAAACTAAAGAATAAACCCACTAAGAGAGGAATGTTCGTTAATCATGGAAATCAAAAACTACCATCGGTTCGATATTGGATTGTTCCTGTTGTCCCTAAAACGTCCACGTTAACGCCATAAATAGGAGAAAGAAGGAAAATAACTACTATACCTATAAACTGTGCAACTGTTTTAATTTTGCCCCATTTAGAAGCTGAAACAACGATATTTTGTTCAGCCAAAACAAGTCGCATTCCATTGACAAAAATATCTCTTACAATAAACAAAACTGTTACTCATGCGGGTACAACTCTAATAATACTGAGGAATATTAAAACACCGTTTACCAAAATTTTGTCAGCAATTGGATCTAAAAATTTTCCAAATTTTGTTACCACATCGTATTTGCGAGCAACATAACCATCTAATCAATCTGTAATAACTCCCACTAAAAACAACAGTAAAATAAATATTCAGAGAATTAAAAACAAAGGTCTTCCTAAATTAAAATCATTATAAGAAGCAACACTTGAACTATCTGAACTATACAAAAAACCTATATAAATAAAGGACAAAACAAATATTACAAAAGCAATAACTATTCTGAATAGTGTTAAAACGTTTGGAAGATTGTGAATAAAATTTTGTTTTTTGTCCATTAACAGTTATTAACGGGTTCTTCTGTGTTTTCTAACTTGATTAATAAGTTTTTTAAATGCAATGTTTGTTGCGGTAATTAAATATTCATGACTGGCTTCGCATTTGTAGTTGTCGCCTCTGTTCAAAATATTTAATGTCACAGTGTACAATTTTTCCTTATATTCTCTAGCTACAACATGAAGTACATCTTCTTCTCTAAAGAATTGTAGTTTATCCATTTTTTCTGTATTTTTATCAATTGTTCTCTGAAGATCAGGCGTTAAATTTATGTTTTTGCAATTAATTTCTATTTTCATATGACTATTATAGTAAAAATTATTTTATTCTGTAATTTAAATTTAAAATACCTATTACAGATGTAATAAATCCTAAAACAACTAAAACAATACCAGTAGGGAGAATTGTTCTGGCGTAAAGGCTTCCGTTATAAATATCTAAGTTGATTGGATTGGATCCAAATGTTGAATTAAAACTAAATACCAAATTAAGAATGTAAATTAGAAACGCTAAAGTAACAACCACAATCAGGAAAACAACAATATAAGAAATTACATCTGCTGCCTTTTTCTTATTTTTAGATTTGCACAAATATATGGAAACAGTAAGTATAAGGATAGAAATGCTAAAAAAACTTATTGAAAAATAACTAAAAAATCCTAACAAAAAAGTATCGGTTGTATTGTTGAAATTATAAAAACTTTGAATTTCAATTGCCATAACTCATGCCACAATTAGAAAAAATAGAATGAGTGTGTAGAAAAAATATCTCAAAGATTTTTCGGTTCTTTTCTGTTCTGTCTTTTTAAATGCTGATTTTAAATCTTTCATTTTCATCACCAGGTTTAGGAGTACCTATATTTTTAAGAAATAAATCATTATATGCAGTTAATTCTTCTTCTCTTCTATCTGTTAAGTTCTTTTGAGAAAGAATTTGTTTATTTATTTCT
>JABAAY010000058.1 GCA_014238525.1 Mycoplasmatales bacterium
CTGATCTTACAAAAATCAAATTTAACAAGGGTGTAACTGGCGTAGTTGGGCCTAATGGTTCAGGAAAAAGTAACATTAATGATTCCATTAGATGAGTGCTTGGAGAACAAAGCGCTAAATCGTTACGTGGCGATAATATGGACGATGTTATCTTCAAAGGTAGTGATGACAAACCTCCTGTCAACATGGCAGAAGTATCTCTTGTTTTTGATAATGGTGATGGAAGAATTAACCTTGATTTCAAGGAAGTAGAGATAACTCGAAGACTATATAAAGGTAGTGGCGAGAACGAGTATTACATCAACAAAGAACGTGTTCGGTTAAAAGATGTAACTAGTGCCATTGCTGGAACAGGTTTGTCAAAAGGAAGTCTGAATATAATTTCGCAAGGAACCGTTGCTGAATTTGTTTCTGCAAAACCAGAACAACGAAGAGTTTTCTTTGAAGAGGCTGCGGGCGTTAGCAAATATAAGAGACATAAAATGGATTCTTCTTCCAAATTAGAAAAAACACTAACTAACTTAGACAGAATTAAAGATGCCTTGCATGAAATAAACAAGGAAGTAAATCGTTTAGAAAAACAAAGTACCAAAGCAAAACAATTAAAAGCATTAACTACACAGTTAAAACAAATTGAAATTGGTGTAATACTACAAGATGTTAATTTTCAAATGGAATTTCGTAGTAAAACAAAAAAAGAGTTAGAGGCAATAGATCGTGATCATTTGATAGCATCTTCTCAATTACATAGAAAAAAAACCGATCAACAAATGTTAACCACCACAACTCAACAAATAGTGGATAAAGTTGATACACATTATGATGCTTTACAAAAATGTACAGATGCAATCACAAAGTTAAATGCTAAAAAAGCAATAATTGAAAACAAAATTGATGTTTCCTCTCTTACTTCAAAAGAAGCTGGAGATAAGGCAAAAGGTATAAAACAACAGTTTCTTAACCTTTCATCCGCAATTAGAACTCAAATAAAAACAATTGAACAAGACGAAAATGAATTAACTCAGCTTGAACAAAAAAGTATAGAAATAGAGAGAGACAGGCGCCAAAATGCTGAACACTTAAAAGCAGCAGAGGAGACAAAAAGTAGTCTTCAGGCAAGAATTGATGTTTCAAAAGATGTAAATGCAAGGAACTCTTCTTTAAACATCGGACCAAGAACAATCATGGAACAGAAAAATGTTTTAAGCGGAATTGTAGGAACAGTATCTTCCTTAATCACTGTGGAGCCAGAATATCAACTAGCTATTGATAATGTTTTAGGTGGCGCACGAGACAATATTATAACTAAAACTGATGAAGACGCAAAATACGCTGTTAACTTTTTAAAGAAAAATAGGCGCGGTCGTGCTACATTCTTGCCTTTAAATAATTTGCGTGTTAATTATATTGATGATCGCCACATTGATGCAATTGCGTATTTACCTGGTTTTGTTGGAATAGCAAATGAATTAGTTGATTGTAAAAGAGATGTACAAGAAGCAATTGACTTTTTGCTAGCAAGAATAATCGTTGTTGAAACATTAGATAATGCTGTTGCGGTTTCCAAAAGCGTTGGAAAAAGATTTAGGGTTGTTAGTTTGGATGGACAAACAGTTAATGTTGGTGGTAGTGTTACTGGTGGTGATGTTCGTGCTCGCAAAAATAACATAATTTTATCAGCAGATTCTATTCAAGCACAAAGAAGCAAAGTAGAACAACAACAACAAATAATCAATCAACTTTATACAGTAGACCAAACATATGCTGGTAGACTTACAACCACCAATAACTCTATTAATTCACTGCGCACAAGAATTGCAATTGAAAAAGGGAAATTAACAGATAACGAAAACAAAGCAAACTCTTTAAATTCAACATACGAAGAATTAATGGGAGAAAAAATAACATTGGGAAAAGTAGAGGAACAAGACACTTCTGATGAAAAAGTATACGAATTACTAAACATTGAAATATCCAAACGTACTCAAATTGAGGAAGAAATTAAGGGATTAAGACTAGAACAAACTAAAACAAATTCCCAAAAAGAAGCCTTGGAAAGAGAAATGGTTACATTGCGCGACCGTGAAAGAACATTGTCAGATGAAATAAAGGGCAAGAGCGCTGATGTAGAAAAATCAAAATTCCTTATGACTAATCAATTGCAAAGACTAGCAGAGGAATACCAAATAACCTATGAAACAGCTAAGGAAAAATTTAAACCAATAACTGAAAAAATTGAAGAAAAAAGAGAACTTGTTAAACAATTAAGACAACAAATCAATGAAATTGGCTCTGCTGATTACGATTCTATTGAATTGTATGAAGAAGAAAAAGCAAGAAGAGATTTATTGGATAGCGAGCACGCTAAACTATCTGAGGCACATGATGGATTGGTGGATGTAATAGCCACACTTGATCAAATGATGATTACAAAATTTGACTCAACAATTCAACAAATTAATGCAGTATTACCAGAACTATTTAAAAGATTGTTTGGTGGCGGAACTTCTCAACTTTTATATACAAATCCTGA
>JABAAY010000059.1 GCA_014238525.1 Mycoplasmatales bacterium
GACAGAAGTAGAGGGTATGCCAGAGAGTACCAACGAATGGTTTGTATTTAAAGGTCCTAGAAATTCTTTTGAAGAAAAACTAGGTGTAATACAAACCATGTTTAACAAGAAAAAAGTAAAAATAGAAAAATACAAATCATTTAAAAATCCACAAGAATTTAAAATTGAAAATGATATTACAATTCTTGTAGGAATAAATGAATCAGGAAAAACTTCTGCTTTAGAAGTTATTGCAAAAACAAACTACTTTCAAAAAGATGAGTCTTTTAAATTCAATACGGTTCATGATTATCCAAGAGTAGAAAAAAAAAACATGGATAAATCAGGATATACACCTCAAGCAATTACTTGTACTTATGAAATTAATCAAAACTTAATTAGTCAAATTGAAAGAGAATTAGGAAAAGATACTTTAAAATCAACAGAATTTAGTATTACAACTAAATATAATAATCATCATTCTTACTCAAATGTAGGTATCAACAAAAAGAAATTTGTTGAAAATATTACAAATAAGCTTGAGATTTCAAGTACGACTTTGAACAAGAAACTTGAGGATGTTAATGATAAAAAAGACTTAGATAATCTTAAAGAAGAATATTCTGATGACAAATATACAACAGCTCTTTCATCACTAGATAAATATTTTGAAAACGAATGGGAGTGGTATGATGCAATAAGTGAGTATTTTGTTAGAATCTATTTAAAACCAAATCAACCAAAATTTTTATATTATGATGAGTATTTTTCTTTACCATCAAGAATCAACATTGAAAAATTAAATGATGAAAAACTGGAAAACGGTGAATTGAAAACGGCAAAAGCTTTGTTTGAACTAGCAGAAATTAATATTGATGAAATATTAAATAGTGAAGATTTTGAAAACTTTATTGCTGAATTAGAAGCAACAGAAGCAATAATATCAGAAGAACTATTAAAATATTGGACAACCAATAAGAATCTTAAAATTACTTTCCAAGTTGATAAAAAAACAAATGATAGACAAATTATTGAACATATATTAGATGTCAGAGTCAAAAATAAGGGTGTATCTCTACCATTAAAAAATAGAAGCAAGGGATTTAATTGGTTTTTTTCGTTTCTTGTTTGGTTTAAAAAAATTCAAGAAGACCAAAATTCTAACTATATTTTGTTGCTAGATGAACCTGGTTTGAATTTGCATGCTTCGGCACAAGCAGATTTATTAGAATTTATTGAAGATTTATCTACTAGCTATCAAATAATATATACAACGCATTCTCCTTTTATGATTGCACCAGATAACTTGAACAGAGTTAGAACTGTTTTAGAAACTGATGAGGGGTCTGTTGTTTCAGACAGCATACAAGAAAAAGATCCAAAGACATTATTTCCATTACAAGCAGCACTTGGTTATTTTTTAGCACAAAACTTATATATAAGTAAAAAAAATTTATTAGTAGAGGGTGTTTCTGATCTAATAATTTTAACTGCAATGTCAGGTATATTAGAATCAGAAAATAAAGTTAGTTTAAGGTCTGATATTACAATTGTACCAGCAGGGGGATTAGAAAAAGTTGCTACTTTTATTTCTTTGTTAAGAAGTTCTCAATTAGAAATTGTTTGCTTACTAGATTCTTACATAAATATTACAAGCAAAACAAAAATGGATAGAATGATTACAGAAAAAATTATTCATGAAAATAAAATACGATTTTTTAATGAATTTCTTGAAAACTATGCAACTGCTGATATTGAAGACTTATTTACCAAGCAAGATTATTTAAAATTATTCAATTCTGCATTTGAAGAACTAGCTGAAATTAAAGAATCAGATTTAAATAAAGATATTAAACAAATCAATATTCAAATAAATAAAAAAATCGATAAAAATAGATTCAATCATTACAAACCAGCAAATGAACTTACCAAACTAGGAGTAAAAAAAGATTTTTTCTCATCAAAAACATTAGACAATTTTGAAAAAGTATTTAAAGAAATTAATAGTCTTTTTAACAAACAATGAAATAAATATTTTGTCAATAACAAAACAAACCAAAAACCAAAGAAGGTTGACCCCTAAAATAATGCCTGAGAAAGAAGTTATAGAAATCAAAGATATTAAAAACAAAATTTACACGATTCGTGGAAATCAAGTTATGTTAGACCGTGATTTGGCTGTTTTTTATGATGTAGAAACAAGAACGTTAAACCAAGCAGTAAAAAGAAATATCCAAAGATTTCCCTATGAATTTTGTTTCCAGTTAACAAAAGAAGAGTACCATAATTGGATATCACAATTTGTGATATCCAATTTCAATAAAATGGGACTGAGACGAGCTCCCTACGCATTTACAGAGCAGGGTGTCGCCATGCTTTCTACAATTCTTAAAAGCAAGGTGGCTGTAAAGGTAAGTGTTCAAATAATGAATGCCTTTGTTACTATGCGTCGCTTTATGCTATCCAATGCACAAGTTTTTCAACGATTGGATAGCCTTGAGATTAAACAAATAGCAACAGACAAAAAGATTGA
>JABAAY010000005.1 GCA_014238525.1 Mycoplasmatales bacterium
CAGTGACTAATGTTGGAAAAACAAAGTCGTATTCTTTTCCGTTTGCATCAATTCCTGTTATAACAATGTTTTCAATGTCGTTAGGTGCCAACGCTTCATCAATTGTTTTGTTTGCGATTTCTACAGTAAAAGTTTGGTATTTTGCCCGTGCGTCTCCAAAGTTGTGATCGGAATAAACTGGCCTAATTCTTAGCGGTTCATCATCAAGACTTTTAAAACCATAAAAATCAACAATGTTTAGGTTGTTGGGCTCAAGGGTAGGGGGGTTAACTATTAGATTTGCATTGCGTTTGTAGTAATCACGCTCCTCTTTAGTTACAAAATTTTGAAAAAAATCAAGAAGAGCGGTTTTGGTCTTTTCTTCAATTGTGCCTTTTTCTCATTTTTGTGTGCGAGAGTCACTAAGTAAAACGTTTTTAACTCTGTTTGTTAATTGGAGAGTTTCTTCGTATGTTGGCATATGTGAACCTATGTCTTCACTCTGAACTGCTTCAATAACTCCGATTGAAACGCCAGAAACAGCACTAGTACCAACTGCAACACCTGAAAGAGATAAAGCAACTTTCTTTTTAGTTCATTTCCTTTTTTGTTTCACAGTACCCACTTGTTTTATTATTATACCCTTTAAGAAAAAAAATAATATCCCAAAATGAGTTTTTTTATTTCTGTAAAAATGGTCAATTTTATCAACCAGATGTGTACATTTATCTGGGATAGTATACTGCTCATTTTGAACATGATGAACAAAGAGATTCATTATCTAAAAATAAATGCTTTCAAAAGAATAATATAAAATAAACATAATTGATAAAACATTATGAAAAAACAAACGGCAATAACAAAAATTCGTGAACTATCTCAAAATACTTTTAATAATGACCAAAAACAAATTGCTATAAACATAGTAGAATCTGCCAAAAATGAAAATCAAGTTGCTGAATTTTACAGTTTAGTTGTTCAAAAAGTAAAAGTTGGACTAACATTTGATGAATCTGTAAACATTCCAACCGGAGAAATTGCAGTTGTAAGTTTTTCGCCTAAGCAAAGTTTGATTACAGAAAATGGTGTTGATAATTCTTTCATAATTGGAGAAAACTTAGATGCTTTAAAAAATTTACGTGTTTTGTATAAAGAAAAAATTGACATTATTTACATTGATCCCCCTTACAATACTGAATCTGCTGAAAATGGCGGTAACCAACTTTCAGATTCCGAACAAGAAAAGATACAGAAAAAGCAAAACGAGGGAAAGGGGACGTTTAAATATACTGATAAATTTTCGAGAACTGGATGATTGAATATGATTAAAGCTAGATTGTTAATTGCCAAAGAATTATTAAAAGAAAACGGCATTATATTTGTTTCTATCGATGATAATGAACAAGCATATTTAAAAGTAATTATGGATGAAATTTTTGGAGAAGATAAGTTTTTAGGCATGATTACAAGAAAAACTAGTGCAGGTGCCAAAAACAAGGCCGGGGAACTTGCGAAAAATGCTGATTATATATTGGTGTACAAAAGACAAGACAAGATCTCATTAACAAAAAAAGAAAAAGATGCAGAGGCAAAGAAGTATTCACATTATGATTCTTCTTCTAAAAGATATTTCAGGAAAAGAACCCTTCAAATGCAGGGAGCGGGACAAGATTTACTAAAATATAGAAAAGATATGGGGTATAGCATTTATTTTAATTCTGACAACAACAAAATTAAAATTTTGTATGATTATTCTAAGGAGACACTTATTTACGAAAAACCAAATGAAAAACTCCTTAAAGAAAATTATAAGTGCTATAGACCATCTACAGTAGGAAAAGAACCCGGAAGATGAAGATGGTCAAATTTTGAGAAAAATTTTGATAACAATCTTCTTTTTGAAATTGGAAAAGTTTATCAAAAGGAATGAAAGAAAGCAAAAATTATCAAACCTTTCGATACATTTTGAGCAGGTTTTTTAAATTCTCAAGGTACGAAAGATTTAAAAGCAATTTTAGGGTATAAAGCCTTTGATTTTCCTAAACCGGTAAGTTTAATTAAAGAACTTATTTCTATATATGACAACAAAAACGCCATTATTTTAGATTTTTACGCTGGTTCAGGAACAACAGGGGAGGCAGTTATGGCCCTTAACAAGGACGATAAGGGAACCAGACGTTATATCCTTGCTTCCAACGATGAAAACAAAATAGCTACTGAGGTAGCTATTCCTCGCTTAAAAAAGATTATTAAAGAAGTTGTTGGATGCAGCAATAATTCCTTGAAGGTGTTTAATTTAGAAAATCATTCAGTGGAATTAACAAGCACTATAGACAACCTTGCAGATGACACCAGGGAGAATTTTAAACTGTTGAACAATCAATTTGTACCTACTAGTGAAAAAATTTATTATTCTCTTGCTTCTTTAAGAAAAGAAAAACATAATGAACACAACTAACGTTCAAAATAGAGCTATTGACGAACTATTAAGCGCTTATTCTAATAATTATTCGAGTGTTCTACTTAATGCGCCTACAGGCTCTGGGAAAACATTTATGCTTTCATCGTTTATTTCACGGCTTATAGAATCCAATTCTAATGAAAAATTAATTTTTGTTATTGTTACTTTATCATCATCAGAACTTCCAAAACAATTGACAAAAAAATTTCGCGAGTATAATGATTTTTTGAATACACCACTAAACATTGAACATAAAGAACCGCCTTCAAAAATGGTTTCGTATGTAAAGGATTATGAATCTGTAATTTTAGCAGAGAAAAACAAAGTTTTTATTTTGGGAAAATCTTCTTTTACTAAAAAGACAATCTTTTATGAAAGGGGAGTAATAAAAGGTTTTTTAGAACAAATACGTAATGAGAACTACAAATTAATTTATATTAGGGACGAGGCTCATTATGGAAACACAAGAGAATCTTGAGACTCCGAAGACAAAAAAGCGGAAACTCAAATGCAAGATTCTGCGTCTTTTATATTGGAAATGACTGCCACTCCCAAGTACACTCCCGGACGTCAAGTTATTATCAGAAACAGCGAACTTATCGATAACGGGGAAAGATTGATCAAACAAACCGAATTAAAAAACACAGGAATAAAAGAATTGCAATTGGAAAATATTTCTGATCTTGATTTGCTCCAATCTGCTATAAATCAATTTAAGATTCTGAAAGAGGAGTATATTGATTATTCTATTCAAAATGAACAAGAAATAAATCCTGCCATGTTAATACAAGTTGATTCAAAAACTCAAAAAACATCAAAGCAATTTATAGAAACTTTGGCATCAATAAAAAAGAAGTTAAACAAAAATAATTTATCCTGATTGCAATATTTTGGTGATGAGAAAATTTCTAGTACCAAAGAAACATATTCACTTCAAGACATTTCTTTGGGCAACAGTTCTGTAGACGTTATTATTTTTAAAATAGGCCCTGCAATAGGATGAGACATACCAAGAGCAGCAATGTTGGTACAAATGAGAAAAGTGAATTCTTTAGCATTAAATATACAAACCTTAGGAAGAATTAGACGAAACCCTTCCAAACGTCTTGAGTATAATTCGATTATTGACAAATATTATCTGTATTCCAATTATCAAAAACCTACTAGAAATCAAGAAACTTATCTTCTTAAATCTGTATATGAAAAATTAAATTTTAAATGTGGAAAAATAGATAGGAAAAAAATTACAAAAAATAACTTTGATTATGACTCTTTTGGAGAATGATTTAGTGAAAATTTCGAAAGCGAGGAGAAACTGAATTGATTTAAAAAGTCATATGAAAACGATTTTAAAAACAATGAGCCAGTTTTATTAATATTGAATGATGTTGTTGAGGACAGATTTAGTTTCGGTTATTATAAAGAAAAAATCATTGACTTAATAGATCTTAAGTTATATAATTTGAATTTTGAAAAAAAACATAAAGACTACTTTATTATTGTAAAACCAATTTTACTTCAATTTATAGAAAAACAAGGATATGAAAACGATAAAGGTTTATACATTTTTAATAGATATTTTTTTCAGGAATTATTTGGAAAATATAGAAATGTTAAAGAAAAAATGGAATTTTCTAATTATCATAGTATTGTTTCGAAAATGCCAGAATACTATATTATTTGAGATGATCAAAAAAAAGAAAAAGTTAATTTCCACTCTATTAACGAAATATATGGGTTTAATAATGCAAACAATGATGACAAATATGTTCAAACAATGGATTCGATTCCAGAAATCATTGTTATGAAAGATATAATAAAATCTGTAAAAAAATATTCGGAAGTTACTTTTTTTGCCAAAAATCCTGTTTTTTTTGGAGTATATTTTGAATATATTAATGATAACGACTTAATTTCTAAATCTTTTTTGGATTTTGTTGTTAAATTCAGAAACGTGGATATTATAATTGAGGTCAAGGGCTACGGGCAAAGAGACATTGATCTTGAAAAAACCGCATTGCTTGAAAAAGCCTATAGAAAATACTCCAAAACAGAAAAAAACTTAATTCTTTGCATAGCTAAAGTAAATGATTCTAATTTTATAGATTATAATTTTCTTTCGAACGAAACATCTGTGAATGATCTTAAAACTGTAGATGCTTTGTTTAATGTTTTGCTGTAATAATTTTCTGGAAAAATATTTTTAAAAAGACTTGTTTTTTAAATTTCTATCGGAATTATTTTTCGTCCACTGAATTTTTGTGGAGATGTTGACAAGGAACTGTGATATCTTTGATTATTGTATATATCTATTCAGTTTCTGGCATTGCGTTTAATTTCTCAATTTTCCATTTTTTCAAAATATCTATTTTCTACTTTCATAGTTCTGTAAAATCTTTCCATAAAAGCATTATCCGTGGGAGTATAAGGCCTGCTAAGACTCTGGCGTACATTGTTTTTTAGAAATAATTCTTTCATGTAAGTGTTATAAAATTCTGGCCCTCTATCAGAATGAAAAATTTTTGGAATCGTTATTGTAGTAAAAATTTTTTTTAGCAGTTCTATCATTTTTTCTCCTCCAAGATTTTTTTCTCAAAAGAAATAACCAACAATGTATCTATCGTAAACATCCATTATGGTAAATATTTTTAATTTTTTGGTTTTTTGAAAACCGGGTTTTCTTAAAAAAGATGCATCGCTTACCCATAGTTCATTAATTTTTTTAGGATAAAATCTTTCCTTTGTTTCAACATTTAAAAGAAGATTCTCACATTTGTACGTCGCATTTTTCATTCCCCGATAAACCGCAGGCCTATAATAAGTTTCTGTTTCTAAATTCAATGCTTTTAAATGCCTATTAATTTTTTTAATGCCATATACAATTTGATGATTGTTTTGAATTTCTATTTTTAATCTACGTATTCCAAGATAATTTTTGCCTTGGCTCCGTATTTCTCTGATAAAACCTGATAATTGTTCATCCAATTTTGGGCCTGAAGGCATTTTGTTTTGTACCCATCGATAATATCCGGATTCTGATACTAAATAATTTTTACAAAGAGTGGAAACAGAAAAAACGGAATTTCTTGTGCTATGAATGATTCTATATCTCGATATTGTGGTTAGTTTTTTTATTTGATTGAACACATAATCTATTTCTATTTTATTGAGTTCGGAAATAATTCCTTTTCGATTTAATCTCAATATAGAATTATATCCTGGCGCTTGCAAAATGCTTTCAATTGGGCCATGAGTTTTCTTTGATAATTTTCCTTCTCTTTCAAGACCTACTCATCTTCTTAAAGTTGTTTCCGGGAGATTATATTTTTTTAGCGTTGCATTAATTCCTTGTTGTCAATAATAATTTACGGCATTTCTTTTCAATCCATAACTATATTTAGTATTGTTTTTCTTGATGCAACGGGTATTTAAATGAGATTTTTTATATTTTTGGTTTTTAGGAAATAATATACCCAATTTATCTCTTGTTATTCAAGTTCGCAATGTTGTTGATGCAATGTTGTGTTTTCTACAAACAGCCGATATACTATCATTTTCATTTATTGTTTTTAAAATTTTTTTAATATAATCTTTTGAATAAGGTTTGGCATTACGTTTTATGTTTTCCACCATTTAGTTCTTTCAGAATTTGTCTTTTATTTATATGAAAATCATGTAGTATTTTTCCAAGCTCAAAATCAGAAAACTCATCTCACTGTTTGTTTAAAATGAATTCTTGATTAATTCTTCCTAATTTAATTTTCGAATATTTTAATTCTTTTCTTCATCGAAAAATGGAAACCGACCCAATCTTAAATTTTTTTTGAGTTTCTTTTGTTGTGTGATTTTCGAAATATTCTAAAACAGCAGTCTTCTTTTTAAGGGATGGCATATCCATATACTATCATCTTTTATCTATTATATGGCGACACAATAAAAAACCACCCTTCGTAATTTTTTACCATGGGGATATATCTTTACTCAATAATAATAATCTTGTTTCTGCAATTGGAACAAGGAACAATACCAAATATGGAGAGATATGTTCTTATAAACTTATAACCGAGTTGGCAAAAAATTATGTAACTGTTAGTGGAATGGCAAAAGGGATAGACACACTTGTACACAAATATACTATAAATAATGGAGGCAAGACAATTGCAGTTTTGGGATCAGGAATTAACTACATCTATCCGATAAATAACACTGTTATTTATAAAGAAATCAAGGAAAAAGGATTAATAATAAGTGAATATCCGAACGTTACTGTGCCAGAACAAAAAAACTTCAAAGAAAGAAATAGACTGATTGCATCTCTTGGGAAAGGACTTTTGGTTGTTGAAGCGGCTTTGAAGTCAGGTACAATGAATACAGTCTCACATGCCTTAAATTACGGTAAAGATATTTGATGTGTTCCCCACACAATGGATAAAAAAAGCGGCTGTAATTTTTTAATAAAACAAGGGGCAAAACTAGTTGATAGCGTTTCCGACATAATTGAAGATTTAAATTAAATATAAAACATAATAAAATAATATATATTATTCTTATGAAATTAGTTATAGTTGAATCGCCAGCAAAAGCCAAAACAATTGAGGGTTATCTTGGTGAAAACTATAAAGTTAAAAGCAGTATTGGGCACATTATGCATCTTTCAAAATCAGGTACTTTTCATTTAGGCATTGATTTAGATACTTTTGAACCCAAGTATTCAGTTAAAAAAGACCACCTAAAACTAGTAAATGAATTAAAAAAAGATGCGGACAAAAGCGAACATGTTTTTCTTGCTACCGATAAAGATAGAGAAGGAGAAACGATAAGTTATCATTTAATGAATAAGTTAGACATTAAAGACAAATGTTCTCGAATTACATTTAATGAAATTACAAAAGATGCCATTTTAAATTCAATTCAAAGTCCACAAACAATAAACATGGACATGGTGCACTCACAGCAGGCAAGAAGAATGTTGGACAGAATTGTTGGTTTCAGATTAAGCAACTTGTTGAGAAAAAAAATATTTGCACCTAGCGCAGGAAGAGTTCAATCGGTTGTTCTTAAGCTAATTGTTGAAAAGGAAAAAGAGATTGAAAAGTTTGTCCCAAAAGAATTTTGAAAAATAAATGTTGAATTTAAAGATAAAATTATTGCTGAATTACATAAACACAACGATAAAAGCATAGAAATTAAGAATGAAAAAGAAGCAACTTCTATTGTTAATGATTTTAAAAATGATTACAAAATAGATAAAGTAAATGAGAAAATTATTCATCGTAGTCCACCCAAACCCTTTATAACATCCACGCTTCAACAAACTGCTCACAATCGATTAGGTTTTACATCAAGAAAAACAATGGGAATAGCTCAAAAATTATATGAAGGAATTACAATCAATAAATCTCATAACGGTCTAATTACGTATATGAGAACCGATTCAATAAGAATATCCGAGACATTTTCAACGAAAGCAAAAAAATATATTGTAGACAAATATGGAAAAGAATATCTTGGTGAAGATATTCGTCCACAAAAAAAGAAAGCAAATGTTCAAGATGCACACGAAGCAGTTAGACCCACGAATATAAAAAATGATCCTGAAAAACTTAAACAATACCTTTCTGTTCCTGAATACAAGCTGTATAAACTTATTTTTGAAAGAACGATTGCATCCTTTATGAGTAAAAACGAAATAACGACAAAAAGATACGAGATTATGAATAATAATTACCTTTTTAGTTGTCACAGTTCCAAATTAAAATTCAAGGGTTTCAGTGTTGTGTATCATTTTGAAGAAAAAGAACACAATGTTTTTAATTCAAAAATTGAAGATTTAACAGAAGGACAAATTCTAAAAGAGAAAAAAGTCAATAAAGTTCAGTTATTTAGCAATCCACCATCTAGATATACAGAGGCGGGATTAATTAAAATTCTTGAATCAGAAGGCATAGGAAGACCCTCAACATATTCACTAATCATAAACACGCTTATTGGGAGAAATTATGTGAAAGTGGTTAGTAAAAGTTTTCACGCAATTAGATTGGGGAAATTAGTTATTGAAGTACTTGAAAAGTACTTTTCCGACTTAATTAATACAGGTTTTACAAAAGACATGGAAAATACTTTGGATGAAATTTCTCATGGAGCAGTGGATTATAAATCTTACATAAAAAATTTCTACAATTTTTTTGAACCAGTTATCGAAAATTTACTGGAAATAATTCCAGTCACTAAAATAAAAATAGAGCCTAAATGCCCTCAATGTTCCGGTGATCTTATTTTTATGTATGGAAGATTTGGTGAGTTCATCGGTTGTGATAGATACCCAGACTGTGACTACAGTCGTAAATTTTATCCTTACGGCTTTATTCCTGAAATAATTGAGAACAGTATTTGTCCTAAATGTGGACAAAACTTAATTACTCGTTTCAATTCAAGACGCGAGGAAGTTTTTATTGGTTGCACTATGTTTTTTAGATGCAATTTTGTTGAATCATTAGATGAGCAACCCGATTTTATAAAAAAAATAAAAAACAAGAAAAAAAACGAAAACAAGCCTGAAACTCAAAATTAATTGTAATATATAAAGTAGAAAAACAAAATAGTGAATTGATGCTGTGTCCGGAAGGTTGCGTTTTGGAAGCTATTTGAGGAGAAACACATGATAGATATAGATATACAAAAATTAGTAGAGGCAGGGTTACATTTCGGTCACAATACCGATAGATGAAACCCAAAAATGGCCAAGTACATATATACAAAGAAATTTATTCCAAGCAGTAGGTCATCCATTCACATAATTAATTTACAGAAAACAAAAATAATGCTTGAAGAAGCATACAAGTTTTTATACGACATGACTTTGGAGGGCGGAGACATTCTTTTTTTAGGAACTAAAAAACAATCCAAAGACTCTATAAAACACTATGCTGATTTATCCGGCTCCTATTATATAAACGAAAGATGAATGGGCGGCACCTTTACTAATTTTCAAACTATAAGAAAACTTATAAGGTCATTGAAACAGTACGAAAGACAAGACCGCGAAGGTTATTTAAAACAACTTCCCAATAAAGAAGTAATTAAAATTAAAAAACTAAGATATAAATTTAATCATTTTTACTATGGAATTAAGGACATGTTTCAAATACCTAAAGCAATTTTTGTAACAAGTGTTATTGATGGAGAAATTGCAATTAGGGAAGCTAAAAGAATGGGCGTTAAAGTGATTGCCCTTTGTGATAGTAATGCTAATCCAGATTTAATAGATTACATCATTCCAGGCAATGATGATGCATACTTAGCAATTGCTATCGTTTTGAAATATTTAAGCGACGCTATTATTCAAGCAAAAATAGAAAAAGGCGATATGGAAAAAAGCACCACCGAGGACACTTATTATCAAAACTTAATTGCCTTAAAAGAAGCAGGCATGGCTGATGGTAAAAGAAAGAGTCAACAAATTCAAAACGAAATAACCATAACCAACCCAGAAAAAACAAAAAGCTCAATTGATTCCAACGAAACTGCAGAGCCAAAAAAAGAAATTATTGAATAGAGGATATTGATGAAAACAATTACAGCGAAAGATGTCAAAGAATTACGTGAAGTTTCCAACGCGGGAATGATGGATTGTAAAAAGGCCTTGGTAGAGTGTAATGGAGATATAGAAAAATCCATTGAATGATTACGAAAAAAAGGAATAGCCAAATCAGTAAAAAAGAACGCGAACCGATCTTCTGAAGGGGTTTGCGATACATACGTAGAAAACAATGAAGCCGTTATTTATGAAGTAAAATGCGAAACTGATTTTGTATCTTCCAATAAGGATTTTGTTAACTTTTCCTCAACATTCGGTAAAGTTTTACTGAATCTTAATAATAATAAAGAAGACGTTTTGGAAAGGCAGCACAATGGGAAACAAATTAAAGAATTGCTTTTGGAAAAATCTGCGTTGTTTGGAGAAAACATTATGATTGGCAAACACGAAATTGTAGAGGCAGGAAATAATGAATTTTTTACAGGTTATACACACACCGGTGGAAAAATTTCTGTACTGATTTTAGCAAAAGGAAAGCCTTGCGAAGAAGCAAGAAACATTGCTATGCATATTGCAGCAATGGATCCTCGATTTTTGTGTAGAGAAGATATAGGCAATGACTATATAGCTAAGGAAAAAGAAATTATTATTGCTCAAAGTAAAGACTTAAAGAGCAAGCCCGAAAATATTCAACAAAAAATAATTGAGGGAAAAATTCAGAAAATTCTTTCTGAACAATGTTTGGTAGAACAAGCATACGTAAGAGATTCTTCTAAGAAAATCAAAGATGTGTTAAAAGACAGCAACATTGAAGTACTAAAATTTATCAGGTACCAAATAGGTAATAATTAATGTCGAAAAAAACAAATCCGATTAAAAAACCCGCAAAACCAAGCAAAAGAAACAAACAAAGAGACTTTTCTGGAAGCAAAAAAAGCAGAATATTAAAAATTTTAGGCAAGTCATTGTTATATGCGTTAGGAATAGGTGTGGTAGTTTCTGTTGTTACTTTAATTATTTTGGCTATTACCAATGTTAACAGCGGAACAGCTGATTTAGGAAATTCAACAAATATAGGAATTTTTGTTGGATTTGGGATTGTCTCCTTTGTTATTGTTTTTTTCTACATTCTAATTTACGAACTAATTATCGAATACCGTTTTGCCACAAATAAAATACCTAACAAAAAAACAATTTTAATTCACGATAATATTTTGAGTGAAGAAGATGATGTAAGTGTGCACGATGAGAAACATAAATCTAGCAAACAAAAATCTAAAGCAACTAAAAAATCAACAAAAAACGAGGACTTAGAAAATAAAGAAAAAGAAATGAAACCAAAATTTACCGAAATAAAAACCGTAACTCAAATTCAAGAAATTAAAAAAAATAAAAAAAGAAAAAAAAGATAATGAAAGAAAACTCGATTTTATTAAAGATTAGTGGTGAATTTCTTACAACGCCTGGCTCTGGAGTTATCAATCTAAAAAACATTAAAACAATTTGTCAAAATCTTGCAAAACATTTTCAAGCAAATAAAAAACATCATATTGGAATAGTTTTCGGTGCTGGTAATATTTGAAGAGGGGAAACATACAAAGATTTTTTTTCTGATTCCATTGGAAAAAAAGACTACATAGGTATGATAGCGACAGTTATTAATGGTGGTGTTTTTGCAGAATGCTTAAATCACCTGAATATTTCAAATAAAATTTTTTCGCCGATACCCTACGATAAGCATTTAGTTCATAAATTTAGTAAGAGAGCAGCAAGAGCTGCACAACAAAAATTCCAGGTCTCTATTTTTGTGGGGGGTACTGGGACACCATTCAAAACAACGGATAGCGCAGCATCATTAGTAGCAATGACATTAAATTATAAAAAAATAATTGTATACAAAAATAACACGGACGGGCTTTATACATCAGATCCGAACAAAAACAAAAACGCTAAATTCATAAAGGAAATTTCTAAAAAAGAATATCTTGATAAAAAATATAAAATAATGGATATAAATGCAATTCAGATGTTAAAAAATAGCGATACAGAAATTGAAATTATTGGTGCCAATCATTTAATTGACACAGATAAACTTTTCAAGCAAAATATTAAAAAGACGTTAATTAGATAGGAGAAAAATGAACGAAAACGAATTAAAAGTAAGTTTAGGAAACGCCATCAGCCATTTGGAGAAGGAATTTCAAAAAATAAATGTAGGAAGGGCAAACCCCATTATTGTTTCTGATATACCAGTCAATAATTACGGTGTAACTAGCAAACTAGACCACATATCTTTGATATCGGTGCCTGATGCAAAACACTTGCTAATTAGACCATACAATAGGTCTCAAGTAAAAGATGTTATGCAATCTTTGTCAATTCACAAACCAGAGCTTAATTGTCAAGAAGAAGGAGATAAAATTAGAATTATTTTTACACCTTTAACATCAGACAAGAGAAAATTATTTGTTAAGGACGCAGAAAAACTTGCTGAAACTTCTAAAATTGAAATTAGAAACATAAGAAGAAAATTTAAAGATGAAATTAAAAAATCTAATGTGTCAGAAAATGAACAAGAACTCGTAGAAGAAAAACTACAAAAAATAGTTGATTTAGCAATAACTAAGGTCGTTGAAATGACAGGCAAAAAAACAAAACAACTTCAGCAGGTATAAATGACAACAAAAAATCCCGATCACATCGCAATAATAATGGATGGGAATGGTCGTTGAGCAACAAACAAAAATAAAAGTAGGGAATATGGACATTTGGCAGGAACTCGTGCACTACTTTACTTGTTTCAAAAAATTAGCAGTATTCAAATAAAATACTTGACTGTTTTTGCTTTCTCAACAGAAAATTGAAAAAGACCTAAAAAAGAAGTAGATATGCTTCTAAAGATTATTCCGAAAATCAAATTAAGAGTTTATAACCATTGTAAAAAAAACAAAATAAATTTAAGGATTATTGGCGACATGACAACTCTTCCTCCTTTCGTGAACGAAGCGTTTGATAAATGAAAAACACTGCAACATAAAAATCCTAAAACTACCTTAATTGTGGCATTTAATTATGGAGGCAAAAGTGATATCGTACATTCTGTTAAAACTATTGTTGAAAATAAAATTCCTTCTAACGACATAACCGAAGCAATGATTAGTGAAAATCTTTATACAAAGAATCTTCCTCCCGTGGATGTCTTAATTAGAACGGCCGGTGAAAAGAGAATAAGTAATTTTTTGATTTGACAGTGTGCATATGCAGAGTTCTTTTTTCTAGAAAAGTGCTGACCGGATTTTAAAATTAGAGATTTACAAAATGTAATAGAAAGTTTCAAGAAAAGAAAAAGAAATTTTGGAAGCATCAGCAGTTAAAAAAAGATTTTTTACAGCAATAATACTTATAATTTTGATAAGTATTATTACTTACTTTATTTCATGAAGCAGCTTTCCTCCAAATGGAATTAGAGGGTTTGTTACCGCTTCTTATGCAATAGTTTTTTCCATAGCCAGTGTTGCGTATATGCTAATTTCTTATGAAGTAGTGACAGTTGTTTTCAAGAAAAAAAATAAGAAAACAAAAATAGCTTTATGAATTCTTTTATGCTTATATGGGTTGTATGTAATATGAAGATATTTCAATATCGAAAACGGATTCCCGAACAGTGATTTTGTTGGAGGTTCAAGATTTGTGGTTTTAGGATTAAGCACAGAACAACTTCTAGTCACTGTAATTGCTTTAACCGTAGTATTGCTTTTTTCCCTTAAACTAGGGTTAAAAAACATTCTTGCAATGGCAGCCCTTGCTATAATCGGAGCTCTTGTAATGAAGAACATAGCCTGAATTTCTACAAGAATAGGTTATGAAACAATTTTTTGAATATTTTTAATATCAATTTTCACGGACACTTTTGCATATTTTGTAGGAAGTAAGTTTGGCAAACATAAAATTTTTGAAAGCATTAGTCCTAAAAAAACCTGAGAAGGAGCTCTTGGAGGCTTAGTTTTTGGTGTAGTAGTGGCTGTTGTTGTGGGCACTATTTTTTCCGTTTTTCATAATGGAGGACAAGAAGGGTCGCTTTCTGCTAATAGTATTTTTCAATTAGGACCAGGATATTTTTGAGCATACCTTTTAATAGGTTTTCTTTTGTCATCTTTCACACAAATTGGTGATTTATTTTTTTCTGTTTTTAAAAGAAATTATGGAGTTAAAGATTACTCCAATATATTTCCTGGACACGGTGGTATTCTAGATCGTATAGACGGAACAATATTTTCTGTTCTAGCTTTTTCACTTATTTATGTAATTTTTGTATTCCCACCGTTTTTCTAATTTAGTAAATTTATTCCGTGGTTTTTAGTATTCTTTAATTATGAAGAAAATAACTATTCTAGGTTCAACTGGTTCCATAGGAACACAAACATTAGAAATAGTGAGAAAGCACAATAAAGAGATAAAAGTTATTGGATTGGCATGTGGCAAGCAACTAAGCAAATTAATTGAACAAATTAACGAATTTTCACCTACAAAAGTGTTCATCCAAGATGAAGAATCATTTACGAAATTGCGCAGTTTGTTTCCGAAAATAAAAATTTTTACAGGAGAAAATGGTATTTCCGAAATGATCAGAGAAGCAAATGTTGATTTAATAATCAATGCATTAGTTGGATTTGCTGGAGTTGTTCCCACCTTAACTGCAATCGAACAAAAAATCAATATCGCCTTGGCAAACAAAGAGAGCCTTGTATCGTGTGGTCATATAATAATGAAAAAAGCCGAAGACAATAATGTGAAAATATTTCCTATTGATAGCGAACACAATGCAATGTGACAATGTTTACACAGTGGCAAAAAAAGCGAACTTAAAAAAATTCTTATAACGTGCAGCGGCGGTCCTTTTTCTAATTTGACACTTGAGGAAACAAAAAAAGTTACCAAGAAAGAAGCCCTAAAACATCCAAATTGAACAATGGGGAACAAGGTGACAATAGATAGCGCCACCGTAACAAATAAAGCATTGGAAATTATCGAAGCTAAATGACTATTTAATATTAGCAAAGATCAAATAGTACCCATTTTACACAAAGAGTCAATAATTCACTCGATGATTGAATTTCAGGATAACAGTATAATCGCCCAAATGTCAAACCCAAACATGTCTCTTCCCATATCCTATGCCTTGATGGAAGGAAATAGATTTGTCAACGAAACGCCTCCCATTAATTTTAATGATGTCTCGCAGTTAAATTTTCAATACATGGATAACAAAAGATGATTACCACTTAAAATTATTTTTGATATTTTTGACAATCCTTCCTTGTGTGCAGTGTTTAATTCTGCAAACGAGGCAAATGTTAGACTTTTTTTAAATGATAAAATATCGTTTTACGACATTACAGAAAGAAATAAAAGAGCTGTTGAAAGGCACCAAGACATTCCAAAACAATTGGAAATTAATGAAATTATTCGCTTACACAATTCTGTTATACAGCAAGAGGAATCCATATAATGGGGTTTCTTATAGAAATAGCCGGTATTCTTATTGGTGTTGGTTATATTTTGTTTTCTATTACTTTTCACGAATTTGGTCACTTTATAATGGCCAAGGCATTTAAATTTCATATTATTGAATTTGCGATTGGATTTGGTCCAAAACTTTTTTCAGTAAGAAAAAAACCAACGGAATATTCTGTTAGGTGACTTCCGCTTGGGGGATATGTTTTAGTTGCTCAAAAAGACGCTTTGGAGGATGACGAATTACGGAATGTCCCTTTATATAAAAGGTATGACAAAACCAAACCGTGAAAAGCATTGTTATTTCTAGCAAATGGTATTTTCTTCAATTTGATTTTAGCCGTTGTTGCTGCCTTTATAGCATCCGCTATAAAGGGCAATATAGGAGACGGATTTATGTTATTAGGAGATAATATTTCGGGCTTTTTTCAGAACTATGTTGAGTTATTTAATTTTAGCGGGGCAAGTCCTAGCGGAGAATCCTCTAGCTCTTTTGGCAGATTAATTACAGGAAACGCGCAAGAGATAGTGGTTACCAACTTCTCTTATTTAGCGGCTTTAAATATAGGATTAATGATCTTTAATCTTCTTCCCTTTCCTCCTCTCGACGGATTCAAGTTTACCGAAGTGTTTTTTGAAATTTTATTCAAGAAACAATTGCCTAGAAAATTACAAATTGGCCTTTATTTTACAGGCTTTGTAATACTAATATTATTTTCTATTGCAATATTTGGGGCGGTTATAGCGAACAGTATAATTTAAAATGAATAACAAACTCTTAAAAATATTTCCCGTTGAATTTTTAAAAGAAAATAAATTTCTTGAAAATTGTCTAATTACTCACATCGTTTATGATCCAACTGACGATGTTGCCACTTTTTCTTTGCAAACAAATAAGATCCTTCTCTTTGAACAATTTCAAAAAATACAGATAATTTTAATTGACACAAATTCAAAAATGAAAATTAAAATAGTACCAACTGACTTGGACTATGACAATATAATTTTAGAAAAATATATTGCAGGATTTTTAAAAAATTACGATAAAGAAAACTTTTCTAATAAAATATCCGTCAGAGGCGATTGTCGTCATAATAAAGTGTATTTTAATATTGAAAAAAATTTCAGCAATGATTCTTGAAAAACGTTTGCAAAAAACGTTAATTTTTTTCTTGATTCAGCAGGATTTCCACCAATAAACATACTATTCAACTTTCTTAAAAACGAGGAAACCAGCGAAAGACAGAAAATAATTGAAAATATTCCTGTCGTAGAACCTAAGAAAAACCCTGTTTCTAGCTCATCTAATAACAACTTTTGACTTTCGTCTATGAAAGATAATGTTTCTTTAACTAAAATTGGCGAACTCAAAACCGGCATGTTTCAAAATGTAAAAGGACAGATATTTAAGAAAAATGTTATTAGAACTAGAACTGGTGCAACTATTTTTTCTTTTGCAATTACAGATTTTGAAAAATCTGTGTATTTAAAATTATTTACAATGAAACCCAAAGATGAAGAGTATATGCATTCTTTTAATGTAGGCGATTGTATTATGGCTAGAGTTAATCCTAAATTTGACACTTTCTTAAAAGAAGACTCCGGATGAATTAATAAAATCATTAAAATTAGTTCCATTTTCCCAAAAGAAAATGTTTCAGAAAAAGAAGAAAGGGCAGAACTTTCCATACACACGAACATGTCAACACTTAACGGTATCTCTTCTTTTGAAAAATATATCACTAAAGCTGTTGCCCGCTCACATAAAGCAATTGGGATAACTGATTTAAACTCTGTACAATCTTTTTCCTTAGCTGAAAACACCGTGAATAAATTAAAAAAAGATGGCAAAAACATCAAGATGATCTACGGTGCAGAAATAAATATATTGCCAGAAGAGTTATCCCCACTAATTAATTACGACAAACACAAAACAAGATTTGGAAATTCTTCTCTCTCGGATTGCACATATATAAGTTTCGATTTAGAAACAACAGGACTAAGTCCGCAATGAGATGAAATTATAGAATTTGCAGCTGTGAAAGTTGTAAAAGGAACAATAGTTGAAAAAATATCATTTTTTATCAAAAACAGCAAACCTATCCCGAAAAAAATATTTTTAATTACTGGAATCTCTGAAGATATGACAAAACAAGGGTTAGACATCGAGGAGGCTTTACAAAAAATAAAAGATTTTTTTGGTAATGATATAATTGTTGCTCATAATGCAAAATTCGATGTTTCATTTTTAGAGCATTCCTTTTTAAAAAACAATATTGAATGAAATCATAACCTTGCAGTTGACACGTTGCAACTTTCCCGTTTTGTTCACTCGTCTGCTGTGAGACACCAACTAGGCAATGTTGCAAGAAAATATAAAATTACTTACGATGAAGAAATCGCACACCGAGCGTTGCAAGATTCCTTGGTTTTGTCTCAAGTTCTTTCAAAATTATTAGCAGATTGCAGCAAGAAAAACATACAAACTATCGAGGATTTACAAAATGTAGACAAAGACAATCTTTATACAAGATATCGAAATAAATCGTTGCTGGTTTATGCAAAAAACCAACACGGACTAAAAGAATTGTACAAAATTATTTCTATTGCTCACACAAAATACTTTTTTGGAACACCTTCGATCCCCAAAAATATTTTAAAAAATTTTAAAAATGTCTACGTTACAAACTCTGATTTTAATAGCGAAATGTATGAGGTTGCATTCTTTGCTGGAGTTAACGAGTTAGAGAAAATTATCGAACAATATGACTGGATTTCATTACACCCGATTCTTAATTTTACTCATTTAATAAGTAGAGATGTTCTTGCAAAAAAGGACATTATTAGTGCAATTCACAAAATAATAGATATTGCAAAAAAGAAAAACAAATTAATAATTTCTTCTGGCGGTGTGTATCATTGTGAAAAAAACGAAAAAGTAATTAGAGATATAATAATTGAAACTAAAGGAATTGGCGGAAAGACCCATTATTTGTATAGCTACAATGATAAAAACCCCCAATATCCTGATTCTCATTTTAGAACTCAGGCCGAATTAATGGAATGTTTTTCATTTCTAAAAGACAAGCTTGATATTTTAAGTTTAATTACCAAAAACGTAGATGAGGTAATTGATAAATTTGAAGACATAGTTATATCAAACGAGATACTTTCTTTCCCTATTATCGAAAATGCTGAAAATTTACTCTCTGATCTTTCTAATAAAAAATTAATGGAAATTTATGGAGAAAACCCACCCTTATATGTTTCAAAGAGGTATGAAGAAGAATTGAAAATGATTAAGGAATCAAAATATTCAGTTATTTATTATATAGCACATCTTCTTGTAAAATTTTCTGTTGAAAACAAATATATTGTAGGAAGTAGGGGGTCTGTGGGAAGTAGTTTTTTAGCATTTTTATGCGGGATTACAGATGTGAATCCTCTCCAAGCCCATTATATTTGTGATAATTGTAAACACTCTGAATTCATGCTTAACGAAACAACGGTGAGTGGATTTGATTTGTCTTCAAAAAACTGTTCAAAATGTAAAACTTTAATGAGAGGAGATGGACAAAACATCCCTTTCGAAACATTTTTGGGTTTTAAGGGAGAAAGCAAGATACCAGACATAGATTTAAACTTTTCAGGTGACTTCCAAATAAAAGCACATAATTTTATTAAAGATAAGTTCGGAGAAAACCACGTGTATCGCGCTGGTACCATTTCTACAGTAGCTGAACGTACCGCGTTTGGATATGTAAAAAGTTATCTTGAAAAGCACAATTTGCACGAAAGCGTTTCCAGGGCTGAGTTGGATAGATTAGTTGCTGGATGTGTTGGAATAAAGAGAACCACCGGACAGCATCCAGGCGCAATTATCATCATTCCAAAAGACAATGATATTTTTGATTACACACCATATAATTACCCAGCTGATGATAAAAGTTCAGATTGATACACAACACACCTTGACTTCCACTCTCTAGAAAAAAATCTACTGAAATTAGATATTTTAGGACATGACGATCCAACAGTTGTTAAAAAACTTTCTGAGTTGACAAATATTGATGTTAAAACCATACCTAATCATGATGAAAAGGTTATGAGTTTATTTTCAAGTAATAAGAATTTAAATCTTGAAAAAGACATTTTAAATGACAAAACCGGAGCAATCGCTATTCCTGAGTTCGGAACACCTTTTGTTCGAGGAATCCTCTCAGATACTAAGCCCCACAAATTTTCTCACCTTATTCAAATCTCTGGATTATCGCACGGAACAGGCGTTTGACTAAATAACGCAAGAGAATTAATTGTTAATAAACAAATTGTATTAGAAGAAACAATCAGTTGCAGAGACGATATCATGACGTTTTTAATAAAAAAAGGCCTTGGCAAGCAAAAGTCTTTTCGAATTATGGAAAACGTTAGAAAGGGCAAGGGAATAACAAAAGAGGAAATTAAAAAAATGAAGGAATTCAATATTCCTGACTGGTACATTAACAGCTGTATAGAAATAAAATATTTATTTCCCAAAGCTCACGCAGCAGCATATGTTTTAATGGCATGACGCTTTGCCTGATTTAAATATTATTATCCTCTAGAATTTTATGCTACATATTTTTCTACACGTTCCTCTGTTTTTGAAATAGAAATAGTTTTAATGGGAAAAGACAAAATAAAACAAAGAACAGAAGAACTATCTAGAAAACAAAAAAGTCGTGAAAAACCAACACCAAAAGAATCAGAATTAGCGGTGATCTCCGAAGTCATCTTGGAAATGTATTATAGGGGGTATGTCTTTGAAAATGTCGATATTAAGAAAAGCAAAGTGAGTGAATTCATAATTAATATGGAAACCAATGCATTGATTCTACCGTTTAATACAATTCCAGGTCTTGGTGTTACTGCTGCGGAAAGTATTGTAGCCGCAAGAGAAGAAAAAGAAATTAGTTCAATTGAAGATTTTAAAAGCAGAACATCCGTTAATAAAACGGTTATGGGAAAAATGAAGCAATTCGGCTGTTTTGAAGGATTGCCTGAAGCAGAGCAATTAAAAATTAAATTAGAATTCCAGTAATTATTATTAATAAAATCTTGTAAAATAATTTTGAGGTAAACCTCATTTTCTTTTATAGAAACGAAAGGGTATCATGGAAAATAGCATTAAACTTTTATCAGTAATTAATAATGTTTCAGGAAAAACAGGCATAAGTAAAAAAGAAATTATTGTCAACATTACAGAGGCATTCAAAAAACTACTAGAAAAAGATAATCCTGATGTAGATGCAAAAGTTTTAATAGACCCCGTAACTGGAGAATTATCAATTACACAAAAATTCATGGTAAAGGAAGTAATTGAAGATTCCTTAAACGAAATTAATGTCAATGACCCCATTTTAAAGAACAAATATAAAGATGGTGATACCTATATTAAAGAAATGGACCCCATGGAGTTCAATAGATTACACATTCAATATCTAAGGCAGTATATTAGTCAATTTTTGCATGAAAGTGAAAAGACAAAAATATACAATCAATTTCATCCATATGTTGGGAAAATTATGATGGGAACCGTTGATACTATCGATGACAACAGATGTCTAGTAGAAATAGGCGATACACTGACTCTTCTTTTGAAAAAGGAACAAATTATTGGCGAAGAATTATTCGCAGGAAAATGCTTTTTTCTATACATTAAAGAAGTTTCTGAATTTAACAAAGGAAATCAAGTTCTTGTATCAAGAAGAGATCCAGGGCTTATAAAAGGTTTGTTTGAACACGAGATTCCTGAGGTTGAAGAAAAAACAATTATCGTCAAGAGGGTTGTTCGTGAAGCGGGGCGTCGTAGTAAAGTTGTCGTGTTTTCTAATGACGAAGCTGTCGATGCATTAGGAAGTTGTGTTGGAGAAAGAGGAAACAGAATTCAAAACATTATTAACGAAGTAAGGGGAGAAAGAATTGATGTCATCGCATGAAATGAGGACTTTTTAGAATTTTCAAAAAACATATTTTCTCCTGTTAATGTGAAAAAAATTGTTTTTTCTAAGTTTGAAAACGAAGAAGAAGAAACCGTTGATCTAGGGACCTTAATAATTGAAGAATCAGATTTTCCAATAATCATAGGAAAAAAAGGTTCTAGCATAAGATTGTCATCTCAATTATTGGGAATCGAATTAGATGTTAAGAATGTAAATGATGCCGTTAGAGACGGCGTTGACATTAATGAGCCAACCGTAGTTCCTCAACACTTAAAAATTGTAAAACTTCCCGAAACCACCGTATTTAGCGAAGAAGAAAAATCTAAAAAGAAAGAACTTACTTTTGAGGATATTATTCCAAGTAAATCTGCAGCAAGTGTAGACAGCAAAAGCAACGAGACCGATGAAGCTGACGGAATGGAAGAAAGCATGGAAGAAGGAACGCCTTCTGAATCTAAAGAAACCAAAATCTCTATGGAAAATCTTTTTTCTCACAAAACAAGATCTATTTCGGAAGACGAAAAAGAAAAAATTTCTGCAATGTTTTCCCACACTGAGCCTTTAAAGAAAACATCTAAACAAAAAGAAGAAAAAGAAATTTACGAAGATGAAGAAATGGATTTTTTCGATGATGATATGAAAGATGAAGAAATGTTCGTAAAGGAAGATTTTTCTGATGCTGAAGATAACGATTATAACGATGATGATTTCGAGGACTATTACGAAAAATAATGGCAAACAAAAAAAGCAAAATTGCAAGCATACAAAAAAAAGTTCAAAATAAATTTGCGAACAACACATTTTATTTTCATATTTCGCCTACAATAAATCAATTTTGTGAACTTACCAATACTCCTAAAAATAAAATAATGGAACATTATTTTGAACAAAGCCATTCTTATTCTCCGTTTCAAACTCTAAGCTATGATGACGTAGAAGAACTATGTACGGTATTTAATTTTGATTTAGAAAGAGATGAAACGCTTTCTCACGGAACAATAATTGAAAAAACCGCAGTTTTTGATATCGAAGATGATAAAGACGAAAGGCCACCAATAGTAACAATAATGGGGCACGTAGATCATGGTAAAACCACTTTACTTGATTATCTAAGGAAAAGTACGATAACAAATCAAGAAAGCGGAGGAATTACCCAACATATTGGCGCATATACAGTCGAATACCAGGATAAAAGCATCACAGTTATTGATACACCAGGGCATAAAGCTTTTACAACAATGAGGGCAAGAGGTGCCAATTTAACAGATATTATTCTTTTAGTTGTGGCAGCGGATGACGGAGTTAAACCTCAAACGATCGAAGCAATTGAACATGCAAAAAATGCTAAGGTTCCCATAATCGTAGTTATAAATAAAATTGACAAACCCGATGTAAACTTTGAGAAAATACAAACCGATCTTGCTAGTGCCGGCATTACTCCTGAAGAATGAGGCGGAGACACCATTTTTGTTAAAATTTCTGCTATAACGGGTGCTGGCATTAACGATTTAATGGAGGCAATACTTCTTACTACCGAGATTTTAGCTCTTAAAGCAAACAGAAATAAAAGCGCTGTTGGTACAGTCATTGAGTCAAGAAACGAAAAAGGCAAGGGGAATACTGCCACGGTTATAGTTCAAAACGGAACATTAAAGAAAGGTGATTCCATGGTTATTAGCAATTCCTATTGTAAAGTTAAACATATCCTTAATCAAAAATTCCAAAGCATCGATAAAGCCCTTCCTTCTACGCCAGTTCGCATATCAGGGTTAAGCGAACAAGCGCTTGCTGGGGATAAGTTTGTTTGTTTTAAGAATGATAAAGAAGCACGTAAAATTGCTAATTCTAGATCTCAACATCAGAAAATTTTAAAAGGCAGAGAAGGAATGCCAATCCAAACCTCTCAAATTGAAAAATTTTTAGAAGAGAAGAAAACCAAAGATCTAAATTTCATTATTAAGGCCGATACAGAAGGCACGGGTGCAGCGTTAAAAAACATGATTGAAAAAATTAAAAACGACGAAATCACAATCAAAGTTATTTCAAGCAATACAAGCCCCATCTCTGATTCAGATGTTCTTCTGGCGGCAGTAAGTAATTCTAATATAATTGCTTTCAATAATTATCCTTCATCAAAAGTTTTAAGAACGGCTTCTGAAAACAAAGTTCAAATTAAAAGATACCAAGTAATATACGACATAGAAGACGACATAAGACAAGCCATGAAGGGATTAACGACACCTATTCACGAAGAAATACTAGTAGGAGAAGCGGAAGTCCGAGAAGTGTTTAAATCTACAAAAATAGGATTAATTGCAGGATGTATGGTTGTGAGTGGATCAGCATATAATAATAAAATTGCAAAGGTAATAAGAGAAGGAAAATTGATTTTTTCAGGAACCGTAGCATCTTTAAAAAGATTTAAAAACGATGCAAAGGAAGTGCGTCAAGGCATGGAATGCGGAATTACGATTGGCGATTTTAAAGATGTTAAAAAGGCAGACTTAATTCAATTTTTTGAAAACAAAGTTTTAGAAGATGATAACAAAAAAAGAACTACAAAATAAAAGACTAGAATCTGAATACGAATATTTTCTATCTTCCGTTTTAATGAGCTATTGTCAAGACAATTTTTTAAATTTTGTCTCTATTTCAAAAGTTCTGCTTTCTAGAGATCATGGTTTTATAGATGTGTATATATTTTGTCCTAAAAAACACGAAAAAAATACGATGGAAAAACTTAATCATGCAAAAAAGCACATTAGATATCAATTAACAACTTTTTTAAAAACAACCAGAAATGTACCCAATATTCGGTTTTTTTACGATAATTCCATGGATGTTTATGAGGAAATTCAAGATTTAATTGAAAAAGCCAAATAATGAATGGGTATATTTTAGTTAATAAAGAAAAAAATTGAACGAGTTTTGACGTCGTGAAGTTCCTCAGAGGAAGACTTAACTGTAAAAAATTAGGACATTCTGGAACTCTCGATCCTCTGGCAACAGGATTATTAATTCTTCTTGTAAATGATTACACAAAATTATCATATGAATTCACCTCTCTTTGTAAAACTTACTCATTTGTAATAAAATTATTCGAGACCACAACTACTGGCGATGCAGAAGGCGAAGTGTGTGAAACGAAGGAACCCATTTCTATTGAAGAAAATCAAATAAAACAAATGCTATCACAAAGTCTTGGTGAAATGAAACTAAGAGTTCCAGAGCTTTCTGCCAAGAAGGTCAATGGTCAAAAACTTTATAATTTGAAAAGAAAGGGGAAAGAAGTCCCCGTTATTTTTCAAGACGTAAAGATAAACACAATTGAATTTATTTCTTACAAAGCTCCATTTTTATCCATAAAGGCCAATGTTTCATCAGGCACTTATATAAGGTCTTTGGTACAAAAAATTGCTAAAGATTTAAAAACAATTGGTTATATGTACAGTTTAGAAAGAAATAGTATTGGAAGGTTTGATGTCAAAGATTCAAAATTTGTAAAAAAAATAACAAAACACGACATTATTAAAAAAGATGATTGTAAAAACTATTAATAAGGAAAATTCGGAAAAAGAAAATCATGAATTAACAATTTGTATAGGAAAATTTGATGGATTTCATCTTGGTCACAGAAAAATAATAGAAACAGCAAAAAATATCGCTAAAAAAAATAAAACGAAAATTGGGATATTAACTTTCGATGTCCCTCCCAAAGAAATAGTAAAACACAAAAGTCATAAAATTTTAACTTCACACGATCAATTATATGATCACCTGCTTAACGATAAAATTGATTATTTTTATATTTTAGAATTCACTGATGAAACGAGTCAATTAAGTCCGGAAGATTTCATCCGAATATTTTTACTTAATATGGGAGTAAACAACATAGTTTGTGGTGAAGATTTTAGGTTTGGCCATAATGCGGAAGGTGATATTACACTATTGAAAAAACACTTCAATGTTCATGTGGTGGATTACAAAAGAATAGGAAATTTAAAGATAAGTTCATCCAAGATAAAAAACTGCATTACAAATGCCAATATAGAAAAAGCTAATGAAATGTTAGGAAGGTCTTACAGCGTATATGGAACAATTATACACGGTAATCAACTAGGCAAACAGATTGGCTTTCCTACCGCAAACATTTTGTTTTTGTACAACTATTCTTGACCGGGAATTGGGGTTTACGGCGGGAAAGCACACATAAATGACGAAACATACAAATGTGCTATAAGCATAGGGTACAATCCGACTATTAATGAGCAAAAAAAACCACGATTTGAAGTTCACATTTTAAATTTTGGTGATGATATTTATCATAGAAATATAGTTATAGATATCGATTTCTTCGTAAGAGAACAGAAAAAATTTAACAACATCGGCGATTTAAAAAAACAATTAATAAATGATTGCCAAACGATAAATAATTTTTGCTATAATTATAAAAAAATAAAAGAGGAAAAAATTGACTAAAAACACTTACAGTACACTAGTAAAAGAATTCGCACACCAAAAGAAGGATGTAGGAAGTGCAGAATTACAAATTATCTCATTGACTTACCAAATAAAAGAATTAACTGAACACATGAAGAAAAATAAAAAAGATGTTCATTCTAGAAAAGGCTTGATTGGAAAAGTCTCTAAGAGAAAAAAACTTTTAAAATATTTACAACGAACTGATACAGAAAAACAAGTAAAACTTTGTAAAAAACTAGAACTGAAGTATAAATAGTTTTTTTTCTTTAGGAGGAAAAAAATGAAAAATTACACTTTTCAATTAGATAAAAAAGTATTAACAATTAATACAGAAAAATACGCAAGGTTAGCAAATGCTAGTGTGTTTTTGGAATTTGAAGGAACCACAATGATTACAACAGTGGTATCGAGTAAAAAACCATCGACATTAGGGTATTTTCCCTTACAAGTTGTGTTCCAAGAAAGATTATATGCAGCTGGTAAAATCCCAGGAGGATTTTTAAAAAGAGAGGGAAGGCCATCAGATCACGAAATTTTAACTGGACGTATAATTGATCGTTCTTTAAGACCACTATTCCCCAAAGACTACAACAATGAAGTTCAAATCGTCGTTACTGTGCTTGCTTACGATGACAAAACAGATTTAAGAACGCTTGGATTATTTTCCGCTAGTTTGGCTACATTAATTTCAAATATACCTTTTAATGGTCCTGTTTCAGGGTGCAGTGTTAATGGTAAAAAAGATAAATTATCATATTTTGTTTCTGAAGATATAGAAGAAGTGAATGATTTGAATATGTTTGTTGCTGGTACTGAACAAAAAATCAATATGCTTGAAGCCGATTGTAAACAAAGCAATGAAAAGTTCATCATTAAAGGTATTTCTGGAGCTCATAAGCAAATAAAATCTCTTAATAAGTTCCAAAAGAGTATTCAAAAAGAAATTGGAAAAACCAAAATTAAATTTAATTCTCCTGATACCAAAAATATGTACAAAACCATTTCTTCAAAATATAATGATGAATTTGACAAAATTGTAAATGCTGCCATATCAAGCAACAGAAGTCTTGAGATAGAATTGTTAATAAATGAAATAATGTCTAACAAGGATTTAGATTTCAGCCCTAACAATTCTCTTATTTCCGGCGTTGTCAATGAAATTTACGTACAGAAAATGAGGGACAACATTCTTTATGAAAAAAAGAGACCAGACGGAAGAAATGAAAATGAACTTCGTAATCTTCACTCTGAAATTGACATATTAGGCATGGTGCATGGTAGTGGGTTATTCGAAAGAGGAGAGACACAAGTATTGTCGATTTTAACATTAGGTTCCTTAAAAGAAGGAAAAATGATGGATAGTATTCAAACTAGCGAAGATAAAACGTTTATGCATCACTATAACTTTCCACCATTTTCAGTTGGAGAACCTGGTAGAATCGGGTTTACTTCCAGAAGAGAAGTAGGTCACGGAGCGTTAGGTGAGAAAGCATTAAAACAAATATTACCAAGTACAGAAAAATTTCCCTACACAATAAGATTGGTTGCCGAAGTTTTAACAAGCAACGGAAGTACTTCACAGGCAGCTATTTGCGCAGGTACTTTAGCATTAATGAGCGGTGGAGTTCCTATTAAAACACCGATTGCAGGTGTTGCCATGGGTTTAGTTAAAGAAAATAAAAAACAAGTTTTATTAACAGATATAAGCGGATTAGAAGATCACATCGGAGACATGGATTTTAAAGTCTCAGGCTCTCGCTCAGGAATATGTTCTATTCAATTGGACATTTGTATAGATGGGTTGGACATTAAAACAATTACGGAGGCACTTGATAAGGCGAAAGAGGCGAGAATAAAAATGTTAGACGTAATGGAAAAAACAATTAATAAACCGAGGGAAGAACTATCTAAAACCGCCCCTAAATTTATTAATTTTAAAATTAAAAAAGACAAGATTAGAGTTGTTGTAGGCCAAGGCGGGAAAACCATTAATGAAATTATCGATAATTGTGGAGATGTAAAAATAGACATAAACGATAATGGATTAGTAAACATTTATCATAACGATAAAGAAATGATAAATAAAGCTTCGGAATGAATAAAATCTTTAATTTGAGAACCAAAAATGCACGAAGTATACGAAGCAAAGATTATGAGAATCGAAAAATATGGCGCATTTGCAAAAATTGGAAACACTAAATTTGAAGGTTTAATACATATTTCTAAAATTTCGAAAGAACGTGTTGAAAATGTTGAAAGTGTTTTGAAAATGGGACAAAAAGTAAAAGCAAAAGTTTCGCGAATTGATGAAAAAGGTAGAATACAACTATCAATGATTCTTTAAACAATGAACGATAATATAAAAATAATCCATTTTGGTGGGCAAGATGAAGAGGGCAATTACATGACTGCCCTTGAAATTAAGAACAATATTTTTATATTTAATTCTGGCTCCAAAACACCTAGAAAATACGAATTAGGTTTCGAAACCGTGATACCATCTTTTGAATATTTGAAGCAAAATGCTGGAAAAATCAGAGGATTATTTATAACCCATGCCAAAAAAAATTGTTGAGGTTCGTTACTTTATTTAATTAAAGAAGTAAAATGTCCAGTTTTTTGTTCGCCGTTTACAGAATTTTTAATTGAAGAAGAACTTGCTAAAATAGAGAACGTTAAAGGTAAGTTAAGAGTTGTTGAAAGAAACCACACATACTCAATAAACGACGTTAAATTTCATCTTTTTTCACTAACCTCTTCACAACCAGACGCTTTTGGTTGTGCAGTTGAAACCCATCAAGGTATGATTTACTATATGACTGACTTCATAATAGAAACCGATAGTAAAGAAGCATTTTCTATGAACCTTAGAATACTTTCTAAAATTAGTTCAAAAAAAACGCTTTTACTAATGATGTCGGCAACTAATTTCCACATCCCCTCTTTTACTGCGCCTTTTCACAAATTATCCAATTTTACAAAAAGACATTTAGTTGGTTCCAAGAAAAGAATAGTAGTTGCTAATTACGAACACAGAATTACTGAATTAATTGAAATCATTTTAATGGCTTCTGAGGCTGGAAGAAAAATATTTTTTCATGGCGAGCATTTTATTAATCTTTTCACCCGTGTTTGCTTATTAAAGTATATAGATACTCAAAAGATCCAAATTGCAACGGAAAAAGAATTAGAAAATGGCAAGGTTTTAATTGTAATTACTGGCGATAATCTTTCTCTTTTCCCTTCAATAGAAAAAATTGCAAATAATTTTACAAATAAAGGGTTAGCCTTTCGTGATAACGATACATTGTTGGTTGTTTGTAATCCTAAATCTGGTACTGAAATTGATGCTGCTAGATCGCTCGATGCAGTTGCTGCACATAATGTGGAAGTATTCACGGTTAACAAGAAAGACAAATACGACATGCATCCTTCTTTCGAAGACGCAAGACTAGTTGTTAACCTTATTAAACCTAAATTTTTTATGCCCATTAATGCTAGATACAACAGAATGATTGCTGCACAACACATTATTGAAAAAACCAATATGGATAACGATAAGTTGT
The DNA here is from genome assembly GCA_014238525.1 of Mycoplasmatales bacterium. Taxonomy (GTDB): domain Bacteria; phylum Bacillota_I; class Bacilli_A; order Mycoplasmatales; family JABAAY01; genus JABAAY01. Next base: position 29,521 of record JABAAY010000005.1, read on the forward strand.
TAATGCTTGATAATGGTGATGTTGCCGAATTTAAGGACGAAAAACTAGTTTTTTCCAAAAGTTATAAAAGAGTTCCAGCTGGAAATATATATGTTTCGACAAATCAAATTAGAAACGTTAGCGACAAAAATACAGTGGAGAGAATGCGAATTGCAACAAACGGACTTATTTTAATTGGTCTTGGCGTAGATTTAGAAAAAAAATCAATAACATTTAAGCCATCTGTTGAAGCAACAGGATTTTCAAACAACAATATAAGGAATCTAAATTACGAACTATCACAAATCATTTTTAAGCAATTATTGATGAAAATAAACACTTTCTCAAGCAAAAGCGAAGTCGAAGGGTTCGTTCACGATGTTGCCAAAGCTTATTTTCATAATTATAATCAAGATAAAATCCACATCGTTACAGTTTGTAAAGCAACATAAAACTTAATTAATCTAAATATTAAAAGTATAATTATAGTGTGAAAAATAAACTTGAAAAAAATTCTTTTTCAACCAAAGTCTTAATTTTTTGAGCCGTCTTGGCAATTATTTTGTTCATTTCTTTTATTAGGGTTCCATATGTTGGAGAATTTATAGACGATATCTTCTTTAAGTTTTTGTTTGGATATTCAAAGTTCTTTATTTATGCCATTCTTTTCTATTTTTGCATTACACAACTTTTTTTAATCACTACATACGGATGGTTTAAAAAAACGTGACCAGGAATAATGGTAACAATACTTTCTACAAGTTTTATTATATCAGTTGCTGTTTTCTTTACATTATTCCCGGATGTAGACCGTCCTGCGAATATTCCAAACGATATAAATATTTTTAGCAATGAATGAATTGGTAATTCGGTATTTAGAAATCCCGCAGGAAGTTTTTTTAATTCTGACTGAATATTAAATCCTGCAGGAGGCTTCATAGGTGTTTTATATTCATCTATTTTTCAATACACTACTTTCGTTCCATCGATTATAATTGCTATCCTGTTGTTTACATTTGGCATTAGTTGAATTATTACAGGAAGTTTTTTTGGAATTTATGTTATATTTGCAAAAAACATAAGTAGAAGAAGCAAAGTTGTAATAGAGACAATTACTAAAAATAAAAAAGTTACCGAGACCACTCCTACAAAAAACTATAATTCCAGAGTTCTTTTTTCACCAATAGCAACAAGCAAGGTTGTTGATAACGAAAAGACAGGAGTTTTTTATATGGAACATAATGATAATTTTGAATCAAAAGACTTTGCTGAGGAAAAAACGAGTAAAAAACAGAGCAATTGGAATAAATCAAAAGTCAATATTGTAAACACACAAGAACAAAAAGAAGGCCGAAAAGAAAATGAAGAGCAGAAACCTAAAACTAGTAAAAAAAACTTATTTCATCCTTTTTCTGAATTATTAAAAAGAAACAAATCGCGGAAAAAAATACAAACCAAACAACATGAAGAAGATAAACAAAAAACAGAATTAGAGATACTAACAGGTAAAAAAAATGTCGAAGCATTTGGACAAGGGTATAGAAGCATCGTTAGCAGCACGAAACATAGTGAAGAAAACACTAGTTTTTTTGAGAAAGATAATGAAGACACAGAACACGATGCTGTCAACAATATTGAAACAAAACAAGAAAAATCCCTAAATGAAACAAACTTTCTTGAAACTCAGGCGACTGAACAGAATTTACAAAATAGAAATCACCGAAAGCAAGGTCATTCCAACATACATGTTCCTGATGCCGATACATCCTTTTTTGAAGAAAATTTAAAAAAGGCTAATACACTTCATCCCGAAGAGAATACAATTACAAAATCGCAATTAGATGAAAACACCATTTCTGAAGAACAGGGAAAAGAAATAGAGCAAAAGCACGAAGGAATAGTTTTTAAGGGAAAACGCGTTCAGTATAATTTACCACATATAAACCTATTGCATGATACTTCAAAAAAAGTTGATAAGAAAAAAGTAGAGGAGTATGCAAAAGAAATTTCTTCTAAAATAAAACACGTTTTCAGTGTTTTTTCTATCAAGATACAAGTTAATAGTTATATCGTAGGTCCTAAAATTATTAAATACGAAATTCAGACACAACCAGGAGTAAGAATAAGTAAAGTAACTCAGTTGGAAAATGAAATTAAATTAGAGCTCGCAGTTACTGATTTAAGAATAGAGGCTCCAATCCCTGGAAAATCAGCAATCGGTATTGAGATACCTAACCCTCAACCAGAGTTAGTAACTTTTAAAGAAATGGTTGAACAAATACCTAAAAAATGCAAGGACAATAATACATGCGTAGTAGTTGGGAAAAACATTTATGGAGAATCTATTTTTGCCTTTATTGATTCATTGCCACACTTACTAATTGCAGGAGCAACCGGAAGTGGCAAATCTGTTTGTATAAATAACTTCATCACCTTCTTAATTTTGAATTCTAAACCTAGTGACTTAAGACTATTATTAATTGATCCAAAACGTGTTGAATTATCGTTTTTTAAAAAAGTCCCACATCTTCTTTCCGAAATAATTGTTGATTCGAAAAAAGCAATTTTTGCTCTTAAGAAAATAGAAGAAGAAATGGATAACAGATATAAGTTATTACACGATTTAGGTTTTAGAAATGTTAAAGACTACAATAACCATCAGTCTAATTACGAAAAGCAATTACCCACCATTATTGTTTTTATTGATGAACTTGCTGATTTAATGAAAATAGCTGGTAAGGAAGTAGAAGGAAGCATACAAAGAATCAGTCAACTTGCAAGAGCGGCAAGTATACATTTAATAGTGGCCACGCAAAGACCCTCCGCAGACATATTAACTGGTATTATCAAAGCAAACATACCCGCAAGACTGTCTTTTAGATTGCCTTCTGCCATTGACTCAAGGACCATTTTAGATCAAAAAGGCGCAGAAAGTCTATTGGGAAGAGGGGACCTTTTATTTATAGACCCACTACAAAACTCTGTATTTCGTCTACAAAGCCCATTGATTAGTGACAGTGATCTTAGAAGATTAATAAATCACGTTTCTACAAAAACACAACAACGATTTGAAACTAAATTTACAGAATCCGACGTATAAAGGAGAATCGTATAGAGCAGTTAATTTCTAAAAAATTTATTCAAAATATACCTAGTAGTGCAGGATGCTACATGTTTCTTAATAAAGATGAAAAAATTTTATACATTGGTAAATCAAAAAATTTACATAAAAGGGTAGCTAGTTATTTCTCAAGATCAAAAAGCTTAAAAATCACTAAACTTATTTCGGAAACAGAACGTATAAAATTTATGATTACAAACTCTAACAAGGAATCGCTTTTGTTGGAGCAAAACTTAATTAATAAACACAAACCTAAATTCAATGTTTTGCTACAGGATGACAAAAAATATCCTTACATACAAGTCACAAAAGGCGATAATCCCAAGCTAAACTATGTAAGATCTTCCGATAAAACCAAAGGAGAAAATTTTGGCCCTTTTCCTGATGGATTTTCAGCAAGAGAATTTTTAAAATTATTAAATAAAATATTTCCCTTTCGCAAATGCTACAAAATTCCTAAAAAAACCTGTATTTACTACGATATTGGTCAATGTCTTGCACCATGTGTAAACAAAATTGACTCAATTGTTTATGAAAGAATGAAGCAGCAAATAAGAGATATTTTTAATGGTAATATTTCACAAATAAAGGGAATTTTATTGAAGAAAATGTCTTTCTACAGTGAAAGAGAAGAATATGAGGCAGCCAATAAAATGAAAAACATTATTCTTAACTTGGAGGAATTTGTTAAAAAACAAAATGTCATACTGCCCGATTCTGACAACGTAGATGTTATTAGTGCATTTTCGAAGGAGAGTTTCGTTGTTCTCAACATTCTAATAATTAGGTTTGGAAAATTAATTAATCAATTTCAATACTTTGACAAAATCAAACTAGATGAAAAAACGGATCTTAAACAAATAATAAATCAATACTATTCATTCAATATGTATCCAAAAAAGATATTATCTTTGGAAGACTACGGGTTTTATGATGTCAAAAATTTTGGTGATTGCAAAGTTGTTGTGCCCATCAAGGGAGAGAAAAAAGAGCTGATTAATCTATCACTTACTAATGCAAGAAATTTTTATAATTTAGAAATTATAAAACACAACAATAAAAAGATAGAAGAAAAAGAACTGAAAGAAACATTTGAACAATTAACAGGAATAAAGGGGGCATCGTATTTTGAAATGTTTGATAATTCACATCATTCTGGACAAAATATGGTTTCAGGCAAGATCGTAATGAAAAATTATAAACTAGAAAAAAATCTTTACCGCAAATATATTCTAAAACACTCATCACCCGGAAATGATGTAGAGGCCATGTACGAGGCGGTGTATAGAAGCACACTTAGACATTTAAATCAAAAAGAAAGCTTACCCGATATTATATTTGTAGACGGAGGAAAACCACAAGTTAATTCTGCACAACGAGCATTAATTGATT
>JABAAY010000060.1 GCA_014238525.1 Mycoplasmatales bacterium
GAGTGAAAAAAATCATAAAAGTAATTTTGAGATTAAATGGTTAAGAGATCACTGTTATTCTCTAAACCAAAAATATATCTCACCCTATTTTTTTTGGGATCAAACATTAAAAAAAATATTTAGTAAAATACATTATACGGAGATGTACTCAAGAGGCTGAAGAGGCTGGTTTGGAAAATCAGTAGGAGCAAACACTCGCAAGGGTTCGAATCCCTTCGTCTCCGCCATTTAAATTACTTAAAATATAGATAAGAAAAATACAACATTGCTAAGGCATCGCACTGATCATCGTGCAAAAGAGACTGTGATGAAGAAAGTACATTAGCAATGTAGTCACATGTTTTTTGTTTTTTTCAATGTGTATAGTCGGTAGCATTTTTTACTTCTTTAATTTCTTCACAATCTGGAGCAATTTTTCTAAATCATTTAAGGTCAAAAGACTGTTTGAAAACAACGTTTTTGTCCAGAATTTTTTTCATTTTTTCTATTTTTTCTACTGTTATTGTTCCCCCAGGATATCCGCTTCACAACACGTGCGTTATTTTTTTGTAGTTTTTGATTTTCAAAACAGTTTTGATAATATCGTTGTCTTTATGTTTTTTGTAATCTATGAATCCGTGTTCTCAATGTATAACGCCACCACCAGAATCCACAACACCTAGTGATCATCCAGTAATCACGGTTCCAAAATCAATTGTTAAAATGTATTTCATCACAATGTCTTAATGATAACAAAACCAAAGGCATAATTTAATTTACAAAATTTGCTGCTAATCAATGATGTCTTTTAATGTTAAGTGTATTTCGCTTGTTACAATTTTGACGATATTTGAAACAATTACAGAAGAAGAATCGATATCACTTTTTATTTTGTCTGCTTTTCTCAAAAAATCGTGGTACATGTCAGATATTTTCCTAATGTTTTCTTTGAAAACTGTTTTTTCTCATGCATTTAACTTTTGAAGAGTTATCTGGCTTTTTTCAGAGCTGCTCTTTATTCTTTTTTGAAAAACACTTCTTTCCATTCATATTTTTCGATATACATCGACAACAGTTTTTATTGTAAATTCGTCTGCTTCTAAAGCATAAATATTATTGGTTACTTCGAAAAATTTTAAATGCTTTTTATCTGCCGGAAAAACAGTAGAAATTATAAGACCAAAATTGGCATTATTTAATTTTAAATCATTCTGAAATTTAGGGACTCAGGCAGGATCTCAGCGAGTAACATTTTTTATTTCATATAACAGAGTACAAATAACGTTTTCTTCATCGTCTCTAATATTTTGTATTATGTCTGCACCTTTTTTGCCAGCAACAATGGTAGAAATAACGTCTTGCGGAGCGTACATCATTTCCAATATTTTCAGAATTTCAGTATGTAATTCTTCTCCTTTGAGGCGAGAATTTATTTGTGCATTGTTTTTTCTCTCGACAGCTTGTTCTAACTCAGAAATCTCCTTATTTTTTGAAAGTTCCAATGTTTTAAGAGCAATTTCCTTATCCTTTTCCCATCCTATTTCTTTTTTCTCTAGAGCTATTAATTGTTCTTGAGACGCAAGTAGTTTTTTGTATTCATTGCTATTTTTGATTTCTTGCTCTATACTTTTGTGCAAGGCAAGTTCTAACGTAGTTTTTTGTGTTTCAAGTTTATTTTTTCAATCATTGATTTCAAGCATATAGTTAGACTTAGTTTTTTCAAAACTATTTTCTAATTTTAATGTAACGGCTTCTTCTGTTCTTGTTCTTTCTCCTAAGAGAGCAGAATTTAAATTCTTTTTATTTTGCTCTTCTATTTCCTTCTTTTCTGCATCTAGAGATTCGTGAATAAAACTTCTAAAATTTCTTTTATTAGTGTCCTCGTCTAAAAGTTCAAATAGTGTAAACTCCTCGTTACATGTTCTTGGACATTTTAATTTTGTTTGTTTTTCCAACAGGATTAAGTCTTTTTTATTCATATTCTTAATTACTATATATTGAAAAAACTTATTATTTTAAAAAATACAAAATTTATTTCAATATATTTTTTATCATTTTTTGTACTATACTTATATTACATCGCGGAGTAGAGCAGTTGGTAGCTCGTCGGGCTCATAACCCGGAGGTCGCAGGTTCAAGTCCTGCCGCCGCAACCATAAAACGGCTGATTTCGTGTGAAATCAGCCGTTTTTCTTGTGAAAAAGTTGAGAGGCGTTTTTCGTGATGCTTATCTGATGCTTATTTTTCATTTTCTTCTGCATTGCTGATGCTTATCCGTTGCTTGTGCTGCTTACCATCCCATCTTCATTCCCATCAGAGCTGGACCTTCTTCTTGGGTTGGGGCAGGTTCTTTTTGCTGCGGCCTTGCCGAATAGATGTCACCCAGCTTTGCCACGCTGACTCGCTTGTGATCGTCCAGAGCGTGGCC
>JABAAY010000061.1 GCA_014238525.1 Mycoplasmatales bacterium
AAGTATTATTTTTTTTTATAGATTGAAAATCTAAAACACCTTCCTCAAAACCTTTTATAAATTTATATCTTTTAACTAATGGTTTGGGGTAACTAGAAAAAAGTGTAGTAATTTTTTCGTTATTTTTATTAGTATTGATGATAATGAGATTGGGCAGTTAAGAGTCTTAATGGATGACCCAAGCTTTTTTGGTGAGGGTAATTTTATAGCCATGCTTCCAACTGTTATGAATTTAAAAGGAAATAATGACCAATTTGGATTTGCAGGAACTCATGAATACACTCTTATTTATGCAAAAAACAAAACTTTAGCAAAAATAAATGAATTTGATGTAGACGAGAAAGAAGTAATGGAAAAATGGAATGAAGATGAATATGGTTTTTATAAAAAAGGGGCAAATTTAAAAGCTACAGGAACAAATGCTCCAAGAGAAAAAAGGCCAAACCTTTTTTATCCGATATTTTTTAAATCTAATGGAGATTTTTATACGACAAAGAATGATAAACCTTTGAGCAAGAAGGATAAAATTATTTATCCAATTACGGATAATAAAGAAATGTCGTGGAGGTGGAGTAAGAAAAAATTAAATGATGAAAATCACAATGTAATAGTTTCATTGAATGGTATATATAGTTTGTATAAAAAACAACGACCTCAACTTGGAGACTTGCCCACAAAAAAACCAAAGACATTATTTTATAAACCAGAGTATAGTAGCGGAAATGGAACGGCTCAATTAAAAGAAATGTTTGAGGATAAGGTTTTTGATAATCCGAAACCCCTACAGCTCATAAAAGATATTCTTTATTTAACTGGTAATAAAGATGCTACTATTTTGGATTTTATGGCTGGTAGTGGAACTACGGGACTAGCTACACTACTTTTGAACCAAGAAGACCAAGGGAATAGGAAATTTCTTTTATGTACTAACAATGAATTAAATGGTGTGGGTAGTAAATTAGCAAAAGATAATCCTAAATTAAAAAAAGAGGAAATAGGGATTTGCCAAAGAGTTTGTTATCCGCGAATTGAAAGAGTTATGAATGGGTACACAAATTTGAAAAAACAGAAGATTAACGGTTTGGGCGGAAATTTACATTATTACAAAACTGATTTTGTTAACCAAGTACGAACGGATACTGACAAAAGAAAATTAGTAAACAAAAGCACAGAAATGCTGTGTTTGACAGAAAATACATTTAATAAAGTTTTAGAGGAGAAAAATTTGTATGCAGTTTTTCAAAATTCTGAAAAGATAACAGGGATTATTTATGATGAAGACGCTATTGATGATTTCAACACAGCAATTAAGAAATTGAAAAAACCGCTCACTATTTATATTTTCAGCTATGACCATACTTACAACGAAGAGGATTTTGAGAATATTGCAAATCATGTAGAAGTAAAGCCAATCCCCGAAGTTATCCTAAATATATACAGGAAAATCTATAAAAAGATACGTAAGCCCAAACAATTATGAAAGATTTAAATTATCAGAATAGGGCAATTGAAGATCTAGTTGATTTTTCTAAAAAATTTTTAAAAGACAGGGACGGTGCTTTAATAACCTTTCAAGCACCAACGGGGTCTGGGAAAACCATAATGCTTGCTGAAAGTTTGTCTCAAATTGTAAAAGATATAACTGAAAAAAATCTGGCTTTTGTTTGGATTTCTGTAAATTATTTACATGAACAAAGTAAAGAAAAGCTAGAAAACTATTTTGAAAATGAAAGGCTACTTGAGTGTATTTCAATAAACGAAATTCAAAACAATGAAATTGAAGAAAATCAAATTCTTTTTGTTAATTGGGAAAGCCTTAATAAAAAAGGAAATATTTTTATGGTTGATAACGAAAAAGATTGGAATTTGAGCAAGGTAATTGATAATACAAAAGAAGAAGGTCAAAAAATTGTTTTGATTATTGACGAGAGCCACAGAAACGCAAAGACTAGCAAGTCAAAAGAAATTATTAATATTATTTCCCCGAATTTGACAATTGAAGTTTCTGCAACGCCAAAGGAAATGGCTAACGATTATAAAGTTCAAGTTAATAGAAAAGATGTGATTGATGAGGAAATGATTAAAGCGGAAATTCAAATAAATCCTAATTTGAAAAAAGCGGAAACAAACAAAGATGTTGTTGAGGCTGCACTTCGCAGGCGAAAACAACTGAAAAAACAATATGAAGAAATTGACTCAAAAGTAAATCCTCTTTTACTCATTCAGATTCCTAGAAAAAGCCCTGGTGATGTTCGCGAGCCAGAAGATAGAATTTTGGAAGTATTGAGCAAGCAAGGAATTACTACTAAGAAAGAAAAATTAGCAATCTGGCTTTCGGAAAAAGATAAAAAAGTGAATTTAGATTATTTGGAAAATAACGATAGTGAT
>JABAAY010000062.1 GCA_014238525.1 Mycoplasmatales bacterium
GTTTATATCTAAATTCGAATATGCCTTCATTGGGAAAACCCAATTGGAGAGGAAGTAAAATGAATTCGAAAAAGAAGTTTCAAAGGTAGGCTTCAAAGTTGTATTCCATCCGGAATTAAATAGTTTAAGCAGTGATGATTTACAGGCACACAATGCATTGATTTCCATTAAAAACAATCAAGTTGTGGATGAGTCCAAGTTTCTAAACCTAAACAGCAATACTGAGTTTGATTTTACTACAAACAATATAAAGCACGCTTCTTCTGCATATGTGGAAGAACTTAATAACTTAATTTCCTTGTTTAAAAATTATTCTATTAAGACAAAAAATCCAATATTAAAGTTTAATAACTACAATAATGTTGATTCGAACACTTTCTTGGAAGCTCTTGCAAGCAAGGGAATCAAGGAAAAGTTGAAAACAAGCAATATACCAGTTAGCTACTATAATCGTTTACAAAAAGAGCTAGCAGTCATTAAGGAAACAGGATTTGCCGACTATTTCTTGATAGTGTGGGATATAGTTAGGTTTTCAAAGCAAAATAATATTGTTGTAGGTCCTGGCAGAGGAAGCGCTCCAGGAAGTTTGATTTCCTTTTGTTTAGAAATTACTGAAATTGATCCAATAAAACATCAACTAATTTTTGAAAGATTTTTAAACCCTAAACGTTCGAATATGCCCGATATTGATATAGATATTCAAGACGATAGAAGGCAGGAAGTTATCAATTATGTTTTCAATAGATATGGCTATGATCATGTTGCCCACATAGTTACATACCAACGAATAGGAACTAAAATGGCATTAAGGGACATTGGCAGAGTACTAGACTTTCCAATTCACAGAATTGATTGAATGACTAAACAAATTTCTGTTGACGCAAATAATTCTGTGAAAAAGGCTCTTGCACAAAATCACTTGCTAAGTATGGAATTTGAAAAAGATAGAAGAGTTCGTCTCCTCTTTAAGTTAGCTGACTTAATTATTGGCAGACCAAGACAGATTGGAACACATGCTGCTGGAATTATATTGACGGATAGTAGAATTCAAACGCTTTTACCAGTTCAGATTTTGAACAACCTTTCTTTAACACAATTTGACATGACACACCTGGAGCAAATTGGATTATTAAAAATTGATGTGTTAGGTATTAGAAATTTAACAATAATTCATAAAACAATCCGTTTAATCAAGGCAAATCGTTCAATTGATGGCGATATCATTTATGAAGACGATATCAAAACTTTTGATGTTTTTTGTCAAGGACTTACTAATGGCATTTTTCAATTTGAGTCACCTGGAATGAAGAAACTTTTAAGAAACGTAAAACCCCGCAATGTAAACGATTTAACGCTTGTAAATAGTTTATATAGACCCGGTCCTCAAAAAAATATTGAAACCTTTTTGCGAAGAAGAGAAGGAAAGGAAGTTATCAAGTACCCATCGCTGATTGTTGCTGACATTCTTAAACCAACCCTAGGAATCATTATTTATCAAGAGCAAATCTTAGAAATATTACAAAAATTTGCCGGATTTGATTTATCAGACGCTGATGTTTTTAGACGCGCAATTAGTAAAAAGCAAATAGGCAAGATGGAACAATACGAAAGTAAATTTTTTGAATCATGTGATGCACTGAAAAGAAATAAAACGGAAGCTAAAGATATCTTTGATTCTATTTTACGATTTGCAAATTATGGATTCAACAAAAGCCACGCACTTGCTTACAGCATAATCGGTTATAGAATGGCATTTTTAAAAACCCACTATCCAACAGAATTCTTTTGCAATTTATTAAATAATCATTTGGGGAATCATTCTAAAACATTTGAATATTTTAAGGAAGCAAAACAGTTCAACATTGTTTTTCAACCCCCTGATTTAAATAATTCTGAATGTGAAACTATTGTTTCTGAAAACAAGATTATATTTGGTTTTTTAACGGTTAAAAATCTTGGTCAAATGATGGGGAAAAGAATAATTGCTGAAAGAAACCAAAACGGCAAGTTTACGGATTACTTTTCAACTATTGCTCGACTTAGAAAAATTGATATTTCAGAAACTGTAATCGAAGCATTAATATACGCAGGAGCGTTAGACTTTATTTCTCGCAATAGAAGTGAATTAATTCAAAATTTAACCACAGCTTTCTCTTATTCTGCAAATACAATAACCACATACAATAATGAAAAAACTTTTCATCCTGAACTTATTGAATCTCCAGTATTTGATTCTTATGAGGAAGAGTCAATTCACAACTCTAGAAAAGAACTAGATGTTCTGGGGCTTAATTTATCCAATCATCCTATTGCCATAGTGAAAAAAAGAATGCCAGCAAATGTTGATAAAATTTCCGATATAAATGAACATTCTAAAAGTCTA
>JABAAY010000063.1 GCA_014238525.1 Mycoplasmatales bacterium
TGCCTTTTTGAAAACATCCTTGCCATATTTCTTTTTTATCTGCTCCCTACTCATTAGGAATAGCGGTTTTTCTGTTTCAGATTTTTTTGATTTCATTTTCTAGTAGTTTTTTTTTACGCTCTAGTTTTACAAACAATCTTCCAGCTTGATAATGTTGTTTGTGTTTTTCTGCTCTTAGAGCTTTGATAATTAAATTTTCTGCTCGTTTAATATGCCCATTTGTTTCTTTTAATTCTAGTTTTAATCTGATTTTTTTATTTTCTTTGAACGATATTATTTCTGCCATTGATTGTTTGTAAGCTTTTTCTAACTAATTTTTTCTATATTATCTGCAAATCTATCAAAAGAATTTAAGTTTTTTATATTCTTTGTTAGTTTAAAAAAAGCATTTGAACCTTTTTTCATAGATACCATTTTATGATTATCCTTTCCTACAGCCTCTTGCTTTATTGCTTTTTATTCCTTGTTTTCATTTTCAAATCCTATTCTACTCAAATAATTACAGAACCTCTGCGATAAATCTTCCCTGTATAAAGGATTTATGGTGGTAACATATTTGTCTTTAGCTTGAGACAAAACAACATTTTTTCTAAAAGTATAATAACGCTTAAAATCAATCACCATACCGCCTAAGTTACAGATTTCACTAAAATAATGGTACCTGAAATTTTGATTGCTTCTTAATAACTTAGTTTTACTTCCTCCTCCTTTTTTATTATTATCATCAAACTTTCTTCCTTTGTTATTATATAGGTGATTACCTTCTAAAAAAGCAGTATCACTATACATAGGCAAAACCATAATGCTAGGCAATTCATCATCTTTTGCTTGCTCAATATCACAGGATTGAGAAATAACAACAGAATATAACAACACTGAATCTCCTTCTATATTCAAATTTCTTAATACTGTCCCCTGTGTAATTACTTTGGACTTTCTATACTCATCATACTTAGGCATATAAACTTTTAAGAATATTTTACCCTATTTTTAAATCATAAATAGACTTGGGTGCTCTTGTTCTATCCATATCCCAAAAAATAAACCTACTAGCTATACTATAATTCCCAACTGTATTATCTCTATAAAGAGGTGGATTATAGTATTTTTCTTCCTCTTCAGTCATCTCTCTGGGTGCGTGCCTTCTATTGTGTCTATTCCAATCTGTTTCCTCTAACTTAAATATATCGTGTTCAAATCCCCCTACCAAGTCATTATATTCTTTCATTTTTTATCATATATTTCTTTACACAACCTCTCCGTGATACTTTTTTTAAAAATAACCTTAATTATTTTGTGCATTTTATCCAATTTTTCCTCAACCTCATCAATATCTACATTCAAACAAACAGAGTCAAAATCCATAGTAAAATCCTCATCTGACAAAGGTGCAGGATAATTTTTATTATGCCCCCCAAATACAAAAGAAGTATTTATATTATCATTGTTTTTAAAATCAATTCTACCCAAACTTCTGGACTTTTTAGTATTTAAGGACTTCAAATCTTCATCATTTCCTACATCATCAAAAAATTTATTATTTCCTAATAAATTATGACTAATATAATTTTCAAAATTCTCATTTTCAGGTTTTATCTTATCTAAGTACCTAAAACCCATTCTGTCAATTATCTCTAATGAAAATTTATCTTTTAAAATAACCAAAGCTCTTAAAAAAACATTTTTTAAAGATTCATATTGATGGTATTTTTTGAACTCAAAAAAACAAAAATTATCACTAATTGCAAAGGAATTTTCTTGCTTATCAAAGTATTTATAGACAGGAAAATTTCTCTGGTCAAGCACTCTCCTTTCAGCCATCCAAATTTCTTTTGTCTCAGTGCTTTGCTCTATTAGACTATTCTTGCTATATTTTGGTTCAAACGCTTCCTCAAAAGTTGACTTAGAAAAATTATCTATTTTTTCAAAATCTATTCTGACAATCACTAATTCTAATTTATGTTTTGATCCAATGTTCTGCATTGTTTTATTTTGTTAATTGTTTATAACTCAACCTCTTGCCTTTAACCGCTTTACATAAATTTTCCATTCTTTGCAAGGTGTGAATTTTATTGTATCCTTGAATGCTTTTGTAATGGAGTGCCTCGTCAGTAGATATTGTAGAGCCTTTTTCTACATTTCTATCGAGGAATAATTGAATATCAAATCTCCTAGCCTTTTTAACTGCTTTCATTCTAACTTCGCCATCTCTTGAACACATACCTAATACTACGCCTTTTGATCATGCCAAGTCTTGCCCTCATTTTCTATCTGTTTTTTTCTATCTGCGTATATATTAGAAAAAGAACCTCCAATATAAGACTCATCCACTTCTACTATCCCTTTGAGTAAGCTACCATCAGACTTACAA
>JABAAY010000064.1 GCA_014238525.1 Mycoplasmatales bacterium
ACTCAAGGAAAAAACAAACAGGTGCATACATAGAAAATTTGGGAACTTATAATCCTTTAAACAAAGAAACAAAAATAAACGAAGAATCAGTACTAAAATGACTTATGACTGGTGCTAAACCCAACACCTCTGTTCGTAAATTACTTTCATCTCAAAAGATCATGGAAAAATTCCATAACATGAAATTAGAACTTAAAAAAAACAATCCTAAAAAAAAGAAATCTAGAAAAAGTCCTTCCAAAACAGCAGTGACTAAATCTCCTACAAAAACAGTGAGTAAATCTACAACCAAAACGCCTGTAGAAACAACGACCAAATCAGTTGATAAACCAGCAGCTAAACCCGCTGTTAAAAAAACACCCACAGCTAAAGCTGTGGTAAAAAAAACTCCCATAGCTAAAGCAGTAACTAAGCCTGCTGCAAAAAAAACTCCCGTAGTTAAAGCAACAGCTAAACCCGCTGTAAAAAAAGCTCCTGTTGTAGCTAAAGCAGCAGCTAAACCCACTGTAAAAAAAGCTCCTGTTGTAGCTAAAGCGGCAGCTAAACCCGCTGTAAAAAAAGCTCCTGTAGCTAAAGCAGAAACCAAAATTACTGCCAAAAAACCTCCTGTCACCAAAAAATAGTTCTAATGAAATTTAAAATATTAACTATTTTCCCAGAAGTTATAAGTAATTTCTTAAACTTTTCAATTTTAAAAAAAGCAATTGATAAAAAAATTATTTCTGTAGAAATTTATGATTTTAGAAATTGATCAGAAAATAAACACCGTAAAGTTGACGACTATTCATACGGAGGAGACGGGGGCATGGTTTTAATGTGCCAGCCAATAATCTCTTGTTTAAAAGAGATAACCGAAGAAGAGGACTACACGATATTACTAACCCCTCAAGGTAAAAGACTAGAGCAAAAGAAAGTAAAGACTTTAGGAACTAAGTCTGGAATTATTTTGATTTGCGGTCATTATGAAGGTTTTGACGAAAGAATCAGAGAATACGTAGACGAAGAAGTCTCCACTGGTGACTATATTTTAACTGGAGGAGAATTACCCGCAGCTATTGTTTGCGATTCTGTTTCAAGAACAATAAATGGTGTTATTAATGATCAATCATTAAAAAATGAATCATTTGATAATAATCTTCTGGACTTTCCTGTTTATACTAAACCAAGAGTTTTCGAAGGAAAACACGTGCCAGAAGTATTGCTAAATGGTAATCATGCAGAAATTAAGAAATGAAGAGAAGCCAAAAGAAAAGAAAAATCAAAGAAGTTGCTAAATAAGTAACCTTTTTTCTTGTGAAATGTGTAAAATTATAAAATGATAGAACTAATTAAGAAGATAACCGAAAGACAAATTAAAAATGATGTTCCTAATTTTAAAGCTGGAGATACTTTAAAAGTACATGTTCGTATTAAAGAAGGCACAAAAGAAAGAATTCAGGTTTTTGAAGGTTACTGCTTAAAAAGACAAGGTTATGACATAAGTGAAACATTCACTGTTAGAAAAATTTCTTATGGAATTGGAGTAGAAAGAACATTTCCAATTCATTCACCGTTAATTGGAAAAATTGAAGTTCTTCAAAGAGGAAAAGTAAGAAGAGCAAAACTTTACTATATGAGAGATAGAGTCGGTAAAGCTGCTCGAATTCGCCCTCAACTAAAAAAATAAATGCCAGCAACACCCCACCACGTTATTAGTGGTAAACAACTTATAAATGCCGTTTTTTCTAAATTAGATTTAATTTTTGTTATTTTGGATGCTCGAGCTCCAAACAGTACATTTAACAGTTTTTTTATGAAGGATTTTGGCAATGCGAAAAAGATTTTTATTTTAGCAAAAACAGATCTTGCAGATGATAAAGAAACAAAAAAATGAATTGAATATTTTAATCGCATGGAAGAAAGTGATTGTTTAGGAGTAAGCATCAAAAACAATATTTATAAAACATTGTTTTTAAGTTTTTTTAATAAGAAATACAAAGGAACTAAGACTATTTATTCAGGAGTAATAGGAGTTCCAAATACAGGCAAAAGCAGCATAATACAATATCTTTCTAGAAGTAAAAAAATAAAAAAAGCAGATTTTCCTGGCGTCACAAAAGTTTTACAGTGATTTGCAGTAACTAAGAATTTAAAAATTTTAGACACACCGGGTGTGTATTCTGAAGACCTTAACAACAAGGAAAATGAAATTATTCTAAAATGCATAAATAATTTAGCTTTTTCAGAAAATGATTTAGAAGAAATGAGTATGTTTTTGTTCCAAAAAATGAAAGCAGAACAACCTAAGTGTTTGCTATCTTTAGGAGATCCGAAGCTCAGTTTTAATGATTATTTTAAGATTTTACATAAG
>JABAAY010000065.1 GCA_014238525.1 Mycoplasmatales bacterium
AAAATGAAGAGTCCAAAACCAAACCTGTGTATCTGTTTTTTTCCATTTTGATTTTTCTTTTAATAGTCAAAACAAGATATTTATTAGATTTCTTGCTGATTGTTATTTTAGAATACAAATTTATTGTTTTTATTCTATTTTGTCAAGGTTTTTTTGAAAAAGATTAAAAAAAAACAATAAAATCTATTTATTGCTTGTATTGTCTACAATAAAAAGAATATTTTTTTTTATTTTTTAGGAAGTTTTTGGGGGATGGAAAAGTATTTTGAGTGAAATTTTAGCAAAAATCATTCAAAAAAAAATCGTGGTGGGGGAATGTTCTACGTAGAACATTATTTTTTTCTTTTAATATCTTCTTGGGTGGAAAATCCAAAGTAGCCTATTAAAATTGCTATTGCTCCTGTTATGAGTGTTCCTACTATAACATTTCTATCTGGGTTTGGCAATACTATACTATAGATAGTAACTATCGCGGTAAATAAAAGGAATAAATCCATTCTTAAGCGTCTTTTTTTCCAGTGGTCTTTATTTTGCATTAGTTATATGTTTTTCTATTTTAACAATTCTTTCTTCGTGGTTATTAGCTTTGGAATCTTGTTTTTTTTCTAGGGCTTTTATTGTTTGTAAAATATATTCGCATTCTTTGACTATCTTATCAATTTTTCCATTGTTAACTGATTTATATGTTCCTTCTGTTAAGGTGTATAATTTTTTGAAAAATAAGATTGCTTTGCCTATAAAATTTATACTTGATATTATTGTTTTTGCTGATAATTTTAATCTCTTCCAGACAAAGGGGATGATAACAAGAAAAACAATAATTACTATAATCATGTCGTTAATTAAGCCTTTTTCTTTTAAAAATTCTATGTATTCCATTATCTTCCTTCTAGTTCTGTGTTTAAGAAGGACAACCCTTCTCCTGTTTGACTGATAAATTTAAAAACCTTTTCTCCGTCTTGTTCGTAGTTAATGTCGTCTGTGTGTTGTGTTAAATCTACGATACAAATATAGTAGAAAGCAGTTAATTCTTTTTTAACATAGACAATATCTCCTTTTTTGTAAAGTTTTTCATTAGATATTTCTTGAGGTGTGTTTTTTAATAAATCTATGGCTGATGTTGAAAGCCCTAAAATTCGGAGATTGAATTTTGCTTGAGTTAGAAGATCGTTGATGATGTAATTGTCTTCTTGTGATATTTCAATTTCTAGTGGTTCACCTTCTATAAATTCAAATTCATCATCATATACTTCATAAGTAGTAGTTCCTTGATAAAAGGAATATTTTTGTAGTGTTTTGTTTTTGTTGATAACATAAACACTATCGGGTAATTTGTTGTATTGTTCTTGGGTGGAGTTTGTAAATTCAAAAATTATTCTTGGGTTTGCTGGGGTTGAATTATCCCTATAAAGAGCAATACATTTTTTTGTTGAAATGTCTCCTGCAATTTTAAATAATGGTTCTTCTATTGACCCTATTAAGCCTTCTACATATCCTACTGCTACATTATTGCCTGGTTGTCCTGGTGTTATGTTAAAAACACAAAAGCTCCTTTGTGCTGTGGGTAGTTTTTTGATGTCTTCTGATACTTGTTTTAGTTCTTGTTGAGCCTCTTGTGTGAAACCTCCTGAAATAGAAATGCTGGGTCTTGGCAAGAATGATATTTCTTTTTCTACTCGTTTTGTGGTTCCATTTTCTTCTATGAGATATTGATTGGCTACTAGACAGGTTAATTTTTCTATGTATTGGAGATGGGTATAAGCAAATTCAATTCTTTTGCCTCTGTAGTTTCTGTAGTCTGAATCTTGGTCTAGTCCAGGGCTAACGCTTATAAAGATTTGATTGCCTACGCTAATTAAAGTATTTGTGGCTGTGGCTGTGTTATAAACTGAACCATCTGCGTTTATAAATCTTAAATGCACGCCTGCCTCAATAGTTCCTTCTGTTGTGTCTATTTGTGATAAAGGAAATTGTTGTGTTAATTCTAATGTTATGCCTTCTGCTAAATTGCTTATTGTGACTTCTGTTCCATCGGTTTTTTGTAAAAAGGCATAACCTGTGTCGGCATGGGTGGTGACTTTGGTTGCAAATGGGTAGTTAAGAATAATACTTTCTTCTTGTATTCTTTTTAGAATGTGCGGGGACTTTATCGGGAAGTCTCCTTTTTGATAGAAATTAAACCACATGTCTATCTCTGGTTGTTTTTTTTCTTCGTAGGTGTCTGTTTGTAGGACTGTGTCTCCAAGAAGTGTAGTATCTCCAAATTCAAAAATAACTTTA
>JABAAY010000066.1 GCA_014238525.1 Mycoplasmatales bacterium
GGGTAGCTATGTTTGGCAGCGATAAGAGCTGAAGGCATCTAAGCTCGAAGCATCCCCCAAGATGAGGCCTCCCTCCCCGATTAAGTTCGGGGGTAAGACAGCAGCGAGACTAGCTGCTTGATAGGTCGGATGTGTAAGCACGGTGACGTGTTAAGCTAACCGATACTAATAGGTCGACTCTTATTATTTTCTAAAAGCAAAAAAAATACTTAATAAGAACATCTTATTAATATTAATTAATCAAAAAAACACCTCCCTGAGGTGTTTTTTTGATTCTTGAAGTTTTGCAATTATTTGATATCAAATCAAATAGAAATAGTTAGTTTTAATTTTATCAACTAGGTGGGTACATTTAGCTGGGGTAGTATAACATCGGTAAATACAACTATTAATTTCAATGGATCAGCAGGCTGCAAAATACTCATGATTAACAATTTTTTTGTTTTTACAATTTAATACAAAACATTGTAAATATTTGGTAAAATACAGTTCTGGTATTGATAGCGTAGATGTACACCTGTTCCCATCCCGAATACAGAAGTTAAGCTCTACAGCGGCGACAATAGTTAACGCGAAGATAGCACGATGCCAGTTTTTTTATCCCTAATACTTTTTTAGTTCGTTTACATCAGAAGGCATTGTTATTTTTTTATTCTTTGTGTCATGGAAGAAAAAATTGATTTTTTCTTTATTTTCATAAAATAATTCAATTACTTGAGAACTATCAAAATATTCTTTTTCTTCTATGCCAAAATAAGCTTTTTTTAATTTAGTTGTTCTAAAGCCTTGCGGAGTTTCTGTTTGAACAAATTGTTCTCTATTGACAGTAAAAACACCATCAGCAGTTATTTTTTTCAAGCAATTAATTGTTTTTTTAGCCACAATTAAATTTTCACTTGTAGACAATTGAGAAAGAAACAATCGCAGTATCTGTTTCGTTAAATAACATCTTGAAGTATCGTGAACAACAGTAAATTCCGAAACACATTGCTTCAAAGCGTTCCTTACACTTTTAAATCTTGTGTCGCCACCAATAATTAATGTTACTTTTTCGAGACTAGAACAAATTTGTTTCATTTTTTCCATGTCTTTTGAATTCGTTGTAACAAATATATTTCTACATCTAACGTCATTTTTGAACAACGAGTAAGTATTTTCAACAAGACTCATGCCTCCGTAATCTAAAAACACTTTGTTAATGGGAGTTTTAGTTCTTGTTGAAGACCCTGCAGCAGTTAAAATTAAATCATATGTAAACATTTTGTGTAATTACATAATATCATTAACCAATATGAATTAAAGACAAGTTTCTTCAAATTATCACAATTAACAAGTTTACTAAACAACATATCAATAGTGTAGTATTTAAATATGAAAAAGAAAATGTCAAATGTTGATTTCATTGATAATTTAAAGAAAAATGTTCATGAATTTTGTATCCAAGAGGACATTCCAGAATTATATTTTTCAAATTTTAAACAAATTATTAAATTAGGAATTGGTGTTTTCAGTGAAGAATCTGAATATGTAGAAAAACCCAACATAGAAAAGTATCTGCTCTTAGATATGTTGGTTGATTACACCGTGGACGAAGAAAAACCCCGTTCTTGAGTTAATTGAATTGAAAAAATATGTGAAGACGAAAAATCACAGAAGAACAACAAGCATTTATTTTATAACGAAAAAAATGACAAAAATTTTGAGATTAATGTTTTTTCGCCACATTGATTACATATTGGATTGGTTCTAGGTATTTTTCCAGTAGTTTATAACGACAGGCAAAATTCTAAAATTATGAAAGAAAACATTCTAATTGATAAGCACGTAATGAAAATCTCTAAAATTTCCAAAGAGGTTTTTTTGTAATGTTTGATAAATTACAAAGAGAGGACCTTATAAATCGTATAACGGCAGTGAAAGCGGTTTTCGAAGACCTTCCATCACTAAATTTAATATATAACAATGATTTTCAAACAATTATTACTATCGCCTTAGCTATTTATGACCGAAACAATTTGTACTACAAAAATTATTTAATTAACTTTAAATATCCCGAAAATAATTCCAGATAAATGACGAGAAATTCAAATTAATTTTGTTAAAGATAATAATAGTAATAATAATTTGGAGATGGATCATAAATAATGTTTGAATTATTAAAAGTTTGTAAAATAAAATATCAAAATGAAATAAAAATTGAAAAATTTTTAGATCAAGTTAATATTATAAGTTCAAGAAAAAAAATATGTCTAATTCATTTATCTTCAAAATG
>JABAAY010000067.1 GCA_014238525.1 Mycoplasmatales bacterium
TGTTGGTGTTTTTGGTGGTAATGGTCGTGGAATTTCTTGCATACCTAAAGGTAAGTAAAATATGAAAAAAGTGAAATACCCCATAAAATTTCTATTCGTAGCACCAGTCATAGAAAAGATATTGATAATTCTAACTTTCATAATGGCTTTATTGATAGTGGCGGCGCCAATACTTATTTGCTTTTTTGGTTTTTCTTATTTTAGCTGTGCGGTAGGATTAGTTCTTTCTGTCTTATCTTTTTTTTCAATTTTAATGATAATTTACTCTTTTAAACTATGAAAGCATATTATTGTAGTGACCCAGAGCACTCAGATTTAGAAAGTATTTGTGTTGCTTATTGCAATTCTTATTATCAGGCTAGAAAAATTGCACTTTCAAATACTCAAGGATATGTAGATGATTATTCTTTATCTGATATTAAAGCCCAAAGAGTAAAAAAATTAGATTATCTTTATGGAGAAATAGAAGGTAATTGCGTTGACTTGTGGGACCCTCTTGGAAATTTTGAAATATTAGTAGAAAAAGGTTTTATTAGGTATATGACTGAAAAAGAAAGAGAAGAATACCAAACAAAGTATGATTTTGATTGCGAAGAGGGTGCTTTTTTTTTACGATTTTGGGAACCAAAGAAATGAAAATAAAAAACATAAAACTTACTGGATCAATAGGAATCCAAAACGGTTTAGGAATCAATGAGCTGGAGATAAATTTTGCTAATAAAGGCAATGTTGTTGCTCTTACGGGAGACAATGGTATAGGAAAATCAACTGTTATAAATTTTCTTAATCCATTTATAGACAGCAGTGTATATGGCAAATTTGGTAAAGACGGAGGGAGTTTGAAATTAGAATTTGTGCACAATTCTATAACCTATCTGTCTGATATTAAAATCCAAAAGACAGAAAAAACACAGAAAACCACTGCCTACCTAATGCAAGATAACAATGGCGAGTGGGAAAAAACAAAACACGGAGATATAATCTGCGATGGCAAAATAAGTGTTTATAATGAAGTGTTATCGTCTAAAATAAGTAAAGAATTTTTTCTAAAATCATGTGTATTTTCTCAAAAACACGAGCTCCTAACAGAAAAAGACCCTAAAAGTCTTATATCTTCTATTTTAGGATTAGACAAATATGATTCTCTAATAGAAGGAACCAAAGTAGAATTGAAACACATCCACAATAAAAAAGCCGAAAAGGAAGTAGATATTTTATTAGAAAGTATAGACAGAAACAAACAAGATATATTAAATACCAATTCTAATATTTCAGAACAAGAAGAAGAGTTAAAAAAAACAAACCTACTGATAGAAACATTAGAAAAAGATATAAAAAACATCACTGCCACTAAAATCAAGCTAGAATCAGAAAACACAAATGCTCTGCTTCAAAAAGACATAGAATCCCAAAACATTCAGTTAGAAACTAAAAAAGAAGAAGAAGCAAAAATAACCGCAGAAATATCAGCTTTTCAAACACAGGAAAAAAATCTTTGGGAAACACTTTCAAAACAAGAAGATTCTCGTATAGAAAAAGCAAACTTATTGTCAAGCAAATTTAACAGGGTAGACCAATTAGCTTCATTGGTTTCTTCGCAAAAAGAAATAGAGCAGATTGAACAGCAATTAAATGCACTTCAGGTTAGGATGGAAGAAAGCAATATCTCTTTAAATAAAAAAAAAGAAGCGGGATTTGTTTTACAAACCAAGAAAGAAGAAGGAAGAAATCAAGCAGAAAAATTAAAATCTGCAAAAACAACTGCAGAATTAGTAGAAAAAGTTCCTTGTAAAGGAGAAGGTGATTTTAGCACCTGTCCTCTACTATTAGAAGCAGTATCTTGCAAAAAAGCAATCTTTCAAATAGAAGATTCCCTTAAAAAATTAAGAGACAATTATGCTGACTTGAAAAGTCAATATGATAAAATAGAAAGTGAAGAAAATTTAAAAAATGATATACAAAAAATTCAAACAGAAAAAACACAAAAAAACAACCAGCTTGCCGAATTAAAGCAAAAAGAAACAGACTTTAATAAAAAAGAAATAGAAACAACAAAACTCAATACAGAA
>JABAAY010000068.1 GCA_014238525.1 Mycoplasmatales bacterium
TCCAAGCTATTAAAAATTTCTTCTTTTATTTTAGTTATAATAATCTTTTTTTCGTGTTTTATTTTATATCTTTGTTTAATAAAATCTTCAACAAGATTCATTTTTCCTTTATTGTTGGAGTTCATATTTTCAAAAGTTAAGGGAGACAAATCATTACTTGACCCATTGCTATTGTCACATGGTGAAAAGAAAACTTTTTCGTCTTTTTTTTTTTTTTTTTGGACAGATTTTGCTACAGCATTCAGGACATGCTCTTTGCAAATAAAATCTTCACCTGTAATTTCTGACATAGTTTTATTAAAATCGGAATACTTTTTCCAATCTCCAAATTGTTTTTCTTCAGAGTGCTTTTTTTGTCCCCTTTTAGCTGCCTCGTCATCATCACTAACAATAAGACATTTTTTTGAAGCTAAAGAAAATTTAATTAACACATGAGGCATGTTATCCACCCCTACTCCATGAGCGATACCTATATGTTCAAACATGTCATGTATTTTTTTTGTTTCTGTAAAAATTTCAAATAGTTTCCTATCCCAATAGCCTTCAAAAAGAAGAATTTCTGCTTTCATAACATCGAACATGGATGTTCCTAAAGCATTGTGTAAAATTTCTTCTGTGAAAAAATTAGATTTCGAAGCAGATTTTACAATTGTTTTTTCTTCTTTTTTTTCTACAACAAGATGTCTTTGAATTTTCTGTTTGTCAATCATAAATGTAGAGTGGGTACTAATAACAACAATATTGTTCTTCGATATTTTTATTAATTCTTGTAGCAAATGGCGAATGCTTGAAGGATGTAATCCCACCTCAGGCTCGTCTATTAACAAAATATTATTTTTAATGTTGCCGCTTTTAATTTCAATTGAAACCATTAATAAAAAAGAAAAAAAGCGTAAAAACCCGTCACTACGCTGATCGAAATTATATTTAATGCCACTATCCACTCTACAACGTATTTTTCCTCCAGACTCACTTAAGGTAAAAGTTATATTTTTATAATCTTGCCAAACTTTGCGAAAGTACTCTGTTGTCTTGTGAGCAACTCTTGCAAGATAATTCTCGAAATCTGCATTCAAATCAGAAGCGTTAATTTTGTGTTGTTCGAATGCCTCTTTTATGTTAAAATCCCTATTAAAATAAAACATGTTTCTCAAAGGAAGACAGCTGTCAGGATTATCCGCAAAAGTTTTGCAGTCAACGAAAGGTGGTAAAATATTTTCTTTAGAAAATTTCCAAAAATTAATTTTAGGAATATTTTTTTTAGCTATTTTACAGACTTTATTTTCTCTTAATTTTAAAATTTCATGATTAAAATCTTCTTTTTCAATATCTTCAAAATTTTCTTGAGAAATTTTCTCAAAATTTTCAATGTCCATAAAAGAAAAATTTCTAACATCAACATTTTGACCGTTGTGATTTATTATCAATTGTGTTGGTAAAGATTTGTTTACTTTTTTTAAGCGTTGAAAAAAATCACACATATCTTTTTCTAATACAAAAGATATATTAGGGTCACAAAAAGTTTTCTTTTTTTCTAAATAGTCCACAAGAAGCTCGCACTGAATATCTTTTGAATAAAAATCTACAAAATTCAAACCCCTCCCTTTTTCTTGGGAAGTAAGTTTAATCTTGTTATTAGTTAAAATTTCTTTTGAAAGTTCGTCTCTTAGTTCTTCTATATCATTTTTTTCAAATATAAAATTAAATTTCAAAAATGAAGATTCCAACTCACTTTCGCCTTTTAACATTTGTCTTTTATCGTTTTCATTAATTTGGATATTCACTCGTTCATTTAAGGCGTCTTGGATATCCACTTGTTCATTTAAAACATCTATCTCATTTAAAACATTAATCGCCTTGAGAATATTGGACTTTCCTGACTCGTTAATTCCAACAAGAATGCGGCAGCGCGGGTCAAAGTCAATCTTCGCATATTCAATCGAGCGAAAATTGTTGATCTCTACATAGTTAAGTCTCATGATAGTTCCTCCCGCCAGATTCTTCACTGACTCTTGCGCGCATCCACCC
>JABAAY010000069.1 GCA_014238525.1 Mycoplasmatales bacterium
AAGCATCTGAATTCGAAAACACGTCGAAAACCATATTGATTTATTCTCCTGTTCTTCCGTGAGCTAAGAAAGCACACAAAATTCTTTCTGCAATGGGCAAAAAGTGTGCAATATTATACACTGGTATTTCTCGTTCCTTCAATATTTTGAAAATCTCAAATTAATGGCATATTTACTTTATTAACGTAGTATTATGCAATTTCTCTAAAATTTATACAATCAAAAAGCGAAGAGAATTTTCATATTTCTAAGTAATTATTTTTGAATTTACATAGTAATTTTTCTGTGTAAATTAGCTAATTTTATTCAAGCAACTGAGTTTATAAAAACCAACTGTTATATTTTTTAACAACTTCCTTTAAAAAAACACAGTGGCCATTTAATTGAAAAATTCAAGTATTCATTTTTCTAAAAGTAGTAATTTTGTTGAAAAAGGGTTTATTTAAAATGTACTCGGCGATGTTTTTCAAAATGTTAACATTAAAACATGTCTTTAGAAAAACCCCAACCAGAAACCGAAGACATCTGAATATTCGGAAATGGTTTAGATTTACAGTTTATTAGTAACAAAAACTTGGATAAATTATATCGCGACAAGTTTAACAAAGAAAATCACGGTATCATTGTTTTTTCAAACGGCAATATTAATTGAGAAAACAGCTTTAATCGATTTGTTGAGGTTATAGAACGAAATGACTTTTTCTTGGGAGGAGAAACGAGCACGGCTGTTTTAAGTGGTATTCGAAAAATTGATTACGAAATTGCTTCTAAATTCGCAGAATATTTTTCTCAAAACAACAATATTGAAGAATTTTTGGAAAATGATTTTGAAAAAATAATGAAATGGGAAGAATCTAACGAAAACACTGAGGAAGGTATTCCAGGATGCGAATCTCTATTAGTTGTGAATAACGATATTGAACTGCCTTCCACTGAACTTAATAGAAAAGTCTTATTATCTGTACAAAAAGAAAGTATATCTTGAGCCATAGAGAGACAAAATGGCGAGTGTAAACCCAATATAATCGGAAAGGAAAGACTTAAATATTTTTTTGTTTTATTCTTAATGCATATAGTGAAAGATATGGAGTTCTTAAGCAGGAACATTTCCGAAAAGGATAAAAAAAACATAATGATGGAAATATATAGCGAAAGAGAAAACAAAAACTCACCCAAACTTTATACCTTAAATTACACAACAATATTTTTAAGAATATTTAAAGATAAGCTTCCTCATTTGCACTCCCGTCTTCACCAAAAACCATCAGATGTAAGGTGATTTGATCAGTTTTATTTACACGGATGGTTAAAAGTAAACACTCTAGTTAGTTATGGAGCAGATTTACAAGAAATAAAAAAAAACAGTGACGATGTTAAAATTTTAAGTAACGAAAAAACATATCAAATTTTAAATTCACATTTTGAGCGAAATGTAAAAAATCAACATAATCTTTTTCTTGTAGGAATTTCTTTTGAAAACGATGAAAAGTTAAAAAATTTGATTATTTCAAAAAAAAGTAAACTAAAAACAGTTACTTACTATTTTTTTAAAAAAGAAGATAATGAAAACTTTAACGATATAAAAAAAATATTACAAGACGCTGGCGTTGTAGTGCTTGAAAAAAACATAAAGAATGTTTGAAATAATAAATAAGCATGGTGTTTTGCGGAACACAATTTTTAAATCCCTTTTGCTGTGGTTTGAGAACACCCACATCAATTGACAAAACACGCTTATACAAAATAGTATCTCTCAATGATTTCATTAATCAAAAAATGGGCGAAAATTCCACGAAAAAGTTTTATACAAATCAAAAACAAACATAAATGGTTTTCTAAATTAGTGTCTATATTTCAATGGTATTGTGCAGATATTTATTCTAATATTACACTAAGTTAAATTCAATGGAAATTTTGTGCTTTCTTAATTTTTAATAAACACAGATGTATTTTTGTTCAAGCTGAAAATCATTCACTAACATTAATACCATAATTGATTTAAGATGGAATTA
>JABAAY010000006.1 GCA_014238525.1 Mycoplasmatales bacterium
GCCCCCCAAAAATTACTAGAGCTAAAGCCAGCAATACCAATACCAGCAGATGAGGTGGATACCATATTAATAGATTGATTATTGTATGTTACGACCACGCCTGTAAGATCAGAAATTTCAGCATAAAAAGTTTTATTTTCTTCTCCATTTCACGATTCAGTTTTTCTAATTGGATCGCCATCTCTCATAACAAAGGAAAAATTAAGTTTAGTTACTGATTTATAACTATAATTGCCAAAGGTTTGTAATATTGTCGCAGCTTCACTACTAATTTGTTCACCGAAAGTGTAGCTTGTTAATTCACTCACGGCATTAGAAAACGATGTTTTGGCATCGTTAAATTCTCCTGGATCTGGAGGGTTTACAGGATCTACTGGATTTATAGGTGTGTCGCCTCCATTACTCGGATCACGAGGGCTTTCAATGTCAAATTTTATTCCCGACCATTGAATAGAAGCATTTCTATAATTTTCTGGTGATAAGTTAAGTATAGAAACACTTGCGTTACCGTTTGGTACAATTGATACACCTCTTTTATCACTTAATAGTGCGGATCCGCTTATGTTAGATAATTCAGCGGTAAATTCGTTCTCCGTATCAATACTATAGTCGAAGCTGAATGTTTTAATGTCTACAACGTGTACATCTGTTTGCGGAATATTCTCAGACAAGAAGGAAGTTAATGATTGCATTGTTGTGGTAAGAATTATTTTACTTACTGGATCATTTCACGAGATATCGTTGTTGGAAAAAGAACCATTATAGCTGTGCATCGTATTTAGAACGTTTGCAAACGCTGATTCTAAAGTTTCATTATCTACTGCTCCAAGAAAATCATCTAAATTACAGGCTTGTGCGACTGTCGTAACGGCTGCGCCGGCACTTAATGCACCAATTCCTAAAATTGCTTGTGTAAGTCTTTTTGTCTTTTTCTTCATAGATACTCCTTGATTGTTATTTAATAACTAATAATATTATAATAGAAAGCAGAAACAGACAAATTTTTATTTTTTGGTGCTCTTTTCTCTTCACAGAAAGGAAATTACAAAGATAAATATTCAAAGTGATAGAATTATGGTTGTGAAAGACGAAAAATCCAAATTAATTGTTTACATATCCATGACATTAGATGGTTATATAACGGATAAAGATGAGAGTATTGGTTATCTCTCGGAATATAATTCTGAAGATTATGACTACGATTCTTTCCTTAACACTATTGATACAGTGATAGTGGGAAAAAATACTTATAACAAGGTTATAGAAATGGGTTTTGAATACCCTCACAAAAACAAAGATGTTTATATTATTTCGGAATCTATAATCAACAATATCGGAAACTTTAAATTGTACTCCGGTTCCCTGAAGAAATTGGTCGTGAAACTTAAAAAAAGTTCTCTTAAAAATATTTATTGTGATGGTGGTTCTCATATTATATCTCAATTACTTTCCGACAATTTGGTTGATGAAATTATAGTTACTATTATTCCTGTTCTTCTTAATGGCGGTCTTAAGCTTTTCACTGGTAGTTATAATGCTGCAAAATTAAAACACTTGAAAACACGCACTTTTTTAAACGGTTTAGTTCAGAACCACTATACAGTAATAAAGTAAATGTCTTGTAGAGAACGTTTTTATGTTTGGAATTTCTTTTCTTTTATTATGAAACACGAAATAAAGAATAATGGTATAGTAAAAAAATGAAACAAGAAATTAAAAGTTATGGAAAAATCAACCTAGCATTAAACATTATTCGTAAAAAAACTAACAATTATCACGAAATAGACACAATAATGGTGCCTTATAAAAAAATATGAGACACCTTGTCTTTTGAAATTAATGAATCCGGAACCACAAAAATAAATTTGGAAAACAAAATCAAAAATCAACATATAACAATTAAGCAAGAAGATAACCTAGTGTATAAAGCTGTTGAATTATTAAGAGAGAAAACCGGATTTAAGGAAGGTGTCTCTGTACACATAACGAAGGAAATTCCTCTTGGTTCTGGAATGGGTGGAGGAAGCAGCAATGCAGGGGAAACATTATTGTTTCTTAATGAACAATTGAGCCTTAATCTATCTATTGAGACATTGAATAATTTGGGTTTAAAGCTTGGGTCCGATGTTCCCTACTTTCTGTGTAAAGGAGCGGCCAGAGTAAGGGGTCAAGGGGAAAGAGTTACACCTCTTTCGTTTAAAAGTTTTTTTAATATGGATGTTTTTTTAAATTCTGATTATCAATCATCAACAAAAAAAATATTTGACCACTTGGACTTGTCGAAGACCATACACCCAGAAATTGATAGTGTTCAAAAAGCATTATTAACAAACAACTATACGGAATTGTTGTCATCAATGTTTAATTCCTTGGAAACAGTTTTTTTCATTCTATTTCCTAAACTACAAGACCGATTTCTTAAATTACATAAAAATAAGAAATATGATCTTTTCTTTATAACGGGTAGTGGTTCATCCTTTGTCGGAATTACAATGGGTGAGTAATTTGTTGCTTAAAAGCAAATTACAATATTTAAAAATAATTAAAATGAAATTTAGTTTTCGATAGCTTTTAAGACTGCGTCGTAGACTGGTTCGTTATCTAGAACTTCACATACCTCAATATATGTAACAACGTTGTCTTTATTTAAAACCAATACTGCTCTTGTAAGAAGCATTGCGGATTTAATAAATAAGTTTGTCTTATGACCAAATTCATGATATTTATAATCAGAAACAACGTCTATTCTATCTATTCCTTCAGCTCCGCAGTATCTGCTTTGAGCAAAGGGCAAGTCGCAAGAAATTGTGATAATTCTGGTGTTTTCAATTTGTGAAATCAGTTTATTAAAAGTCCTTGTTTGTTTTGAACAAACTCCCGTGTCTAGACTAGGAACTACTGAAATAATCTTTCAATCTTCTTTTATGTCAGAAGAAAGATATTCCTCCATGTGTTTGTCAACAGCCTTAAAAACTAACTTCTTTCCTACACTAATTGGTTTTCCAACCAGTGTTTTATCTTTACATTCAAAATTCATATTTCTCCTTTTTTTTATTATATTAAAAAGTTAATATAATAAATCACAAATTATTTAACAAGCGCAGGTAAGATGTTTTCTCAAATTTTATAATCTCTAAGATACCTGTTCGCTTCGAGTTTGGCAACAATAAAGTTAACCATGAAACTGCATTTACAGTCACTATCTAGAAACATGTATTTTTTACAAATAGTTTCTCTCTTAAAAATTAATTTTGAAGGGTAGCCTTTGAACACTTTGAATTTAAATTTTTTCCTTTTCACACAGGTTATAATTTTAAATCCCTTGGGGTGTACTAAAGAACATTGTTTGTTTTTTTCAATCCAAAAACTTTGCAGGTTTCTCTTTTGCTCGTCAATCAAAAAAGTCATTTTTTGATTATGAATTTTAGAGGAATCCCCTACTATTGACTTTAAAACTGTATGTTCATTAAGGCAGTTATTGTTTCTCTTGTATGAAACAGATACTGGAAAACGAAGCATATGGATATTTATTTAGATAAGTCTAAAACTTTACCGACAGTATTTAATTCGTCTTCTCAGTTATCTCCAAGATAACCTGTTAAACGTAAATCATTTGTAGCTAAATAAGTTATTTTTCAACTACCTTTATGTTCTGAAATATCGATAATGCGTGTAGCACTAATGTACTTTATACTTTCGCGTTCTCTATTTCTGTCTATTACTTTTATGAAACTCATGTTCCACCTTCCATTCTTAGAATATTATAATACGATTTTATAAAAGATTTTTCTATTTTTTTTATTTTTATTTTCGTGATACATTTTATCTATCGCTAAAATTTTGTTGCTTTGATTAATAATTACAAACTTTTTGTGTCTTTCTTCTATGGAAATTTTTTTATCAATATAAAATCTACTTATTTTTTTATGACGGTTGTTTTCCAAAGTAATCTTTAAACCCTGATATTCATTAGTTATAGTTAGTGGAAAATCTTCCTCATTAATATAAAGCCATAAAGATCCGTTGAAAGGTTTGTGAGAAAAAAATATATTTTTGTTACTTTCCATGTTTGGAACAGTGAATTTGATGTTCTTAAAATTCATGTAATGAGAACCCTTGACTATGATTGTGTTATATTGTTTCACAAGAAATTTATTACAAATAGGAAGAGAAAAATTTGAAGTTTTGCCTTCAAATTGACTTATGGCGCTATAGATGAATTTATTAGAAAATTTTAATTCGTTTTTTAACAAGAATAATTTTAATATTGAGGCTTTCTGATCCATTTTGTATTTAGAGAAAATTTTGTAATCCATGCTGTTGCCGGCGCTGCATTTATTTAACATTTCCTTTTCCTGAATATTTATCTGTTTTCTTTTTGAATTTTCTCGTTCTATTTGGCTCCTTAGGGTTTCTAATTCCTCTTCAGTTTTTTCCGAAAGTTTCTTTCTAATATCGTTTCGCAAATATTTGATAGAGGCATTGGATTCGTCTTCAATCCAAGGAAGTTTGTTTTTGATTGCATATTCCAACATTTCATTTTTAGAGACTTTTAAAAAAGGCCTGTAGATTGTTAAATTGTTGTATTTTGATTCTATTGGCAAGGCAATGCTTTTATTTATGACATTCCTCTCTTTTTTTATTAAGTAGCTTTCAAAATAGTCATTTTCGTGGTGAGCAATAATAATGTTTTGTGTGTCGTATTTTTTTGCCATTTCCTCAAAAAAATTAAATCTAATTTTTCTTGCTCATGCTTGAAAATTACCTGAGTGTTTTTCGGAAACAACTAAATTTTCGACTGGAACTTTTTTATTTTCACAAATTTTTCTGATGTTGTCAACTTCCTGTGATGATTCTTTTCGTTGTTGATAATCCACATGGCATACAATTATTTTAAAATTTAAATTTAAAAAAACATGTAGCGCAACTGTACTATCAACTCCGTTACTACACGCAAGTAGGTATTTTTTTTCCTTGTTTAAATTAAAAAGATTCTTAATCATTATGGAAGAAAATATGATGCAGACAAAACGTCAGTTTTTTTGGAAGAACTTTTTATAAAAAAGGCCATTTTTCTAGTCAGGTCTCCTATACATTTACCTAAAAGTGGTAGTTCGTTGGGTAAAAAAGGCATTAAAACCCATTCTCTTGAAGAAACATTTTCCAATGTAGATTTACCAATTCCAATTTTAATTCGTTTCATAGCAAGGGTTTGTAATTTATTTTGTACATCGTTAACACCGTTGTGCCCCGCAGAGGCTCCGCCTTCTTTATATTTGTAAGTGCCTAAAGAAATGTCTAGATCATCGTGCACTAAAATTACCTTATCTAGAGAAATTTTATAAAAATTGACAAGTGCACGAATTGGAGTGCCCGACAAATTCATATAAGTTTTGGGTTTGGCAATTATAGTTTTTTGACTTTGTAACACTTTGAATTCAATATCGTCTTTTGTTTTATCTAGGGTTATGTCTAAACTTCTACAAAGAGAATTTATTGCTCGAAATCCCGCATTATGACGTGTAAAATCGTACCCTTCGCCTGGATTTCCTAATCCCACTATTAAAAACATTTTATTTGCCTTCTAAATAGCTTAAAACATCAGAGATAGAGTGATTACTTATAATACAATCAATTACACGTGTTATATATTGTGAGGTATCCACGACCACAATTTTCGAGTCTTGAATGGTTTTATTTTGATCGATTGAATCCGTAACAAATATTTTCTTAACATTCATTTTCTTTATGTTTTCGTAAGCGGAGCCGCTAAAAATTCCATGTGTTGCCATAACATAAATATCTCGTGCTCCTTTTTTTCTAAGCATGTCAACCGATGCTTTCAGTGTTCCTCCGGTATCAATCATATCATCAACAATAAGACAGTTTTTATTTCTAACGTCCCCGATTACACTGATGGCACTTGCAGAATTGTGCTTTTGTCGTTCTTTTAAAACGATGGCAAAGTGACATTTAGCCTTTTTGGCTACAGCTTTGGTTCTTACTACGCTTCCATAATCCGGAGCAACGACAACCAAATTATCCACATTATATTTTTCAAAACTCATTAGTAAAACTGGTCAGCACAGCAAATCATCAAAAGGAATGTCATAAAACCCTTGTATCTGCCCAGAATGTAAGTCAAACGTAACCAATCTGTCTAGTCCAACTTTTTCCAAAATGTTTGCCACTACCTTGGCAGTAATTGGATCCCTTCCCTTTATTTTTCTGTCTTGTCTTGAGTATGCCAAATATGGTGCAACAACAATAACTTCTTTCGCGCTGGCTCTTCTTAACGCATCCATTGTAATTAATAGTTCCAATACCGATTGAGAGGGATTGGGGTACATAGTTTGAAATAAAATAACGATGCTGTTTCTAATGGTTTCCTCAAATCTAATTCAAAATTCTCCGTCAGAAAAAGTTTTTTGTGTTGTCTCAACAATAGGAATGGATGTTTGGGCACTTACTTTTTTGGCATAATCACGGCAATTGGATAGTGCAACTATTTTATATTGATCGTTCATATATATTTATTATAAATACTCTTTTCTATTTTTCTTATTTACCTACACAAAAATGATTGAATAGTGTATTTTCTAAGTTATCCTTTATTTTTTTTCCTAATAACTCATCAAACAAATTTTTTATTTCATTCAAGAAGAATGCGTGTAAATCATCTTCAATCAGTCCAAACTTTTCAAGTCATTCTTCTATTTTTTTCTGAATCAATTGACAAATATTTCACTGACGATAATTAATTAAACAATTGTTTGCAATTGTCTCGCTCATTTCATTAACTCATGCAAATAGTTTGTTGTTTAAATTGTCTATTTTGTTGTCTTTAGCAGATATACATACATACTTATCCGACTTTAATGGGTTTTTAATTAAATCAATTTTGTTATAAACATAGATGATTTTTTTTGACTTGGGTATATTCATGTTTTCTCATTTTCCATCATCTGAAACATGTATGATCAAATTACTTTTTCTAATTGTTTCAAGGGTTTTCTTAATTCCTTCCTTTTCAATTATTTCTTGTGTTGAATGTACTCCTGCAGTATCCAGTATTTTCATTTTTTGATTATGAATATTAATTTCGCCCTCCACTACATCTCTTGTTGTTCCGGGAATGTCAGACACAATAGCTTTGTTGTTTTTTAGCAAGGCATTCAAAAGAGTTGATTTACCAACATTAGGTTTTCCGATGATGCAAATGATGGTGTTTTTTAAAAATGGAAAAACACTTTCAGAATTACTGTTTATTTCTTCTAATGATTTTTGCATCTTCTGAATTCTGATTTTGATTGCGGACTTATTAAGATTCTGATTATCAAATTCGGGATAATCAAGGTCAACTTCTAGGTTTGCTCACAAAAAATTAAGTTCTTTCCTTATTTCACGAAACAACTTATTCACGGTTCCATCATATGAGTTTATTGCTGAATCATGACTAAGTTTATTTTCAGAATTTACTAGTTCATTTATTGACTCCGCTTTTATAAAATCTAATTTTGAATTTATTACGGCTCTTTTTGTGAATTCTCCCGGACCCGCATATCTGATGCCTTTAGAATTGTAAGAAGAAATTATTTGTTCAATAATGTATGTGGATCCGTGACACATAATTTCGATAAGGTCATCTCCCGTGTAAGAGTGGGGTGCAGGATAAAAATTGATTATTACTTCGTCTATAAATTGATTGTTATTGTAAAATTTACGCAAGAATCTTTTGTTTGGGGAATTTTTCAGCTTTTTAGTTAGAAAAGAATTAGTTATTTTTAAACTTCTGTCACCATTAATTCGAATAACGGCAATTGCTGATTTACTAAAGTGACTGCTTAAAGCGATAAAGGTGTTTGACATTTTAAGATGCTAAATTATAGGTATAATTTTTTCGCCTAGATTTTTTGCCAGAGTTAAATTTTCCAGATTTTCTTTTAAGAAATTCATTGATTGCGAAGCTTTGTATAATTGTGTAAACTCCAGACAACATTCAATATAAAGCTAATGATGTAGGCACAGTTATAGCAATAATAGCAAAGACAACTACGATAACGTTGCTAACAAGTTGTGTGCTTTTATATTGCTTTTTCGCTTTCGCATCTAATGCTTTTGTTCTTCTAGAGGCTGCTAGTCATGTAGGTAATTTAAATGAAACGAACTGAATGGGAATAACAACCAAAATAATTGCTAAATATTGGAACTGTCCAGATAATAATCCAGATATCGGAGAAGTGATTAATTGAACAAGCCCAAGATTTTCTGTTTTCAGAACATTTAAAGATGAAAATACTCGATACATAGCGTAAAAGAAAGGCAATGTTACAAAAGAAGAACCTATTAAAGAAAGAGGCTTTACTCCATACTTTTTATAAAGAGCCATGGTTTCCACTTGTCCTTTGCGTTTTTCTTCTTTATCATTTTGGTCGTACTGGCTTTTTATTTGTGCTGCCTTCACCTGTACGGCTTGCATTTTTATTTGTTGTGTGTAATTTTTAAATGTAAACAACAAAGTGAAACTTCTGATTATTATAACGATAAAAAATATCGTAAAAAAAGCACCGACTTCTGACGCGCTAAACCCTACATAAATTGAATAAGCTAATTGTCCCAGCGGTCAAACAAACAAGGCATAAAAAAAGCTACCTTGACTTAAAGCTTGTGTGAAAGTTTGAAGTGGGTTGTAGCTTACCTGTTGCAACCCATTGACAACGTGATAGTAGAGAAATTGTTGTCCCCCACCAATGATTTCTAGACCAGATCCAATCCCACCAGTCGCAACATTTGTGTTTACAAATTGTTCAAAACAACCGTATGCAGCCATAGCAATTAAGAATGCAAAAAATATATATTTAGAATATCTAAGCACATATTTTCATCACGCGTCAGCGTGTTTTTCGTTCTGAATATATTTTTGAATCACTATTTTAATTATACTATTTGTATTTTTTGAAGTCAGTTTGTTGCTCCTTGTTTTTTTAATTTAATGCTATTTATTTATTTGGAACTCAAACAACGATAGTATAATATTTTGGTGAAAGATTGAACCATACATTTCCTGCCACATACTCACTGAGATAGAGAATGATACTTTACACAAGAAGAATCTGATGTGTTGTTGGAAAGAGATTTAAAACAAGTTCTTTACGTTTTAAACAGTGATGATAATTTTACTCATTTTAATTTGGATGGTCAACTTTCCTTGTTGACGGACTTTATTGCGAATAATCTAAATTATAAGGATTTAATTATTAAATTAATGTCAGCAAAAAAATTAGCTGTTCCCCCTTCTTTTGTTCAACAAGATTATTTTAATTCCTCTCCTGAGTCAATATTAATGAACATGGAAATAGCTTATAGTTTTAGTAAAACAAATAACTTGCCTATTCCTGCCACAATGTATACCCCCGATTCTTTTGGATTTCCTTCAAACCTTCCTTCTTTCTTAAAAACTTTTGGTTTTAAGAATTGAGTTTTTTGAAGAGGAATATCTCCAGAACAAATTAAGAAAAGTGTAATAAACTATTTTGTTTCTCCAAACAAAGATAGCGTCTTATCGTATAATTTTTATTTCGGATATACAGGTTTTGTTTCCTCGTTTTTTGATGAAGTAGAAAATCTAACCCTTAAAGGAGGGAAGGAAGAAGAGCAATCTCACTTTGAAAAAGTGGGAAAAGATATTGTTGAAAAAATAAATGAAATATTTGAATCTTCTGATGGAAACGTGAAACATATTTTAGCCCCTTTTGGTGCTGATCAATTTCCCATAATACCCTCTTTACCGTACTTCATAAAAAAAGCGGATGAAATTGACATAAAAAACACGTGAAAAGTCAGTTCTATAGAAGATTTTTTTCAATCACTTGAAATTAGTAAGTCAATTCCCACTATTAATGGAAACATTAGAGAACCTTATAAAGCAAGAACACATAGAACTATTTCCTCCAATCGAATGGATATAAAATTATTGTTTAGAGAAACTGAACGACTTTTGTATAACGTGCTTTCCCCTTTTTATACCATTTGTAAAACAATCATCGATAATCTTCAAAAGAACGGCACGGTTCAACACGCAATTGAAGAAATGATAAAATGTTCTGCTCATGACAGCCTAGGTGGGTGTAACTCTGATAGAACTAACAGAGGAATTACTGGAAGGCTTGAAAGATCTAAGTCAATATTTCAAACAGAATTAAATATACTAATGCGTGATTTAAGTTATTTTTTAGCTCCGGAGGACGATTCGGGATTTTTAATTAACCTTTACCCAACAGAAAGACAACAGGTATATGTTTTCAAGTTAGTGGTGGATCACTTAAACTTTGCATTGAAAGTTGACGATTTAATAGTGACGAATTTCTCCATTACAAAAAAACTTGGGTACCACGATTTTAAGTTCCACAATGTCGATAAACATCCTGAACTAAACTATGAATTTTACTATGTAACAGTAGCATTGGAAACTGCAATAGAATGAATGTGTTGAAGAAAAATTTCCTTTGAATACCAAAACAAAGTTTTGCCTTGCTTTTCTCTAATTAGTCCAAAAAAAGAAACTGGTTTAATAGAAAATAAATCAATATCGTTCCAAGTAACTCAAGATGGCACCGAATATGTAGATAGAAGACACAACAAAACATACAAAAATGTCATGATGGTAGGCGCAGACTTCGACAAGGGTGACAGCTACGATTATTCTCCTTCAAAAGTATTTAGTGGTTCTATAATTGTTTCTCAAAAAAACAAAAACATTGTTGTTCACGAATCTCAGTATTTAAAAACAATAAAATATGAGACAGAAATAACCTATTTTATGAATGAAGCTCTAACAGAAACAAGTACTCAAATTTTTAAGTGAAGTGTATCCCTTGCAGGGCACAGTAAAATTCTTCGAATCAAAGTAAAAACTCAAAATAAATCTACGGAAACAAGATGAAAACTAGGCTTTAAAAACAATAAAAATTCTAAATGTGCAAAATCTCTACTACATTGAATTTACAATGATTGTAGTCCAGTTGTTAATGAACAAAAATGAAAAGATCTAGACTATCAAGAATATCCTGCTCCCGTGTATCAAAACAATGGTCTTGTGTTTTTTGAAGACGATGGAAGTAATTTTGTTACTCTTAACAAAGGCGTGGGTGAGTTTACTCCAACAGAAAACCAAATTAACTATGTCTTGTTTAGAACGCCGTCATTCTTGGGTAAAACCGAATTATTGTGAAGACCTGGAAGACCTTCTGGAACGTCAACATTTAAACATGAAACTCCTGATGGAACATTGCAAAAAGAAATGAAATTTGAATTTGGAATATCAATTGTAGAAAATAAAAAAAACATTATTTCCAGATACCAAATATTTAATGAGCAATACGTTTATTATCAACGTCAAAAAAAATACTTTTTTGAAAACAGTATTGCTAACTTTAAAATCTTAAGGCCTGAGGACAAAAGAGTCACTGACTTTTTAAAGAAAAAAATCAATAAAGCTATTGACATAAAAATTTCAAATTGACGCATTGGCATGAGTACTTTTAGACACCTGAACAACAACAGAGTTCTTCTTAGGTTGTACAACCCTTCTGGAATAGATGAGCAGGTAATTTTAAGTGGAAAGTCGTTGTTGAGTGTTCGATTAAGTGACGGAAAACTTGAAAAAGACGAACCTTTTAATAATGTTGTTCCAGCAAAATCTTTTATAACTCTAATTATAAAATTAAAGCATATCTACTAATTTTATTCGAATGTTTTGAAATTTTATATTTAGGCAACCAAGAGTTGAAAACTAGACAAGAGCGGGTTTTTTCTTTTTAAAAACCTTATTTCATCTTTCTGTTCGCTCTGTTTTTCGTTCCTTAAATTCCTGTATGACAACATCTCTTTCTTCCTTGGGAACTTTTTTCTTTACGAGTGCGTAAACAATGGCAACCCAGAATATTCCAGCAAATGTTGTTAATAGTCATGCAAACGGATAAACAGGAAATTCAAGTGGTTGTATTACACCAACAAAAATACCAATTGGCGAATTAATGGTTGCAACAGCCCCAAGGCCAAATCCTCCGGCCAAACCGCCAGCAATTGCCCCACCTATTACGTTAACAGGTATCATGCGAAAAGGATCTTTCGCCAACATTGGAATAGCCCCTTCTGATATGCCGACCCATCCTAAAGTGGCTCCACTTTCAACTATCAAGTGTTCTTGCTTGGAATATTTTTTTCTAAACAACAATGTAGAGAATCACAATCCCAGTGGGACCACGGAGATAGCGGCAGCTTGGGCTGCTAAAGGAACAAACAATTCTTCTGTTCCTGGTGTGTAAATATTATTTCCTCTTATTGCAAGTGCAGCAGCAACAGCAATCTTGTTAATTGGTCCACCTAAATCAAAACAAATCATTGCTCCAATAATTAACCCGACAATAAAGTTACCGTTTATATTAAAGATTCCCTCTGTGCCTCCAATAGAAAGTCCCTGGAAGTTTTGAATTCCTCCAACAACTATTTCATTCACAATTCCGATGATTCCATTTATAAGAAATGTTCCGATTAAAAGCGAAAGAAAACCAACTACAGGAATTATTCAATAAGAACCGAGAATAAAAATGCTTCATTTTCATCACTTAGGATTTTTTCTAATTTTATTTCTTATTTTCAAAATTACCATGTATAAATATCTGATTAAAAAACCAATTAAAAATCCAGACACGACTGCTCCCAAAAATCCAGAAGTGTCGTTACCTAGTGTTGCCATTATTAATGCAGGCATAAATGCAACAATGCCTCCTATTGAGTAGGCAATAAAGGAACCCAATATAATAGTGACAAGGGTAAAAGTTGAAAATCCAACATTATTTATTAATTGTGTTATTAGCCCTGCGGTTGTATAACTTGTTCAAGTACCATCAGCTGTAAAACCACCAGTCCTGGAAAATAATGTTTCCAGAAGTTCTGTAAGGAATGGCGGAAAAGCGCCTCTTATTGTTGGGATTGCGAGCAAACCTACGGCTCCCCAGAGGAGAGAGGTGGCAGTTAAAACAACCAAGAAGAAAGATATTCCGGACATGAAGTGCTTGTATGTAGCGTTTAAATAAAATTTAGCTCCTTTTTTTTCACGTTTTTCTTTAATTT
The DNA here is from genome assembly GCA_014238525.1 of Mycoplasmatales bacterium. Classification (GTDB taxonomy): domain Bacteria; phylum Bacillota_I; class Bacilli_A; order Mycoplasmatales; family JABAAY01; genus JABAAY01. The sequence goes on from JABAAY010000006.1 coordinate 13,135, forward strand.
TTTCCGATGATTCTTTTATAAAACTTTCAACAACAGGATTCTTAAATGCAAAATAAACACAAGGAATGGCTGCGATTATACCTAAACTTAAAACCAATCACCATAATTCCATAGTAAATCACTGTGCAAGCGTGATTCCACTGATAACGACGCCCTCTAAAATGGGGTTAATAATTATAAATAAGGGGTAGACAATCATGTAATTGGAGATAAAAATATTAAGTGCTGTTACAAATGGCAATGCTAAAAACAGTATTAGAGTCTTCAAAAATCCATTCAATTTTGTTTTTTTGATTGCTAGATATATATACTTAGCAAATAATCCACCAAGCACACCTATTAATGCTCCATAAAGTGGTCAAATAAGTACTAGTTGTATGCCGTTGCCAAAAACAGCTGCATATGGATTGTAAAAATTAATAACTGCTTCTCCGTTTGCTGCTGCAGCGCCTCCAGCAGAAGTAAAAAAGCCAGCAACAAGTGCTACACCAAATCCCGGTCTGCCTCCTATTCGATAACCAATGAACCCTGCGAAAATAGCCGTTGCTATTTGTATTATTCCAAATCCTCCGCTTGACGCAAAAAAACCTGAGATGTTGCTCCCAGAAACAGTTCTATCGCCAATAGAAAACTCTCCTCCTAATAAAACACGCAAAAAGTCATTTGAAGTTCCTTGGTATGTCTGAAACGCATATAGTATGCCGTATGCGATTCCAGTAAAAGCGATCAACAAAAGTGCAAGTCAAAAAGGTTCAGAAAATGTATCGTGCGATCAGCGCATTATTTTATCTAAAGGTCGGTTGCCATTGAATTTTCTACCATCCCCTACTACAAATGATTTAGATTTAAGTGCTAAAGCTAATGAACCAAGAGGATCTTTAATGGCGTCTTTTGTAGAACAAGAGTAAAATCTTTTACCAACAAATTTATTTTGATCAACCCGTACGTCGCTCGCAAATATAACGGCATCTGCTCCCTCCAAATCACTAATAGAAATTTCATCATCAATTCCAGTTGTTCCTCTGGTTTCTATTTTTACTTTGGCGCCTATTTTTTCACCAGCTTTAACTAAAGCTTTAGCTGCCAAGTATGTATGTGCTAATCCTGCAGGACAAGAAGAAACACCAACAATGGTTTTGTTTTTTAATTTAGTACCGTTCTGTTCATTTTCTTTGGAAGGCTTTGGTGAAGGGACATAAGCTTTTTTTTCTACTGTTAAGGCTTTAATAATCTCTTTTTTATTTCCGTTTTTTAAAATGTTACAAACATCCTCTTCTAAAAGAAGTTGTGAAATCTTGCTTAGCAAATTGATATGTGTTTTTGAAACTTTTTCCTCCGGAACCAACAAAAATACACCCACCTTAATAGGTGCGTCATCTAGTGTTTTTCAATGTTTGTCAACTACGGGCTTTTTAAATCTAAGTATAAGTATTGCCGCTTCATTTATTGCCTTACTTTTTGCGTGAGGTATAGCGAAACCGTTTTCCAATCCGGTGGAGCCCTCTTCTTCACGTGCTTTTAATGCTTTAAAAACAGCTTGAGTATTGTTGGCTATACCAAGAGTTTTGGCTTGATCGGCTGCAAAAACAAATGCATCATATTGTCTTTCGACATCAACATCTAAAAAAATTCGCTTTTCACTTATCATAGATATTTATATAATATCAAACTTTACATGTTGAACCCTTTACTTACAGCATAAATACAATCATTAGTGATTAATAAAAATGTTTTTCAACAATATATAAGACTTATAATCAATAATATTCATTACAATAGTATCGTGATGAAAAATATATATAAAACCTATTTAGAAGAAATAAAAAAATCTCTTGAAACAATCGAGAATAAAAGCATGAAAAGCATAGAAGCGGCTGTTGCTTTAATAGCAAAAGCAATAATGAATGGAAAAAACATATGAACGTTTGGAACCGGTCACTCTCATTTAATTGCTCAAGAAGCAATGTACAGAGCTGGCGGCTTGGCCTTGATAAATTGTATTTTTTGTGAGGGCGTTTCATTAAGCGCTACTCCCGTTACAATAAGCACTATTCTAGAAAGATTTGAGCCTTTAGCAACCGAAATATTAAAAAGCTCGAATTATAAAAAAGGCGATGTGCTAATGATACATTCTGTATCAGGAATTAATGGACTTCCTGTTGAAATGGCGCGATTAGGGAAGAAAAAAGGAATGAATGTTGTTGTAATAACCAACATAAATCACTCGGAACAAACGAAATCCAGACATTCTTCTGGTAAAAAATTAAAGGATTTCGCAGACGTTGTGATTGATGACGGTGGAATAAAGGGTGATGCTGTAATAAAAATAAAAAACATAAAAGAAAAAGTTGGAGCGACATCAACTGTAACTGGCGCCTCAATAATGAACATGATTGTGGTTGGTGTTACAAAAACATTGTCTGACCTTGATTATGATGTTCCTATTTACTATAGTTCAAACGTTGATGGCGGAGACAACCATAACGATACAATCGAAAGAAAACACGATCAAAATATTTTTTATAATAAATAATTAAAATTGTTTATTGATGGTGGAAAAATATGTTTTTGCGTCTCTTTCAAAAGATAAATGTCAATTGAATCTATCGGAAATGATGTTCTTGCTTTCGACATCCGCATCGTATAGAACTCACTCGTGAAAGTAAGCAATTACATACCTTTTTTTTATCTGAAAATAATATTTTATTCGATAAACTTTGTTTTGAATCGTGGCTCTGATGGCAACCCATTCGTACTTCGTGTAATCAGTAATAGTAAACATTCGTCCATTTTTGGCATCTCTAATTCTAACTCCTGATTTTAATTGCAATCTATCGAAGTCTTTAAAGTTTAATTCGCTCTGTGTTAAAAAGTTGTCCCAAATTTTCTCGATAGGTAGATAAATTTTTTGTTTTGTTGTACCGAAAATAGAACGTTGGGAATAACAAATTTCGTAATCCTCAAAAAATAACAAACTTTTAAAAAAATTTGGTTTCATTTAATAAGTATAATATATTATATAAACATGAAAAAGAAAATACTAGTAATCTGTAACGCAGGAATGAGCAGCTCAATGCTCGTAAAAAATATGAAAGAACATTGTCAATCTAATAACTTAAACATTGAAGTTAACTTTATGCCCTTAATTAGTGCTCATCAATACTATAAGGAATACGATGCTTTTTTATTAAGTCCTCAAATGAAATATGAAAAAGACAGAATAACAAAGGAAATAGGAGGCAAGCCTTTATTGGTTATAGAACATGCCGATTATGGATTGATGGATGGTCCTTCGGTTATACAAAAAATAATGGCTCATTTCGATGACGAAAATAAGTAAAGAAGAACAATACAAGATTGCAATGCAAATCATTGCAAACAGTGGTGAATCAAAATCTTACTCCGTAATTGCTTTAAGAAAATTTGCTAACGATGATGAAGAAAAAGCAGTGCAAGAATCACTAGAAAAAGCAAGGGATTTTTTAGAAGAAGCTAGTGTCCATCATTTAGACTTACAAAAAAAAGAGGCACAAGGATTAATGGATCGTATGGAACTTATTTCTATACACGCCGAGGATCAATTTATGAATGCAATGAATTGATTAGACATCTCTCAAGAGATGATTACTTTAATTGAAAAAAAATTAAACAAAAAAGGAAAATAATTTTCAAGGCATATAAATGTATTTGAAAATATATTGAAAGTCGTCGTTCAAAATAGATCCACAATAATTCATTGTATTGTTTCACTTTATCTCTTCATCGTGAAGAACTATTTGGATTTCTCCCATGTATCTTCCGCAGTTCGAATTCATTATAAGTATAGATCCAGCGGGTAAGAAGAAATTTTGTTTGTATTCCCTGGGTTTGATAACTGTATCTTTGTTCAAGGATGCAGAAATTCTTCTTTCAGAAACACGTAAAATATTTTCAGATAAGTCACATCTAACAGTATGATTTATTGCAAAAACTATCTTCTTTTCCTCTGTTGTAATTTCTTTATCCAGTTCTACTTGCAATCAGTTTCTACATTCATGGAAATTAAGAGATTCAATTTCCGCAAACTCTGACTCAGGGATAAATTGTGTTGAAAACAGTAACCCGTCCACTACATTTGTAGCCATAAAGTATCTATACTGAAAACCAACGCTTTTGTCTCTTAATATTTCCAATGTCGGTAATTTATCGTTTTCGGGAAAAACTCCTTCTTGACTTTTGTCTTGCGATGACATAAATGCGTAAAGAGGTAAGCGATGCTGATTAAAAAAAATAGATTGTTCTAAAAAGAAGTCTTCTCCTAGCGCTGTGTGTAGCAGGGGATAAAAGTTATGACAACCTATCAATTGATCAGTGTTTGTATTGAAATCATCTAAGCCTTTTAATTCGTTACTAGGATTTGATGCGTTTAAAACGATTTTCATGTCCTTGTTGCGTATAAGAAAAGTGTAAAGACTATGAGGGTCGTTGTTTGAATCCATCCTTAACATGGTGACAAACATGTCTTGTCAAAACGTACTATCAGTTGGTTTGATTTCTAATTTTTCATAAACATCAGGCGCCATATCAATCATAACGTCTATATTAAGCTCGTGACATTTTCTAAAAATAGGTAAAAACAATTCTTCTGCTTGCTCTCTGTTGTTAACGGATTCTAACATACTAGTAAAGACAATATCAACATCGTGTTTTTTTACTCTTTCTAAGTATTTTAATATTTCTTTTTGGTTACTTTTATTAGGGTATAGTGATATGCCTTTTCTCATTATGCTGTGCTTTCTTGCAGCCTTGTTCCTGCACTGATTTTAAGTTTTTCTTGCTTAATGTATCTCTTGTTGTATATAACTGTAATCGGAATATATACAATTACTGCTAGTGCTAGGTTTATTAAGGGAAGAATTATAACAAACAATGGTCCTAGTTCTGCAAGCACAGTGGCGGGTTGAAAGGCCACTGAGAGGAGAGACCCAAATATTATTGGACTAGTCCAGGGAATAAAATTGAAAGAAGGTAAAATAAGTCCAAGTCCTCTAGTGAATAGTATTACCATTCCCATTTGTGTGGCGTGTAAAACCAGTATAGAAATAAAGATAGGTAAATTTAAAACAAAAGGTATTCCATACAAAATGGGTTCATTTATATTGAATATTAATCCTGGAGCTGCAATACTAGTTATCTTCCGATGGATTTTATTTTTTCCAAAAAGCAAAGTAATAATTCCAAAAGCCAGTCCTGTTCCTCATCCTCCAAAAAATAAATATGCATCAAATGTTGGCAAGCTAAAAATTGCCCCCCTATCTGCCAAGGCAGCAACCCCTTCTTCATTAAAAATATTAAGGTTGTTTTGTTGAATCTGTAACAGAATGGGTAGAAATGCCCCTTGAGTAATGGCTGCTCCGTGTAAACCTAAAAATCATATTAAGGACAATGTAAAAATATAAAAATAAGCAATAGGTATATTACCTACTTCCGATGATGCAAACGCTATTAAAGGATCATTTACAAATGTGGCAATCATAGTCGAAAATCCTTGAGAAAACCTATCAATGACAACTATTGGATTAGGGTCTCCAATTTCAAATCTAAGAGTGTTGACATTTCCGAATGTGGCCCATAAAACAAATCCCGAGTTTAAGGCGGATACACAAACTATGGCAAGAATGCCAGGTATTAGTGAATTAAAACTATTTGATATTCCTTCTGGAACGCTTTTAGGCATTTTAACTTTTAAAGTTTTGCTTTTATCAAAAATCAAAAATAATTCTGTCGTAACCAACGCAACAATGATTGCGGACAATAGTCCTTGTGCGCCGAAATAAACAAATTGAAAAGCGATGGAAGTTCCTTCCGCAGAGACTCCGTTAAAAATTAAAGTTGTGAATGGTGCAAAAGATATTGTAGATATCAAAAAAGCCATCATGGAAAAAAGACCGGCGAAAAATGGAGTTCTGTAATTGGATTTTTTAGCAAGAAAAAAACCAAAAAGAAATGCTGTATAAAGAGATAAGGATCCCAGCGTCACAAAGTTTAGTGGGACAAGAATTATTTGTGCATATGCAGCAATGGTAGCTGCGGTACTTCCTACTATGTAGCTGCTTCCTGGATTTGATCCAGAAAAGTCAACCTGACCTTGTAGTATTACTCCCATTAAAGATGCTTGTGCATTTCCTGAAGCACCAAAAATTGCCGCTGAAAAAAGAACTCCTATAGCACCAATTATAATTATTGGAATAAGACTACCGAATGCATTTTTAAGAGTGTCAAGATACCTATTGCGTTCAAATACTCCAGTTGCTTTCGTAATAAATTTAATAAAAGGATCGGATTTTTGTTGAAAATTTGATTTTGAAGTTTGTCTGCCAAGACTAGAACTTAAATATTTAAATTTCTTGATTTCTAATTTTGCAACCTTTGACAAGTTACCTTTGAATTTAACCTGTTGTGATTTTATTTCCTTAAGTTTTAAATTTATTTTGTTTTCAATTTTATGATTGTCTTCTTTTACAGTTTTAAAAAGTTTTTTACTTTTCATTATGTAAGCTTTCTTTTCGCTTTTAATGATTCCTAAATTTTCACAACGAGTAATTTGAAAATTAGTTTTTGAAATTTTTATTTCCAATAATTCTTTCATTTTTGCAAACTTTAAATACACTGGTTTTAGTACGTTACATTTTGCGTAAAAATCGGAAGTAAACTTGTTTATTTCTAGTTTTTGTTCTTGTTTTAATTTTTTAAGTTCTAGTTTTTGTTTTTTAGATTTATCTGATGCAATCTCCTTGCTCAGGTTTTTAAATTCTAATGTATGTTTTTTCCCAAAAGCGGAATGTATTCTTTTTGATAGTTCTTTGTTTTTCTCGTGATTTAAATGTGAAACCTTGGGAAGCCCCGACGGAAGAGACGTGCTAAGAAAGCCCATTTTTTCATGATTTTCGATGAGTGTTTTTTTGTATTTAGCCTTTTCTGTTTGAATTTTATTATGATGATTGAAAACTCAATTGCTAAATTTTTGTTCGTTAGATTTAACTTGTTGATTATTACTTTTTATTGTTGTCACTTGTTGCTTATAATCGTTATTAAAATAATCCAAAAAACTATTCATTAAACTGTGTTTTTGATCTTTTTCTGTTTTATTATTCTTAATCTCTTTAGCCTTAATTAGAGAAATCAATGTTTTGAAGTAAAGTTTAACGTGACTTGATTTAAGAAAAACTTTTAAGGATTGTTTTTCTTCACTGATGGAACTAGTAAAAAGTGTTTTTTTATTTTTTTTCTTTTTAGGCACAGATGTTTTGGTTACGGTATTGTTCATAATAGGTGTTAACCTTTTAATTATATCAAGTTTAAAAAATGCATTCTTTTTGGGACATTGAAAGATTTATTGTTTTTTTTGAATTTTAGAATAAAAAATTTTAAAGATGAGTCACAAAATCATGGAAAATGAGTTGAAATGTGTGTTTCTAATTGTTGTAAATAAGTCTATGCCCGTGGCGGCTCAATGTCATAAATGAATATAACATACCCACGGGCATTTCTATTGTATATGTTTTACTTAATAGAATTTATTCAATTGTTTTTTTGTAAACTTACCTAATGATTGTAAAAAATAATGTGGTTTGTTTTTATGAAAAATCCAATATTAGTCCGCTTACGTCTGGTGTTGTTCCATCTACTGGATTTACTATTTCTCCGTAAATTTGTCCATAAATTGTTCCTGCGGGAGTGGCAGTAACAATGGCTATACGTACAGCATTTTCTTGCGAGATTTGTACATTCGTTCCAGCATCATTGCCAAGCGTTGCTAAAAGCGGAGTTGTAAGCGAAAAGTTATTCAAAGTAACTCCATTATCTAAAGCAGCTTCTATTTGTGCTACAAGAGCTGTAGCCAAATCTGATATTCCCACTGGTGGCTGGCTTGCGCTGTATGAGGTTATTTGTGAAAATGCTCTAAAAACGGCGGAAACAACATTGTTGTACGGTTCTAAACCTGGCGATGCTGTTATTGTCCCGCTAAATACTTGGTCCACTACTGTAATTTGAGATAAAGTGAAGTTACCTGTGTTGGATCAAAAAACGCTGTCTCCAGCTTCGGTAGTGACGTCAATTAATAAACTTCCCTCTCTAAAAACAAGATCAAAGTTACCACCAGATGGATTTGCGGTTATACTAGCGCTTGAATTTGTACCCAGATATTCTATGCTATTGATGGTTGAATTATCTCCTGCTTGAGTTTGTATTTCAGTAGTTATAGCGTCCAATAATACACTTTGGTTGGTACTTGATGCCGTTCCCCCAATGGTTAATAAGTTAATAGCTGTGGTTCGTAATAACTCTGCACCAATTAGTGAAGCGGGCTCCAAAGGAAGCAAATCATTTTGCACAATAGAAGGAACTACCACAACAAGATTTGAAGGATCTGTAGAATCCACACTTATGTTTTCGATAGTCAATACCCCTCCACTATTTGTAATTACTGAATTCGTAGCACTATTGTCTGTAGATAAAAAATTAAATGTAATTGAGTTTTGAGCAAAAGAAATGTCATAAATATCTTCTGTCAATGTTTCAGTAATGGTTACGTCATTGCCAAAATCTCTAATCGATGTAGAAACTAGCTCAACTGGTCCTGAAGGCGTAAGTCTTGGAACAGACAGTATGGCAGTGGAAATAGCGTTGGAAAGTGTACTGTTTAAAGTTATGTCGGTATTGGTTAATTCCTGGATTTCTCGTGTTATGGCTCCTACAAAAGAAGTGGTTGCATAAAAGGAATCCGTTGCAATTGGATCGGCACTTACAATGGCACCGTTATTAACAACAACATTTTGAATAACAATGTTTCTTCTACTTTCGAAAACTGTTTGAGTTCCCCCACTAGCTTCTATTCTAATGACTGGTTCGCCAGTAAAAGTTGTTGCTGCAATTGAAATAGTTGAAGTGTTTTCTCCATTTAAAGTTGCGTCGCTTTGTATGAAATTTAAATCAGAAATATTGAATCTTGTAATTGAAGCGGCTTCGTTTCCTGAGATTGTTTGAATTGCAGATTGAAACAAGTTATAAAGAACAAGCCCTCCTTGTGGTGCAGTGCTAGCATTGTAAAGATTTTGGATGTTGTCGTCAATGATTGTACGATTGCTAATAGAGTTTAAACCAGATACATTACCAACAGCTAATGGTTGAAGCTCCCCACCAATAATTTGAATACCGTTGATTATCAAGCCACTCGTGTCCAAATTATTGTTAAATAGTGAATTAAAATTTACTCCGGAGTCACCACTAGCTGCAATAGAAATGTTTCCGCTTGTAATTGTTAAGGAGTTGTTCGTTACGATTACATTGGAGTTTGCTGTTCCCATGTTAATGTCTATGTCGCTTATAACAACAGAAGAGTTGTTGCTTCCAATTTGAGCAATTGATACTTGAAGAACATTTCATAATACAGCTGCATTTGCTTCTTCAGGAACGGAAGTTGAAGAGTTTAATAGAGCAACAGCGTTGTTTATAAGTGTGACATTAGAGACAGATTGAAAGGATGTTAGTGCATCTATAATGGACCCACCATCAACAATTTCAGAATTTTCGTACCTAATTCCAGATATCTGAACTGCTGCATTGTTAATAAACCTAGAATCACCACTAGCGTTTTGTTGACCAGCAACCCCAATCGTTAAGACGTTTGCAGCAATTGATAAAAATTCTCCTGTGTTATTTGCTGATATACCATTGGTGATGGTGCTATCAATTTGAATATTCACAATAATGGCATTGCTAGGTTGCCCTGGCGTATCTGCAGTTCTAATCCCTGCTTGCAATGTTGTAAGAAAATGAGATGCTTGTGTGGATAATGATGTACTTTGTGTATAGCCGTTAAGCTCTTCAAATACACGAATTGAATTTTGCAAATTAGGGGTAACGGGACTATCAGGCGCACAAGCTTGTGCAACCGCTCCAACACCTACTCCTGCAATTACAGTTGATGCTGTGATTGTACTAAAAATTGCTTTTTTCTTTTTATTCATTTTTCTACCTCTTTATAATTAATTATATTTAAAAAAAAGATATTATTATGTTTTAATCAATAATTACTTTTACAACCTTAAACTTTGGGGCCGTTATTTAATTTTTTGAAGTGTGTTTTAGTATTGTGTGCAATGTTATAATCTAGGTCTCCCAACCCTGTTCCAGAAGATGTAAAAAGTATGTCGTGAATATCTCACGTGAAATATTTAATTTCTGTACTGCTTACTCTTACTTGTAAGTCAATTTTGAAAGTCAGTACTCCTGAAGAGATATGTTCAACCTCTTCTTTTTGTTTTCCTGCTCCACTTTTATAAGTTGTTTCACCATCATGGTCTTCGATTTTTATTTCATACACATTATAAATAAATTCTCAAGCCGCAATCTCGTCAACAGGACCAATTTCATCCTCAAAAGCTATTTGTAATAACTGTCAGAAAGTTTGTTCTGTTCTCGTGCTTGGAGAATATGAACTGTCTGTGATTCTATTAAGTGAGTAAGTAGAATTATTTAAAGAGGTGTAAAACTCGCTAAATACTTCGTCTACTTCTTCTCTGTCGATAGCTGCTTGAGGCCTTTCTCCTTGTCATCCAGGAAGTGTTCCTTCACCGGGGTCTTCGCCGTTGCCATCACCTGGTTCCTCACCATTACCCGGTTCTTCGCCGTTGCCATTGCCTGGTTCTTCACCGTTGCCATCACCTGGTTCTTCGCCGTTGCCATCTCCTGGTTCTTCGCCGTTGCCATCTCCTGGTTCTTCGCCATTACCATCGCCTGGTTCTTCACCATTGCCATCGCCTGGTTCTTCACCATCGCCTGGTTCCTCGCCATTGCCATCGCCTGGTTCCTCACCATTGCCTGGAATATCAAGAATTGTTGCATTATCAAAATTCAACGACAAACTACCGTATGCATCAACATCATATCCGCCACCGCCTTCTGAAGTAATCAAGTTAAAAATTATAAATGACCTGTAGTCATTTTCAACAAAATTGAATTGATAATGTGTGTCCTCGTATTCAAAAACTATTCTTTCTACTTGTAAAGTGATTTGTAAGGAATTAGAGTTGTTGGGGTCAATAAATACAACGTTTTCGGAGGTATAATATTGTAATTCAGCTCCTGTTATTTTGTTGATATCAAAATCTTCAAAATTTTGAACAAACAATCCTAATTCTCCTAGTAATGACAAGAAATTAGGAAAAATAAAAGCATCAATAAAATTATTTCTGAAATCACCCTCTTCGTGCGTTGGGGTTAAAGCGGAATTAAAATACTGAACTCTAAATATTTCTAATAATGCTTCAGTGCCGGGTGGTATTGAGTTTCGTAGTGCTTCATCACCTATTAATTCAACGTCTTCAAGATTAACTCCTTCATCATCAACCAATATGTCATCAATCAAAATAGAACCCAATATAGGAACATCTGTGCTTTCGCCCAATTGTCTTCCGTATTCCAATCTTTGAGTAAATGCTGCAACCGCGGGATCGTTAGGATTCCCAAATGGATTAAAATTTAACGTTAAGCCATCTATTGTGATTTCCGTGTCGTATGTTCCTAACAGCTGATCATCTATATCACTGTTTGAAATTCTTAATCGAACACCATTAAAAGATACATCACTAACAGTACCAGTATTAAAAAAAGCATTATATACAGGGTCGTCTAGTGATTCAAACAACAATAATAGAAAGTTTTCTTGACTTTCTATTCGTAAAGGTAGGGTATCGATCTGCAATGGAATTTCTTCACTAGCCCTTATTGGGTTAGATAAATCTAAGTTATTTAAATCTAAGTTATTAATAGAACTTGTTCCAATTTCTCCACCATCAAGGGTTAATGGAATTGTATTAAAATATGTTGTTACAACTTCATCGTAAATAGCCTGAACAGTGGATGTTTGTTCTGCATCTGGTCCTGCTGGTGGGGGTGTTGGTGTTGGCGGTAAATCCAGAGGAGGATTTGTAACATTATTTTGGATAGATTGGGGAGTTCCAATGGCGTGTTGTCCTACAATTACACCTATCCCGGTAGCTCCACCTGCCGTTAAACCTAGTGCAGCACCTATAATAGCTATGTTTCTTGCTTTTTTCCTTGTATGTTTCCTCATAACATTTCTCCATTTATATTATACTCCTGTTTTAACATATAAAAATAAATATGGGTAAAGCTTTTGGAATCTTATTATTGGTTTTTTTGGGAAATTTTGAATTGTTTTGGTTAGTGGGTATATAATAATTTTAAACTATGAGCGCCTTAACAAATTTTTTTGATGTCATTGTAATAGGCGGGGGGCATGCTGGAATTGAAGCCGCAAACATTTGTGCAAAACTTTCATTAAAGACCGCTCTTTTCACACTTTCTAAAGATAAAATTGGACATATGCCTTGTAATACTGCTATCGGTGGAACAGCTAAAGGAATAGTTGTTCGAGAAATTGATGCATTAGGTGGACTTATGGGTAGTATGGCCGATAAGAACGTTTTACAGATGAAAATGCTAAATACTAGCAAGGGTGCTAGTGTTCAATGTTTGCGTGCTCAAGTAGATAAAGTCTCCTATCCTAAAACAGCACAAAATACATTAAGCAAATTAGAAAAATTAACGATAATCGAGAAACCAATCATGAATTTAATTATTGAGAACAACAAGATAAGTGGTGTTTCCACATCCAAAGAGACCTACAATTGTTCAATAGTTATCCTTACAACGGGCACCTACATGGCATCAATAACAATGAAGGGAGATGACCGTAATTCTGAGGGACCGGATAACCAAAAAACTTTCAAGGGACTTTCTAACCAATTAAAGGATTTAGGCTTTAAGTTGATTCGTTTAAAGACCGGAACCCCTCCAAGAATTCAAGATAACACAATATCGTACGACAATTTGGAAGTCGCTCCAGGAAGTAGCAAAAAACTATCGTTTAGTTTTTGAAAAGATTCACCTATTGAAAGCAGTGAATATATTGATTGTTTTATAACAAGAACCACGCGAGCAACAAAACAAATTATCTTGGATAACTTGACAAAAAGTTCTATGTATAACGGAACAACTGTTGCAACCGGTCCCCGATACTGTCCTAGCATTGAGGACAAAATTGTTAGATTCACAGAAAGAGATACTCATCAACTCTTCTTGGAAAGGGAATCAATGGAAACAGATTCTATTTATTTACAGGGGCTGTCAACGTCTTTACCAGATGATGTTCAAGCAAAACTTTTGAAAACAATTCCTGGATTAGAAAAAGCCAAGGCGCTTAAATGAGGGTATGCAATTGAATATGATGCTGTCTACCCCACCCAACTTAATCCATCTTTAGAAACAAAAATCATTTCTAATCTTTTCTGTGCAGGACAAGTGAATGGAACTAGTGGATACGAGGAAGCTGCTGCTCAAGGATTAATGGCAGGAATTAATGCGGCTCAAAAAATAAAAGGCAAAGATCCGTTAGTTTTTAAACGCAACGAAGCTTACATCGGAGTTTTAATAGATGATTTAACTACTAAGGGGACAAACGAGCCTTATAGACTTTTAACATCGACAGCAGAATATCGTTTGTTTTTAAGAAACGATAACGCAGATAAAAGGTTGTTCAAACATGCTTTTGAAGTCGGAACAATTAGTGAAGAACAATATCAGGCAGTTGTAAAAAAATATCATAAAGTAACTCAAACTTTGGAAACATTAAAAAATATTTTTATTTCTCCCTCCGAATGAAATAAAACCCATCCTTCAATAAAGATAAGAAATAAAGAATCCGCATATCAGTTGTTAAAGAAAAACAGCATAACTATTGAAAATATTTTGAAACATACACAAATAGAATTGTCTTCTGAAGAGGCATTTATTGTAAGTACTGAAACCAAATACGAAGGATATCTCACAAAACAAGACAAGCACATAAAGGAATTTTTAAAAAAAGAAAACATGGTTATCCCCGAAAACTTCAATTATCAAGGCATTTTAAATTTTTCAAGTGAAACAAAAAAACGTTTCAGTGAAGTTCAGCCCTTAACAATTGGACAAGCGTCGCGAATACAGGGAATAAACCCTTCCGATATATTCACACTTATGTATGAAATTAAAAAATTATTTAGAAAATCTAGGTAATTTAAAATAGAATAAAAATACTATGAATAAAACCAAAGACAAGAAAATAATAAGTATTGATTTAGATGGAACACTTTTTGCATCTTTTAACGTTATAACCAAGGAATCAATCACGATATTAAAAAAGCTAATTAAATTAGGTCATTATGTGATTATAAATACAGGACGTGGGTCATATGAAGTACACAAATTAATAAAAGAAAATGGACTAGGTGTGGAGAAGAAGAATGTCTACTATGCTGTAACAAATGGTGCTCAACTATGAAATAACCTGGATTTAATTTATGATGTTAAGCTTGACAAATGTGCTACAGAAGTTATTGAATTTTTCAAAGAAAAAGACTTTTTCTACGTTATAAACTGCGGGAAGGAATATTTTTCTAATAAAAAAAGTTGAATAGTTGATGTTTGAAAAATGTGAGGAAACGAAGTTACTATTACACAAAAGAATCCTCCTGAAGTGGCTCAAATCGTAGCAGTTAAACTGCGCAGTGATGGAGAATTTAGTTCCAATGAGTATAACTACTTAATTAACACTTATAAAGATAGAATTAAATTTTTCTGACAAACTGACTTACCTTACAAAGATAGAACAGTGACTTGCTTATCGCTTGGACCAATGGGAGTTGACAAATCAGTTCCGCTTAAGCACTTAGCAAAAGAAAAAAATATTTCTGTCGATAACATTATCGCCTTTGGTGATTCTTTTAATGATGAAGAAATGTTAATTTATGCTGGACAAAGTTTTGCGATGAAAAACTCTCCAAATGAAATTCAAGCAATTTCAAAATTTACAACAACATATAACAACCATGAAGATGGAGTTGCTAGAACTTTAGCCGAGCTGTTCAAGGAGGAATTAAAGAATGTTTAATCTAAAAGAAATAAAAAATCCAGATTTTTTAAAAAAATTATCTGTTGAAGAACTAGAGGTGCTTTCACAACAAATAAGAGACCTTATTATTGATACAGTTTCGGAAGTGGGCGGTCACTTGTCTCCTAATTTGGGGACTGTGGAATTAACAGTGGCTCTTTTGAAAGCATTGAATTTACCAAAAGATGTTTTGTTGTGAGATATAGGACACCAAGCTTACACACAAAAAATATTAACAGGTAGAGCAAAAGATTTCCACACGTTAAGACAATATAAAGGTATAAGCGGCTTTCTAAAATTTAGAGAAGGAAAATACGATCAAATGGAGGCAGGGCACTCTTCTACAGCAGTTGGAATTGGTACTGGATATGCGCTTGCAGGTAAGTTACAGAACATTAAAAGGCATGTGGTTTCAATAGTTGGTGACGCTAGCTTTGCAAACGGAACAACCTTTGAAGCTATGAACTATATCGGAAGTCATGACTCTGAAAAAACAATTGTAATTTTGAATGATAACAACCAATCAATTTCAAGAGCTGTTGGTGCTTTGCAAATTAAATTAAACCAAAGAACACAGCAATATGTTGACAAGGAATCGTCTGAAATAAATTTTGAAGAATTGTTTAAAACAAGATCTGATGATGACAATATATTCAAGTTTTTTAATGTCGATTATCTGGGTCCTGTTTGAGGACACAATTATAAACAGTTGGACAAAGCAATTGAATTTGCTAAAAACCATAAACGCAGTATCGTTCTTCACGTTGTAACGGAAAAAGGACACGGCGTACAGTATGCGGCCGCTGATCATATTGGACTTTATCATGGCATTAAGAAAATGAATAAAGACACGGGAGAATTAATTGGAGATCCAACTAAAACAACACGTGAAAAAATATTAATCAATGCGTTGAAAAACGAAATGCGTCGAGACAAAAATATTGTTGCTTCTACCGCAGCAATGGGGCACTATAGCGGCCTTATTGACTTAAAGAAAACTTTTGGAAGTCGAATTATCGATGTTGGTATTCAAGAAGAAGAACAAGCATTGTTGAATGTGGGAATGGCTCTTTCTGGTAAAAAGGTCTTTATGGAATACATGGGTTCTTTTTTCCAACGCGCATATGATGAATTTTTACATGATTTCACACGTATGGAAATACCTGCAATATTTGCACTTCATCATAATGGAATTGCTCCTGCAAGCGGAAATACTCACCATGTCTTTTGGGATATCTCGTTTTTGGCGAATATACCGAATGTTATTCTAACCAATCCAGGAACCACACAAGATATTTGTGATTTAATGCGTGTAGCGTTCACTATACCTAATAATAAAAATTCTTTCATTATTAGAAACTCAATGATGTTAATGGAAAATGATGAAACTGCTAAATGTGATATCGTAAAACCTTTAAAATTTGGAGAATGAAAAGTTCACTACACCCCAAAAAATATTGATGGTTATGTAATAGCTTATGACAGTAATGTGTTCGAACATATTAACATCGAAAGGTTTTAAGAAAAGAGCGTTGATGACCTCAATATTCTTACCTTGTTTTTGGGTCTCTAAAGATAGGTTCTCAACATCACTGTCATAAGCTATTACATAACCATCAATACTTTTTGGGGTGTAGTGAACTTTTCATTC
>JABAAY010000070.1:0-1626 GCA_014238525.1 Mycoplasmatales bacterium
TGATTATTTGATGAAATCGAACGTTCGAAAAACTTGACAAATCAAAATCAGGTCAAAACATCAAAGTTGTCCCTCGGTGTCAAATCAAAATCAGGTCAAAAATCAGGTCTAAAAATACTAAACCTGAATTGGTATTGCGCAAAGCCCTTTTTGCAAAGGGCTTTCGGTATCGTGTGAATGTTCCAAACCTGCCCGGAAAGCCCGATATTGTTTTGCCGAAATACAAAACGGTTATTTTCCTGCACGGTTGTTTCTGGCATCGGCACGAAGGCTGCAAATATGCTTACACGCCAAAGACAAATACAAAATTCTGGATTGATAAAATCACTTCCAATGTTAAAAGGGATAAAACTAATTTACAGAAACTTATAGCTTTGGATTGGAATATCATAACAGTCTGGGAATGTGAAATAAGACACACGCACAAACATAACCTCACTCCCTTGATTGACAGAGTAGAAGCAGAAATACTCGAAAATCAGCCAAAGAAAATTTCTTTGAAATTTTATGAACAGCGCGAAAATGAAGTTTTAATGGTTGCCGAAGAGATTGTTAAGTATCATCGAACTGCGAAAAAATAATCTATTCTTCTGTAAAACCGTGCCTTTTTAGTTTTTCCAAATTCAAATAAAAAGTATATTTTTTGCGGTTGTCTAATGGCTTTCTTCCTTGCAAAACATCGTCCATCACTTTCCATTTCCAATCTTCCAGAACTCGCTTGCGGCGATCCCAATCAACCATTTTTTGAATGAGTTCCAAGGTGATTTCATTTGAATTTGAATTGCTGTCTATTTTCGGCGTTTCTGTTGCAGCTTTTTCTTGTGCTGACAAATCGTCAGCCTCTTCCAATAATTCTATATTGTACTGACAAACGATTTCGAAAATTGATATTGCTTTGTTGCGGTCTGTATCAGACATTTTTCTGTTATTCTTGACTTTATACGCAGTATCGCTTGCTGCTGACTGATAATGAATAGAGAGAAACCCCGAATCGCGTCCCCATGCTTCAATCTTTTTCCAAAGAGAAAAAGGAATTGAACGGATTATGTTTTCTTCATGCTTCTGTGTTTCTTCCGAGTTTTCGATATCAGCTACAAGACTTCGTTTCGGCGGGTTCTTTTCGTCAATCAAATCATCTTTTATCTCATTAACATTAAAACTCCAAGTGTGTGCTTTTACCTGTTCCCAACAGTCTTCTTTCTTTGCCCATTCAATATAATGAGTAACAGGCGATTTTTCCAAAATAAACTTATTAATCTGCTTCATCAAATCATATATACAATCGGAAAGTGGTTGCGAAATTTGCTGATTTTTCCATATCTTATATAGGTTTAATTTGTTTTCTGTTAAAATATTAATCAGTGATAAAGTATAAGGTACAACTACCTGCCGCAATTCACCAATATTGTAATCGTTCTGTTTTGTTCCGTAACGTTTCTCAGCAGTTTTGAAAAGAATACACTTTGCAATCGTATCTTCAAAATATACATTATTGATTTTCTTAATGTTATCAGGCAAATTATCATTAATAAACTTTGCATAATTCTTCTCATTACCTCGCACAACGATATTCGGACTTATCACTAACTTTTTACCGTCCCAAACTTCCTGATAGGCATTGATAAA
>JABAAY010000070.1:1636-1863 GCA_014238525.1 Mycoplasmatales bacterium
GTTTGCAGGTTGTTTTGAGCCGTTACTGGCGCAAGAATGTAGCGCGATAACTTTTCAAATGCAATCAAAACCGGATTGTTAGCTGAAAAATCAGCATCATTAACCTTATTTTGAGTGTTGGCACAGCGCGAAATATCAGAAACAATATCACTGTACTGTTCAGGATTTTCAATTATTGAAAATTTTACCTGAACGAATATATTTGAAATATCTGCCTTATCTTTCCG
>JABAAY010000071.1 GCA_014238525.1 Mycoplasmatales bacterium
GGAAGATAACAAAAGATGCGAAATAAATGGCTGCGACAATGCAGCAGAGTATTATTTCAATGACGACGATACTTTGGTATGCGACAGTTGTATCATGGAGGCAGTGGACACAATTTTAGACAGTGAAAGTTTTAGATTTGGTAATATCGAAACTTGCGACAACTGTGGTGAGCAAATAGAAATTTCAAACGACAGAGACTATTCAAATGCAGCATTCTATGACAATCAAAACCATGCTGTGCTATGTAGAGATTGTGTTAATGAATATTACACAACAAAACTTTAAGCAAAGCGAAATTTATCCCACGACTAGAAATCGCGGGATGGTTTTTTACGGCTAGCGCCGTGTGGATCTGGTTTCGGAGAAACCATTAACAGCGGTACGCTGTTGGGCTGGGGGTAAAGAAAGAGGTTGATATGACAACAGAAGAAAAAAAAGAACTATTTATAAAACTTGGAAAGGAATTATTTAACTGTGATATGACAGGAACAGACTTCACAAATTCCAAGATTACAAACACTAATTTAAGACACGCTGATTTAAGTGATTCTAACTTGGAAAGAAGTTATATAAAATGTGCTGATTTATATAAGGCCGACTTAAAAAAAGCAATTCTACACCAAGCAGACCTACAATTCGCCGATTTAACAAACATTAACCTGTTCAATGCTTATTTAAAAAATGCTGTTTTATCTCATATAACAATTAAAGACATAAAGGAAAAATAATGGAACAACAAGAACTAAAACAAATGATTAACGAAAAAGGAGGGGACACCACTTTTAAAGAAATTCAAGATAATTTAATTGAATTCTACGATCCACCATTTTCAAAAGAATTACAAGATGGTTTTTGGGAAACAACGATAAGCGCTTCACAAGTTAAAAACTTATTCTCGCCAAAGAAATTTAATGAGGAAGTAGAATTTAAGTTAGGTCTTAAAAAAAGGAAAAAACCAACTGCTTATTTACAGAACTTATTTGATATGGGACATTTAGCAGAACCTCATATAATTGGATGGTTTGGTCGTGCTTTTGGTTATAAAGGTCATATTGACGCTGTGGACTGCATTATTGTGAATCGTAAAAGAAAGATTAGCGCCCATCCTGATTACTTTTCTTATTTAGTTGGTTTAGATCACAACAATGTTTATTCAGTAGATATTCAAATTGCCGACGCGAAATATACTCGCCGAACAGATACAGCACTAATAGAGGAATACAAATATCAATTACACCACCAATTACGATTAATTGTAAATTGAATAAAGGATAAATACCCTGAAACAAAAGGAGCAAAGTTTAATATTGAAATGTATGTTGCAGCCAAAAGTTCTCTAAACCAGTCCATAAGAGCAATACCTATTGAATTTGACTGAAAACTATATAAAAAAATCAACAAAAAAATCACTGAATTTTGAGCAGTGGTCGAAAAAGGAAAAGGAAAAAAATAATGGAAAATAAAACATTTGTATCAATTGGTTTTAACAATGCCGAATTAAAGAAAATCGACTTTATAAAAAAAAGAACTGGTGCTTCAACCAGAGCAGGTGTCATTAGAATTCTTATCATAGAGGATTACAATTGACGCTGAACAGAAGTAAAAAGATTAAACAAAGAAAGGAAAGAAAATGAATAATTTAACAACTGAATTAAAAAAAAGACCATACGACAAGGGGGAAATGAAAGCAGTTGCTTTGTACATTGAAAATCAATTAACGAATAACGATCCATATGGTAAATTATCAAAGTGTAATAGTTTAAGTTTGATTAATGCAGCCTACAAAGTATACAAACTTGGTTTTGATTTA
>JABAAY010000072.1 GCA_014238525.1 Mycoplasmatales bacterium
TCATTTGTATGTTCTTTGATATGTGGGAATACAAAAAAGGTAAGAACTGGAGTTTTTTAATATCTCTCTAAAAGAAATTTCGCTTGCACCTTTTATTATTTTCATAATTTAAATTATACTCCTCTGTCCAGTGGTTTAGTGAAAATTATTTTCCAACTATACATTATTTTGAAAAAACAAACGCAAGATTTAACATTAGTTAAACAATAAGTTTTTAGACAAAACGGTAACCATCCAGTAAGAGGCTGCACTTAATTAATTTTGTTACTAATAAAAATAATGCATGTTTAGGGAAGCTTGTATCCTTTTTCCATCATTTTGGAAAGAATATTTTTTATATCTTTTGATATTTCTGTAACGTCAGAAGACGAATCGACAAGTTTCAATTTTTCTTTTATTAAATTATCTCTTTCAGTAATTAGTTTTCTCAATTCAGGATTTGTGAACTGATCGTCTCAATTTACTTGTTGGTGGTTGTCATCAGAAGCGGATTTAAATCTTCTAAGCATATTGCCAGCCATTTGCTTAGAAGATATTCTTCATTTTCTTTTCGCTACTCCACCCATTCTTATATTTTAAACAACAAAAGTAGATAATTGAATAAAAAAACTTTTTATGTTTAAATAAGTTGAATTCATATTAAAATTAAAAATAAAGATTTAGAGGAGGGGATAATATTGATTAATAAGATAACTCCTTTCGTAAAATGGGCTGGCGGCAAAAGACAATTAAAAAACGAAATAAAACAAAGAATGCCAAAAAAATTTAACAGTTACTTCGAACCCTTCGTGGGCGGAGGAGCCTTGCTTATGGAGTTACAAAATGAAAAAAACACGATTTCAGATGTTAATTCTCAACTAATAGGGACGTATAAATCTGTAAGGGATAATCCCGATGAACTTATGAATTTATTGGATATGCATGAGAATAATCATAAGATAAACCCTAAAGAGTATTACTATAAGATAAGGAGTCTTGATCAGCATGATAGTTGAAAGAAGACAGACACTATTGAAAAAAGTGCCATATTTATATATTTAAATAAAACTTGTTTCAATGGTCTCTACAGACTAAACAGCAGCGGTTATTTTAATGTACCGTTTAATAATAAACTAACAATAAAACTCTATGAACGAAGCAATATCATTTGTCTAAGTCGTTTTTTAAATCAAAAAGTAAATATATTTGAAGAAGATTTCGAAACTGTTTCCCAAAAAGCAAAACCAGGTGACTTTATATTTTTTGATCCTCCTTATGACTTATTAAACAAAACAACCTTTGATAAGTACAATAAAGACAGATTCGGAGTTAAGGGCCAAAAAAGACTTGCTAAAGTAGCTCATAAATTAAGAGAAAAAGGATGCTATGTTATGATTACAAACCATAACACAGAGTTAATAAATGATTTGTATAAAGATTTTAAAAGAGATGTTGTTGTCGCTAGAAGAAACATTAATTCTAATTCTAAAAAGAGAATGGGCATAGAAACTATAATATATGGGTATTAATAGTTAATAAAATATGAAAAGACCTTTTGAAAACGTACTTAAAAGCTTAAAAACAACAATTGCGGGGTACGACTATTATGTAAATTTTAAAAAAATATACTCCAAAATACTTGATTATGAAAAGTAATTGGATATTTTGAACTCGCTCATTGGAAGCAAGGATATAACTAACGACTTCAGTGAAATCATTCTGAAATATCCCAAAACATTAAACCTTATACCGCTTTTGCTAGCAATAAGAAAAAATGAAGTTTCTTTCTTAGACAAGAACAAGATAATCCAATACAGTTTTAATTC
>JABAAY010000073.1 GCA_014238525.1 Mycoplasmatales bacterium
TTTTATTGATCTTACATTAAGTAACATTATTTTTTATATTTTGTAACATGTCAAAACACCCTACCCAATCAAATTAATTTTATTGATCTTACATTAAGTAACATTATTTTATATATTTTGTAACATTTGTATAAGGAATCCAAGAGTCGAAAGTTGGTGGATATCCCAACCAACTGACTAATGCCTGTTTTTTAGATCCTTTTCCTTTTGTACGAATAATTTCTTTGATTTTAAAGGTTGTTGGTGGTATAATGGCTTGAAGTTCTGGTTCGTAAAATGTACCCTTTATTTCTTCACCATTTAGATCTTGCAGCTTGTATCGTCGAGGATAAACAGGTTTCACGTATTTAACAACGAAATATTCCTCGGAGAATTTCTGGTGATAATCTTTTGGAAATTTCCCACGGATATTCGTGATTCTAACACGATCACCAGGGGTGAACTTGCTTTTATGTTGTTTTGTATTCTTCTCTTTTTGTAATTGTAGTGGAAGATAATGGTTCATCCAAAGTTGAATTGCATTTGTTTCATTGATGTTTTCCGGTTTCATTTTAATGGTTGAGTGAATACTCGAGTTATAGGTTTTAACGATATCCTATAGATCATCGATATATCGATAACTCTGGTTCTTGTAAAATATCTTGTAGATGCGATTTTTAAGTGTACGTATAACTCGTTCAGCGTAATTTGCATGACCTTCGTTGTTTGTAGTGTAATGGTGTACATCATTTTTCTTTAAAAAGGTTTGAAATGAAGCATTGGTATATTCTTTACCATTGTCAGTACGTAGAAATTCAGGTTTACGACCTGTATTGAAGACCTTTTGGAAAGCATCGATCATTTCAAGTGTAGTCTTATTCTTTAAAGGAATGGCCCATAAATATCGAGAAAATATATCGATAACTATACAGATAAAACGGTATCCATCGTTGTATTTACTAACTGCTTGAAAATCAGCCAAATCGGAATCCCACAACTTATCCAATCCTTGAGGGATGATATGTTCGGTTGGGTATTTCAAAGGATGTCGTTTGTATACAGTATAGGTTTCTTGACTCTTCAACCAATCCTTAATTTGTTTCAACGTTAGGTGGTATCGGCCATCGTGTTTTACAAACTGATATAATTTACTAGCACCACTATAACTTGCAGGATGAGTAACATCGTAATATATGTTTTCAAGGAATGCGCTAGCCATGTTAATTTCTCAGTGTCTACAATCGTTATGGAGATTTAGTTATTTGCATCTGTTTTTTAACTTGCAAATTATATTGTTTCTTAAAGTGTACCCTTTGACAATAAGTTGCACGAGGGTAAAGTAAGTTATGTTCTAAACATTCATTCATCATCGTTTTCACTAACCAAGCACTCACATAAAAACAACACATTTTTTCAAATTTCTCGTTATTTAAATTTATTTTCTATTTCAAGTTTAATTTAAACGTTATTTTTGTAAAATAAAATAATTATTAATTTTATTTCAGAATTATTACTAAACTGTAATGTCTTGTTAAGAAAATAAGTTGTTTTGCAAATCTTAATAGCACCGAAATAGATTTAAGACTTATTCCTAAAATAATTTGTCTTTAATTTGAAAGTTATACTGTGACAACTATGACATTCATTCATCATCGTTTTTCACTAGCCAAACACTCATATAAAAACAAAACATTATTCAAATTTACAGTATGTACACTTTATTGTCATTCAGATTTCTTCTTTTTTTTTTTTTTTTTTTTTTTTTTTTTT
>JABAAY010000074.1 GCA_014238525.1 Mycoplasmatales bacterium
AGTTCACAATGAATCAATAGCAATACCTTTCAATATGGGACAAGAAAACATATTTGTATTGCCCGGGACTGGAAACATTAATAACTTCCACAAGTTTATGGTTGGGGATGGTACAATTACCACAACTCCTACTGATACTCCTAATGACGCTGCAAACAAAAGTTTGTTATTACAAGAAAATATGATTTATGGTAAAAGGCTTCGTTCTAATCTAACTACAAACTTTTCATTTACTCGTACATAAGAAAGGGACAATATGCCCTGACTTCAAATATTAGGCATTGTCTTAAAGCATAGTGGTTTATTAACCAAAGTTATAAAGGGCTACCGTTCTGTTGAGGGGACAGTAGCCTTTTTAAACAAATTAAAACTACTTATTGATACCGATAATATACAAGATTACAGTAGGATTCAATTAGACAAAAAAACACAACAATTAAATAATATTGTTAAAAGTTTTAGTGCGAAAGAAAAAAAAGCATACGAAAAACTAACATCTACCATCAGCAAAGATTTCAAAGTAAAGGAATTTTTAGGTAAAAAAGCAGGCGAACTAGCACGAAATATCCCGGGTAATAACTTTAAAGAGGAAATACTACGAAGCTTAAACAACAAAGAATTAGAACAGTTAGACATTGGAGTTGTTAATCAATATACTAAACTTACTTGAAATAGTGACTGACTTGTCGGGGGGCCTTGAATTCCCTACGGTAAAAGAGGAAATGGCGAACAAATCGGACTACTTAATCTTGATATTCAAACAAAAGGGTCGCCTTTAAAATCATACACATACCCTCAAATGCCTTTAATCGTTTGATTAGAAGTCATTAACAAAGGTGGAAAAGTCTTTTGAAGCAAGTATCTACGAGGTTATAGTGGTGGAAACTTTAAACGAACCAAATTGGCACGAGAAACAAGAGCAAGAGAAAACCAATTAAAAATTACACGATTTCTTGATAGAAAATCTACAAGGATCACAAATTACACAAACTTAAAAAAAGCATATTCAAACTACAAAGGAGCAAAAACATATGGCAACTAACACAACACAAGAAACACCACTGCAATATAAATACATAGACGAGGATTACTTATTATCACAATATAGTTGAAAATCAGACGCAGATAATCAAGACGCAGTAGAATTAACCATTATCTATGCCTCTCATAGAATTAACGCTATTACTGGTAATATTGTCGCTGACACTACTTTTGCCCAGTTAAATACTGCTCAAAAATCAGCAGTACAAGAAGCAACTGCAAGACAATTCATTTTCTTTATTACAACTGGCTTACAATGAATTAGAGGTAGCGTTAGTGTTAATCAAGGGCAGGTTAGTGTTTCACAGTCTTTCCCAGATAATCCAGACTTCGTAATTCCAGACGTCTACCCATTACTTCAAAGAGTAGGATTATTTATACCAAAAACATTTACGGATAAACAGCCTGATTTTTCAAACAACGATTATTATTTGTCGGATGGAACATATTATAACGACCCTGCTATTAGTGAATCGCCAAACTGACAACAAGCAAATTCTACATATATGAGACCAAAAAACTTTACAAGCAAAGACAATAGTGTTAATATTACAACTTCAATTGTAGACGACTATGTGCCTGTGGTTGATTTCTCTGTTTTCGACACTACATACCCTATCGTGATAACAAATCCATTATTAGAGCAAATCTTTGTATACGATGGTGCGAACTTTATAAATGCCGATATTCCTTGGGAATT
>JABAAY010000075.1 GCA_014238525.1 Mycoplasmatales bacterium
AGCTGAAGCTAATAGTGAAAACCGCATGTCTCTATCACTTTTGGTTCTGGAGGAGTAGTCCGGACAAACTTTCGACAAAAATTCAAAATGGCTGCCATGGCGGCCATCTTGGATGTCAAATAGAAAAAATGAAAAAAACGCCTGCTTGTATTTTTATGGGCTACCCACTGGTAAAGTTTGGTGCAGATAGCTTTACTATTCAGGGAGATACAGAGTGTGACAGACGGACGGACGGACAGACGGACAGACACAGGGTGATAGCAATAGCTCTGCTGGTCTTCGACCAGTAGAGCTAAAAAATAGAAGAATCGCTCAGTAATAACACTCTGACTCAGGATAGATCCCTATTATGTAATAAAAAAATGAGCTAAAAAAATAGAAAAAATAAAAGAAAAAAGCATTCTTGGAACAGAATATCAATCTCATATTTTTGCGTTAGCAATTTCCAATATGTACATACATCAAGATGGAAAAAGCAATATTATACATGGAAGCTGTTTTGATACGGATGTCATGGAATCTGTGAAAAACAAAAAACCTAACATTGGTTTTTTAAATCCTCCTTACAAATCTAATAAGAAGGAAGATGTTGATGAATTGGAGTTTATTTTAAACAATTTGAAATGCCTTGCTGAAGGAAGTGTTTGTGTCGCTATTGTTCCTATGCAAAGTGCCTTAGCACAATCAGGCAAAGTATTACAATTTAAAAAACAGATTTTAGAAAAACATACTTTAGAAGCAGTTTTATCTATGCCAGATGAATTGTTTTTTGACTCGAAAGTTGGAGTTGTTTCGTGCGTTATGATTTTTTCTGCTCATAAACCTCATCCAGATGGAAAAGAAACGTATTTTGGCTATTATAAAAATGATGGCTTTGTGAAAAGAAAAAATAAAGGAAGAATTGATGCCTGTGAAAAATGGGAATACATTAAGAAAAAATGGCTGGAAAACTTTATGAATCGAAAACAGGAGGCTGGAATCAGTGTCAATAAAAAAGTAAACGCGGATATGGAGTGGTCAGCAGAAAATTATATGACAACTAACTACTTGACTTTATCTTCAAAAGAATTTATACAAACAAATTTAAGTTATGTTACATTTTTGTTAGGAAACAGTTTGACAAAAGAAGTATCTGACAATTCTTTTTTAAATCAGAATAAAATTCTGTCGCTGGAAATTAACCGCTGGAAATTTTTTATACTCGAAGATATTTTTAAAATTACTGGAAGCAAAACAACTCCCTTGTTAGAGCTGGAAGAATATGGGAAGGGGCAATACCCTTATGTAACAACAAAAGCTACAAATAATGGTGTTGATAATTTTTATGATTTTTTTACGGAAAAATGTAATGTTTTAACAATCGACAGTGCTGTTTTGGGTTATTGCTCTTATCAACATCAAAATTTTTCGGCAAGCGATCATGTAGAGAAATTAATCCCTAAGTTTGAATTAAATAAATACATTGCCATGTTTTTAGTAACAATTTTAAATTTAGAGCAATACAGATATAATTATGGAAGAAAATGTAGTCAAAGTAGAATTAAAAAATTAAGTGTAAAACTTCCAACTAACGCAATTGGACAACCTGACTGGAAGTTTATGGAGAGCTACATAAAATCATTGCCTTACAGCAGTTCACTATGATTTTTCCCTCTTCACCCGCTCTTTAACTTTTGCGACATACTCCGCAACTTCCTCCTCTTGCGTCTCGTTCAACATCGTCTTCGGGC
>JABAAY010000076.1 GCA_014238525.1 Mycoplasmatales bacterium
ACAAAAAATTATAAAAATTATCTGGAAAAAGTGTTAGATTATCACGAAAATGAAAGTCCAATTTCTCATATAAAAAAATATGAACTTGTAGAAGGGGATGCTGTAAATACACTAAAAAAATATCTTAAACAGTTTTTTGTCTTAGCGCTTATTAGCTTATTAATTATCGCCTTTGTGAGTTGGGGAATTGGGAATGTTTTAATAGGAGGACAACAAAATGAAGTTGCCTCAGTCGGAGAGCAATCTATATCTACAGAGCAGTTTCAACGCATCTACAAACGACAATTACAAGATTATAGCACACGCTTCCAACAAGAACTTACACCTGAACAGGCTCAATTGTTAGGCATTCCTAAGTCTACACTTAACAATCTAATAACACTCGCTACATTAGATGAAATAACACGAAAACTAGGGTTAACCATCAGTGATAAAATAATTGCCGAACAAATTCATAATGATAAGTTCTTTTTTGGTTCACAAAACAAATTTGATCGTCCAACCTTTGAACGTATTTTACGCTTGAATAATTTAACAGAAGCTAGTTTCTTTCAAGAAATTCGTTATAATTTAGTACGTAACCAATTACTCAATGCTATTGTTGGGACGAATGTGATTCCTGATATACTCACCACTGAAATTTACCAATATTTCCAACAACGACGTAATATTCGTTACATCACTCTACAACCTTCTGGAAATTATATTAAAATCAAATCACCAACAAAAAAGAATTTAAAAGAATTTTACAAAAATACAAAAACATCTTTTAGCACTGCAGAAAAACGTAATGTGGATATTTTAACAATTACAACAGAGCAACTCACAAAAAATATAAAAATTGACAATGCCTCTATCAAAAACAGTTACGAGGAACACTTAGAGACGTATAAAATACCTGAAATTCGTGAAATTGACCAAATGGCAATTAAAGATGAACACCTCAACAAAGTCAAAAAACTTTTAGCCAAAAAAACATCATTTGCGAAGATTCGCGAAACACTGAAATTAACCCCAGAAGATACATACCTTGGTGCTTTGAAACAAAAAGACTTTCTCTCAAAAGCGATTGCTCAACATGCCTTTTCACTCAAACAGGGTGAAACATCACAAATCATAAATACTGAATTCGGTGCTATATTATTACATATACGTCACATAACATTAGGAAAAACACAGTCTTTAGAAGACGTCAAAAATGAAATCCGTAATTACCTTGTCCTAGAACGTGCTTATGAAAACATGCTAAAAATAGCAACTGTGGTTGATAACAAAATTTCAGAAGGTCTATCATTTGAAGTAATTGCTAACAATAATAACATTCAACACACCACTCTAAAATCTGTGAAACATAAAGATACTCCTACACTTAGTTCTAAACTCCCTAATTTAATGAATGATATTTACACACAAAGTATTGGTTCCACTCCTTCCGCAATTGAACAAGTAGAAAACGAAGAAATTAAAGGGTATTACTGGATACGTGTAAACTCTATTATACCTAAAAAAATACAACCATTTGACGTTGTAAAAAACAAAGTCAAAACACAATGGGAAGAAAAAGAACGTATAACAGCGTTAACAACTTTTGCAAAAACATTAACAAGTGTCACGAAACTTTCTCCCCGTGTAAACGTAGCTACGACATCGGATCGGTATCAGCAGAAATTTAAAGAATCATTTGTCATCATATTCGTCACTCGATGTTTTC
>JABAAY010000077.1 GCA_014238525.1 Mycoplasmatales bacterium
TTTTTTACGAAATTTTAAATAGCTGGCTGTTATTAAAAGAACTCCGACAACTGAATATCCAACATATAAACCCGTGGAACTATAAAATTCAACATTTGGGTTTTCCCCAGTAACTATAAATGATTCAGTCGCTTCCGATAAACCAACAGTTGCATTGGTGGTGCTAGTAGGAATAGGTACCTGTAAATTTTCATCGTATAAGACAATTCTTTTGGTCTGTTCAGGACCTCCATTTTCTCTATATGTAACGTTTGCGTAAGGATATGCTTTTACTGTATTGCTTTCAGGAAGGTTGCCTCTTATGATTGTTAAAGGAGCGACATTTGCGTTACTAAAGTTTGGATTATTAGAGTTTGGGAAGCTTGCTTGTAAAGTCAGGTTCGCAAACATTCAGTTAATTTGATATCCAAGATTCAAAATGTAAACTGCTCCTCCAATTCGCTGAGCGCTTCTGTAACTATCAGCAAAATTTATTGGATAAACTCTGTAGTTAATAAATGGATTATTAGGATCAAACTCTGATTCTCTACTCGTGTTAAATTCTGAAAAAGGTCTATTAGAAGCATCTATAGCACTATTTTGAACATTTAATCCTCCCAAACTTACAAAGACAGGCACATTTCCGTTCGCGAAGTCAGACGCAGACGGTACTGGAGTTGTTAAGGAAAGTGGAGAAAAATTGTTGGTAGTGTAGTCTGAATCAATTAAGACTTCGTTTGATGTGTCAAAGGCTGTTTGTGTGCTTCCGCTCCCTGAGTTACCAGTCTTAAAAGCGTATCCAAACTCAGGAACTTGTAAGTCGGTAATTCCGTCAATAGATGATAATTGCTCGGCCCTATTGCGAAGTGCTGTTTGTATTGGTAAGCCATTTACTGCTACGTTGTCAACCCTGTCAACTCCATTAAAACTTTGTGTTTGAATGTCAACTGCCACGGTTGCGAAATCAATGATTGTGTTAATAGAAACCAATATAGGTAAAATTGCACCCAAGAAGTAAGTAATAATACCGCTTAAAATAACAACTATTAAAGTGAAGACGCTATTAAAAAATAATCCTACTGCAAATGAGAAAACTGTAATTCCTATTGTTAAAAAAACACTTCAGACAGCACCCAAAACAAAAAAGTTTACTCATTGGTCTCAAAAAGCAGAAGTAGAAAGAAAGTTACCGGCTGGAGCTGATGAACTTATTGCACCAACAAGAATAAGTGTTAAAACGCCTGCCGTGAAAATAGAGAAGAGCGAAAAAGTAATTCCAGAAAGAATTACACCAATAAATTTATGGAAGTAAATTTTAGCTCTAGAGAGTGGTTTACTCAACAAAATAAGCATAATGCCTCTTTCTCCTTCTTGAGTAAAATTTTGAACCGTTTTTATGGCAACAAAAACAAATGCAATGGTAAAGGTATAGAAAAACGTTATACCTTGGTTAAAACCCGGAACAAAAGCGTTATTATATGCGCTCACATCTAGATTTTGAGTGGCAATGGCAACAATGCTGGGTAATGTTAAAAAAAGTATAACAAGGAAGGAAAGAATATAAGTAGATAAAGAGAACGTTGATCTTTTATAAACATACTTGAAAATGTCTGAAGTCTAAATTCCATCTACTAGCAACATGTCTGAAAATGTTTAAGTTGTAGATTCCTCCTAAGAAAATATTGATAAAAAGACTAAGTCTGAATTCCA
>JABAAY010000078.1 GCA_014238525.1 Mycoplasmatales bacterium
CATCCCTAATAAAAGAAAAAACTTTTATTGATACTGTTTCAGATTTAACTATTTTTGTTGAAAAAAAAGATAACAAAAATAATTTTTATGGAGGAATATAAAGTGGGATTAGCAAAAAAAGCAACATTAGATGATGTTAATTTAAAAATAATGGTTTGGGGAGAAAGTGGAAGTGGTAAAAGTAGATTTGCGTTATCCTCTCCAAGTCCAATTGTAATAGATTTAGAAGGAAGTACAAGGCTATATGCAGAACAGTTTGATTTTTATAAAGCAGAAGTAAATAAGACTGATAATAGAGCAAGCAATCCAGCTACATTAACAGTAAATTTGATAGAAGAAATCTTGAAAGGTGAATACCCAGACAGAAAAACATTAATAGTAGACCCAATAACAGATTTATTAGATTGTATAGAAGATGTAAGTGCTAAAAAATATGAACAAATGGTAGGAAAAAAAGTAGGGGAATTAAATCAATTGCAAAAAACAAAATGGTATGCATATCGTAGAGAAATGGCAAGAACAGTATTAAATCAATTAAAAGACGTGCCTATGAACTTAATATTAGTAGCAAGAGCAAGAAATGTATGGGACACAAAAGAAGGAAAATTGCAACCAGTAGGGCTAACATATGACGCATTAGATATAGTGGAATATTTAATGGATATAGTCATTCAACTAGAAAGAGCAGAAGAAGGAACAAAAGCAATAGTAAAAAAATCAAGGATAGGAAATTTACCAAAAATATTGGAAGTAAAAGATTATTCAACAATAGAAAATGCATTAAAGAGTAATGACAAGAAGTTAGCAGGAGAACAAAAGTAGGTGTTTTATATGGTAGGAACAGCAAAAAAATGTATAACATTTTTACTAAAGCAAGACAAAGAAAAGAAATACGAAGTAAAAGAGTATAGCGAAAAACGTGGATTAAAAGCAAATGCATACTATTGGGAATTAGTAAACGAATTGGCAAATGTATTAAGAATAAGCAAAGAAGAATTACATTTCTTATTACTTCAAAGGTATGGACAAAGCGAAATTGTTAGTGTGATAGCAAATATAGATGTGAAGCCATACTTCAAATACTATGTAGAGGCAGGAGAATCCGTTTTAAATGGAAAAACATTTAAACACTATAAAGTATACAAAGGTAGTAGCGAAATGAACAGAAAAGAAATGTCAATTCTAATTGACGGATTAGTAAGCGAATGTCAAATAGCAGAAATAGAAACAAAACCGCAAAATGAAATAGATAGTTTATTAGAAAGTTGGGGGAAATAATGAGCAAAAGAAGTAAAGCTTGTGAAATCTCACAAAAAGTAAAAGAAAAAGTTTGGAACAGAGACAACAACAAGTGTGTATATTGTGGAAAATATGTTCCTAAAATCTGTGCAAACGCACATTTTATCAAAAGGTCACAGCGGAGGTTTGGGCATAGAAGAAAATATTGTTACATTGTGCCCAGAATGCCATTATCAAGAAGATTTTGGACAAGATACTAAGTTATACGAAAAGTACATAGAAAACTATTTAAAAGGCATTTATGGAGCAAATTGGAGTAAAGAAAAATTAATTTATAAAAAATATATTGATTAACAACAGGGCTAAGACAAAATAAGTTTTAGCCCTTTGTTGTAATAAAAGGTGGGAG
>JABAAY010000079.1 GCA_014238525.1 Mycoplasmatales bacterium
ATGTCCTTTTTCTAAAAGTTCATTGAAAATGTTTTCTGCCTTCTTGCGTGTTTCCCTTCTTCCTGCTTCACCAAAGTCTTCCTCTTCAATTTCTGCTTCTCCATATTTAGAAGAATTTATTTTAGCGGAATGATATGTAAAGTCTGTTATTTGTTTTTGTGTTAATTTTTTATAAGAATCAACATTCTTTTTTATAAAATCATATATTTTGTCTGCCGCTTTTTTATTATAAAAATTCCATTGTCCTCCATCGTAGTTTATTTTCCAGTTAGTGCCATAAGAACTGCCAGTTTCTTTATACATAGAAAAATCTAAAGCACTACCTCCGTCATCTTTTAATTTTCTTTCTCCTTCTCCAATGTGTTTCATTTGTGTTTTGTTGTTTGTGTTTAAAAAATTATTTTGACTTTCACCAGATTTTTCAGACTCTCCCATTTTCACCTCTTTTTTTGTTTTGTTTTTATCAAATAACCAGTCTTTAAAGTTTTCCAAATCAAACTCTGCTATGTTTTTAATACCATCCCATTTTTTATCATAATTTCTTTTATAAACTGTCTCTGCTTCGCTTTTTGTTTCAGCTCCTAATATAACTTTGTGCTCGTCAAATTTCTTGGTTGCAGGATTTTGCTGGTCTATTACAAATACTGGTTTGTCTTCAAAATTTTTACAATCAGAATTTATAAAACAATCTACTTGGTCTCCGTCTTTGCCTTCAGTTCTTTTAAAATAGCCATAGTCATCTTTCATTGTGATAGACCATTCTTTACCAGCTCTATCTGTGCCTTTTCTGGTAGAACCTTTTTTGTTTTCAATGGCAACATCCATCCCCGCTATTTTTTTGTGTGTTTTTTTGTAGTTTCCAGCTTCCAACATTGCTTGAGTGGGCTCGGCTTCACCATAAGGTTCGGCTTCTCCAAACTTTTTATATTTTATATTTTATTTCTTAACACATTTTCATAATTTTTTTACAAACATTAACAATAAAGCACCTACAAATCACAAGTATTAGTACATATATATCGTCGCCCGGGGACCAAAACCTCGTAAGTCGACTTTTTCAGGTGACGTAAAAAACGAAATGAGAAGCAAAAAACGAAATCAATGACGCCACAAAAACATAAAATCAAAACCACGTATCTCAATATTTTGCGCTAAAATCACTTTTAACACAATAAAATATGTATTAGAAGGACACGAACAATCTTACTTTACAATACGTAACCAGTGGATGTCAACAAACATTGGCGGGAATAATATAAAAATCAAAAAAACGTGTTCCGGAAAAAAAACCGACTTACGAGGTTTTGGTCCCCGAGCGACGATATGTGTTTCTGACAATATCCGACGCTAATTTAACCTAAAATTAGTTCGAGATATGGTCACATTTTTTTAATTTATTGAAAAACATCCAACGTAGTACTGGTGGTCAGTAAAATGCTTCGTCGCGTCTGGTTGTTGGTAATAACGTAATTCTAAATCAAATTATGTTATGTTTGACTCCGCTGTTTTATA
>JABAAY010000007.1 GCA_014238525.1 Mycoplasmatales bacterium
GGGTGTTCATCCAAATAATGCAAAACGTGTTATGAGCTCAGCAGAACTGAATCAATGATATTTGTTAACTGAACATAGTTCAACAGCGGCTATTGGAGAGTGTGGATTGGACTACCACTATGATGGATTTGATAAAGACTTGCAAAAGAAAGTTTTTGTTCAGCAGATAGAATTTGCCATTTCGCAAAAACTTCCTTTAATTATTCACTGTAGAGATGCTTTTGATGATTTATTCAACATTATAGAACACTTTAAAGGAAAAATCACAGGTGTGATTCACTGTTTTTCGGGAACGTTGGAACAAGCAAGAAGAGGCATTTCTCTAGGTTTTAAACTAGGGTTTGGAGGAATAATAACTTTTGCAAATGCAGGAGAGTTGAGAGAGGTTGTGACTTCCATCCCGGTTAGTTCAATTCTTTTAGAAACCGACTCCCCTTATTTGTCCCCTGTTCCTTATCGAGGAACAGTCAACAGACCTTCTAAAGTAAAAATTGTTGCAAATAAAGTCGCTTCTTTACGTAAGTTATCGTTGCAAGATGTCACTTCAATTACCACAGCAAACGCTTTTGAATTATTTACAAAATGTCGTTAATTCAAGAATACCAAAAGTTTTGTACCGAATATTCTTTTAGGTCTTCAAAAATATTTGGACAAAATTTTTTAATTGATCAGAACATAGTAGATAAAATGATGCGAGTCATTTCTGATCTAAAGTGTAAAAACATAATAGAAGTAGGTCCCGGCCTTGGTTCACTGACAAATAAACTTGTGAAACTTAATGTCCCAATAAAAGCAGTAGAAATTGATAAAAGACTGGTGGAATTTTTAACTAAGAAGTTTCGTAATGAAAAAATCGAGTTAATCAACAAAGATATTCTGAAGTATGAAGTTCAAAACTCAAAAACCACCATCATTTCAAATGTCCCGTATAAAATTAGTGGTCCTTTCCTTGCATACATTATCGACAATAATGAAAAAATTGATTCCGGTTTTTTAACACTGCAAAAGGAATTTATTGATAAAATTTTTAGTAGACCCGGAACCAAATCCTATGGTTATCTTTCTGTTGCTTTTAACTTCTTTTATTCACCAGCGCAAAAGTTTTCAATTTCTAATAAAGTGTTCGTTCCTGTTCCAAAAGTAGACAGTGGTTCTTTCTCTTTTTTTAAAAAAACAAAGAGTAATTTCAGCAAGAAAGATGTTTTATCGTTTCTTGTATTCGTTAAAAAGTCATTTGTTCATAAAAGAAAAACATTAATTAATAATTGAAAAGATGACAAGAACATACAGAACAAACTTCTGAAAAACCTTGAAAAGAAAAACATTCGAGCTCAAGAAATACCAATAAAAGAGTGGATTAGATTATTTAGTATTATTAAATAGGCAAAACTGTTTATACTTTAGTTATGAAAATAAAAATAACAAAAGCACTATTAGAAAATATTCTTTTAAAAACCGGAAAAGCAATCAGTACAAAATCTTTCAGTAATATTTTACTGGGTGTTAATTTTGTTTTAGAAAACGACTACCTTACTGTTTCGTCATCGGAAAGCGATGTTTCGATTCGTGTTATGCATAAAGTAGATGATATAAACATAATAGGGTTGGAGCCCGGCGAATTTTTAATAAAACATAAACTACTTTACAATGCAACAAAAAAATGTCAATCCGATTACATAACCTTAAATACTGTTGAACAAAAAATCTTAAAACTAAAATCAAGATCCATAAATTACGAGTTTAATCTAATGAGTTCAGAATATTATCCCAAGATAACCTTTAAAGAATCTAAAAATTATATTGAATTTAATAAAACAGATTTAGAGTCCATAATTAGACACGTTTCTTTTGCGGCAAGTTCTAACAATCAAAGAGCAATTTTAAATGGAATTAATTTTAGGAGCAGCAAGGGAAAGCTTTACATCACTGGAACAAATTCTCACCGCCTTGCCCAACAAATAATCAACATTGATGATCAATTAGAGTTTAGCGAAATAATTGTTGCAAAAGTACTAACCGATATTTTCCCTTTAATAGAGGATGAAAACTTTCAGATTCATTTCTTAGATAGTTCTGTTCTCTTTAAAACAAGTAATTGTTTAATTCAAATTCGTTTATTAGATGGAATTTATCCTAATGCTTCTCAAATATTTCCATCAGGCTATACAACAAAAATATTCATTAATAAAAGTGACTTCATTAATACCTTGGGAAGAGCGTTGGTTCTTTCTTCTTCAAACAAGGTAATTGTGTCCTTATCAATTTCTAAAGAGTCAATATTAATAGAGGCTAATGAAACTGAAATCGGAAAGTTTTCTGAGAAAATTTCCGAATTTGAGTTTGAGGGAGAAGATATAAAAATTCTTCTTGATTGTGGCTATCTACTAGACGGATTAAAAGCCTTTGGTGATAATAAAATTTCTATTGTTTTTAATGGGTCTTCTAAACCGGTTTTATTCGAAGACAAAGGCTCTAACTCTAGATACATAATTCTTCCCATTAAAATTAACTAAAGCGTGTTTTTTTCTCTAAAACAGCAAAATTTCGTTTTCTTTAAATTATACGACTTCTACCTTTTAAGTTGATAAAACGTGTTTTTAATCAACTCTCACTCGTTTTTGTGGTGTTGTTGTGATATACTAATCTTTTAGTAAGAAAAATATGTCAAAAGAATATACCGAAAAACAAATAGAAGTTCTTGAAGGGTTAGAGGCCGTTAGGAAAAGACCTGGAATGTATATTGGTAATACAAGTGAAACCGGATTACACCATCTTTTGTGAGAAATCGTAGACAACAGTGTTGATGAATCGTTAGCAGGTTTTTGTACAGAGGTAACCATTGTAATTAATGAGGATTACTCCGTTGAAGTTTCTGATAACGGGCGAGGTATTCCAGTTGATATCCACAGTAAAACAAACAAAAATACATTAGAAACAGTTATGACTATTTTGCATGCTGGTGGTAAATTTAGCGGGGATGCGTATTCTAGTTCTAGTGGTTTGCACGGCGTGGGCGCTAGTGTTGTAAATGCCCTTTCTGAATCGTTTAAAGTTTGAGTAAGAAGAGATAACAAGGTCTATTACATTGCTTTTGAAAACGGTGGAGAAATAACTACCAAAATGAAAGAAATTGGTACCTCTACACAAACAGGGACCAAAATTTATTTTAAACCCGATGCTACAATATTTTCAGAAACAACTGTTTTGAGTTACAACGTTATAAAAAGTAGACTAAAACAGTTAGCTTTTTTAAATCCAAATTTAAAAATAAACTTCACTTATAAACCTGATGATAAGTCAAGAACTTATCACTACAGTGGCGGAATACAAGAATACTTAAAAAAAACAAGGAACAAAAACGGATCAATTCAAGAAACAATCTACTTTGATTCGGAATCCGGTGATAATTATAAGCTTGAAATAGCGTTGTGTTATGAAGACATGTACTCAACATCGTTAGTTTCGTTTTGTAATAATGTGAACACACATGGTGGTGGGACTCACGAAGATGGTTTTAAAGCAGGTCTTACAAGAGCAATTAATTCATATATTAATTCAGATAGTAATTCTGCATTTAAGTCTGTCGGTCAAATAATTGGAGAAGATGCAAGAGAGGGACTTCACGCGATAATTTCCCTTAGGTACAAAGATCCTCAGTATGAAGGGCAAACAAAAGGTAAATTAGGAAACTCAGAATTAAGAAATATTGTTGGTTCTTTTTTTTCTAAAAGTTTCTTGCGTTTTCTTGGAGAAAATCCTGCTGATTCGAAATCAATTATTGAGAAAGTTCACCTTGCAAAAAAAGCAAGAGAAGAAGCAAGGATGTCCAGGGATCTTGTTCGAAGAAAAAGTGTTTTAAGATCAAGCGGGCTTCCAGGTAAGTTGGCCGACTGTTCATCAAATGATCCAGCAGCAACCGAATTATTCTTGGTTGAGGGTGATTCTGCGGGTGGCAGTGCAAAAATGGGAAGAAATAGAAAAATTCAGGCAATCCTTCCTTTGCGTGGAAAAGTCATAAACACTGAAAAAACTAGACTAAATAAAGTCTTTCAAAACAAGGAAGTTAATTCGTTAATTAGAGTTTTGGGTTGTGGCGTAAAAGATGAGTTAGATATCTCCAAATTAAAATATCACAAAATAGTTATTATGACTGATGCAGATGTGGATGGTTCTCACATTAGAGTTCTTTTATTGACGTTTTTTTACCGTTTTATGAAAGATTTATTTGAAGAAGGTTATATTTATACAGCAAGACCCCCTTTGTATAAAATCACAAAAAACAAAAAGATTTATTACATGTATTCCGATAGAGAATTACAAAAGTTTCGTCAGGAAAATGGCGATAAATTAAATTTGCAAAGATATAAAGGTCTTGGTGAAATGAACCCCGGTCAACTTTGAGAAACAACTATGAACCCAGAATCTAGAAAAATGTTCCAACTATCTGTTGAAGATGCAGAGGCGGCTGACAAAATATTCTCTTCCTTAATGGGTCCTGATGCAGAAGAACGAAAAATATTTATAAGAGAAAATGTAGCAAAAGCTAAGAATATGGACATTTAATGGTGAAAGAAGAATTTTTACAGCGGGATTTAGTTAGAGAAGTAAAACAATCTTTTATTGATTATGCAATGAGCGTTATTGTTTCTCGTGCCCTTCCGAATATTAATGACGGTTTAAAGCCCGTTCATCGAAGAATATTATATGCAATGCATTCTTTAGGCATGTTGAGCAACTCTCCGTACAAAAAGTCTGCGCGAATTGTTGGAGAAGTAATTGGTAAGTACCATCCTCATGGGGATACTGCAGTATACGACACAATTGTAAAAATGGCTCAAAGCTTTAGTTTAATGATGCCTTTAATAGAGGGGCACGGAAACTTTGGCTCAATTGATGGCGATTCAGCGGCTGCAATGAGGTATACAGAAGCCCGCCTAACAAAATACGCTGAGTTATTATTAAAAGATATAAAGTATGAAACAGTGGATTTTGTACCAAACTATGATGATTCTGAAATCGAACCCGTGCTGCTTCCTTCCATAGTTCCAAATTTATTGATTAATGGATCGGTGGGGATTGCTGTTGCTCTTACAACATCAATACCTCCACATAATTTAGTTGAAATTTGTTCATCGGTAATTGACGTAATAAAAAATGGAGAAAATAATAATATCTTAACCATCATTAAAGGTCCTGATTTTCCAACTCGCGGAAAAATTGTTAATTCTAAAGAAATACAAAAAACATACGAAACAGGAAGTGGCGGCGCATTGATTCAATCAAATTACACCGTTGAAACTAGGAAAAACGGGAATAAATCCATTGTTTTTACAGATATTCCTTACCAAGTTAACAAAAGTATAATTGTGGAAAAAATTGCTAAATTAGTCAACGAGGGAGTTTTAAAAGATATTTCCGATTTAAGGGATGAAACAAGTCTTGAAGGAATACGAATCGTAATAGATCTTAAACGTACTGCAAATGTTGATTTCATTGTTAATAATTTATTTACGAAAACAGATTTAAGATCTAAATTTAGATATCAGTTTGTAGCATTGGATACAGAAAATAATCCTAAAACTTTTTCATTACAGGGAGCGCTTGAAAGTTTTATTACTTTTAGAAAAACCACAATTAAGAAAAAATCTCTATATTTAAAAAGGGGATACGAAAAAAGACTTTCTATTCTATCTGGAATTAAAAAGTGTCTATCTGATGTCGATAAACTAATTCATATCATTCGTAAATCCAAAACCTCTAAAAATGCTTCAGAAAAAATAATGGATCATTTTAAAATCAATAGTGTTCAAGCTAAAGCAATTCTTGAAATGCAATTGCAAAGATTGACAAGCTTGGAACAAAACCGCATTGAAACAGAGATTAAAGAACTAGAAAAGTCCATTCAAGAAATGAACAAATTAATAAATGATGATTTGACGATGGAAGAGAAAATAATTTCTGAGCAAGAAGAAATTATTGCAAAATTTGGAAAAGAAAGACAAACTAAGATTGCTGAAAAAGATTTTGTAAACACTGAGGAAATTGATCTAGTTAAGCCAAGAGAAATAGTGTTGACATTAACCAATGACGGTTATATAAAGCGAGTAGATCTTTCAAAATACTCTTCATTGCAAAGAGGAGCTCTCGGTGTAAAAGCTGCAACACTTCCAGAAGGAAGATATTTCAAAGATACTTTGGTTTGTAATAGCAAGGATTCGGTATATATCTTTACAAATGAAGGAAGAATTTACAAGGAGTTTGTTTATAAATTCCCTGATTTAGAAAAAACATCAAAAGGTATTTACATTAGAAATATAATGACCAAAATTAAACCTACCGAAACAATTCAAACCATTAAACTTGTTCCTAGGGTTGATGCGGAAAAATATGATTTGGTTTTAATAACGAAAAAAGGTTTGGCCAAAAAAATGAAACTTTCGCTATTTAAAAATATTTTATCCTCTGGAATAAATGCGATAACTATAAAAGAAGGAGACGAATTGTCGAAATCATTGCTTGTGGAAAAAGATAATTTTATTTTCATTTCGTCAGCAAAAGGATACGCAATTAAAGTCAAGGCTGGTCAATTTAGATATTCCGGCAGACAGGCCGTGGGAAGAACAGCAATAAAATTTAGAAAAGGAGATTGTTTGTCTGATGCTATTGATTTTTCTAAATCAGCTGACTTGATATTTATAACAGAAAATGGATATGGTAAAATAACAACTGATAGTGTGTATAAAGAGAATAGACTATCTAATATGGGCGTTAAAACATACAAAATAACACCTAAAACCGGTAATTTAACATTTTGTAATACCATAAAATCTAACGAGGAAATACTTATAACTACGAAACTAGGTAAAGCGGTAAGAATCAAAACCGAAAAAATAAGAAGCAAAGGTAGAAATACTCAAGGAGTAATTCTTGCAAGGATAAAAGATGGCGATAAAGTCATCAATGCGCACGTTATTTCGGAGGACGGTATAAATGAATAGTGTAAAAAAATATATAGACAACGAAGAAAGCATTAAAGAAAAATTAAAAGATCGTGGATTTAACACTATGCTGTTAGATGAATGAAAAAACCTCTACTTAAATATAAGCAAAGCAAAACGAGAACTAGAATCTTACCAACATGACGCAAAAAAGATTGCTGAAAAATTTAAAGATGCCGGTGTTGTCGAAAGAGGCGTTCTTTCCCTGAAAAGTAAATCTTTAAAAGAAAAAATGGAAATTTTGAAAAACACACTTAAGGTAGAAACCGATGAATTTGAAAAAAAAGCGTTATTAATTCCTAATGTTCCACGTGGAACAGTTCCTTATGGAATAAATGAAGAAAACAATGTGGTCCTTTGAAAAAAGGGGAAAGCTGTTAAGAAAAACAATCCTCATTGAATGTTGATGGAGGATCTTGAAATTGCTTCTGAAAAAGGTGGTGTTTCCTTGTCGGGAACAAGATTTGTTCAGTATTTATCAAAGGGAGCGGAATTAGTAAGAAAATTGACCGATTATTTGCTTGAATTTCAAATTAAAAGAGGCTATAAAGAGGTTTCCTTGCCTTACATAGTAAATAAAAAAACAATGGTAAACACTGGTCAGCTACCTTATTTAGCACAGGATATGTATGCGGTAAACGCAAAACAGTACTTAATACCCACTGGAGAGGTTACTTTAACTAATTTACACGCGGAAGAGTTGTTAAAGCAAAAAAAAACATTTAAGTATGTTACACAATCAGCGTGTTTTAGGAAAGAATCTGGTGCAGCCGGCAAAGACAATAGAGGTTTAATCAGAATTCATCAGTTTAATAAGGTAGAAATTGTGAAAATATGTCATTTTTCTCAAAAAGAGAAGGAATTTAAAGAATTACAGACATCTGTAGAAAAAGTTTTAGATTCTTTTGAAATTCCTTATCGTAAAGTCCATTTGTGTACAGGAGATTTAGGTTTTACTAGTGCTGAAACATTTGACTATGAAATATGAAATTCAGGAGTCGGAAAATACCGTGAGATCTCGTCTGCAAGCATAATGGAGGATTTTCAGAGTAATCGTATGAAAACAAGATTTTTAGAGAGTGATAATTCTAAAACCCTTGCAATAACAATGAATGCGTCTGCACTTGCAATTAGTAGACTAATTGCAGCAATAATTGAAAATAATTACGATGAAAAACTTCAGAAAGTAAAAATACCCACTGTTTTGGTTCCTTATTTTAAAAGAGAATACTTGTAAAGTTCCACGTGGAACAAATTTAATGCCTCAAGATTTATTTTGTGTAATACCCTTTCCATATTGATATAATAATCTTGCCACTTCAATAGTAACCTTTGAACCAGGTCAGAACCTAACCGTAGCAGCCTTAAAAAGCAGTGCTGTGTGAAGTGGCGTATTCCATGAATTTTCTAAAAGAAGCAATAGTTGAGTCAAAAAAAGCAATAAAAATTAATGAGGTTCCTGTTGGGGCTGTATTGGTTTTGGGAAATAAGATTGTTGCTCGTGCTCACAATACAAAAGAAAGTGATAACGATCCTACACAGCATGCTGAAATAAAAATTTTACAAAGCTATTGTAAAAAAATAAAAAATTGAAGACTAAATGGCTATTGGCTTTTTACAACTCTTGAACCTTGTTTGATGTGTGCGGGCGCTATTATTCATTCAAGAATTTCTAAAGTTGTCTACTGTTGTAAAAACTCGAAATACAGCACTGCCAAAATAATACAAGAACTCAGCGAAAACAACAACATAAATCATACTATAAGTTGGGAATTTAAAGAAGACATCGGTTTCCAAACGTTGCTTCTTAATTTTTTTAAAACAAAAAGAGACAAATAATTTTATATAATTTTTTTATCAAACAATAAAGAAATGTAAAGTTAGTTTGTAGCGAAAGAATTAAAATGCCAAGAGACCCAATAGCAGACATAAAAGAAACAATTGAAAAAATAAGACCTTTTATACAAATGGATGGCGGGGATATTGAATTTGTTAAATTTGAAGGTGGTACGGTTTTTATTCGATTACTAGGCGCGTGCGTAGGGTGCGGTCTGATTGATATAACCTTGCGTGATGGAATAGAAAAAATACTCCTGGAAGAAGTTCCAGGAGTAATAGATGTTCAGCTAGAAGAGCAAACCTAATAAATTAAGCTTTTGTTAAATTGGAAGAACTTGATCAGATACGAACAAAAAGAACTAGAGGAATAAATCCAGTGAACAATACTAGTGAAGCAATTGTTCAGCCTGTAAAAAATGTCGCCATTCCTTTTATTTCTTTGTATCCATGTTCTTGTATTAAAGAAATTTTAGCCTTTAACATGATGATTCTAACTATAATTATGGGCAATATTACAAATGCACCAATAATTGTAATAGATCAAAGAACTGCAGTTACATAGCTAAATTTTTGTAATTTAATTAGCGTTTCGTAGCATGCTTTTGCGTTTTCGATTTCATCGGGTTTTAAAGTGTCGGTACTGATTTTATTCATGTCCATCTTTAAATCGATTTGATTTTGTTTGTTTTCCATTTTTCTCCTTATAAATAACGGTCTTATACTAATGTTATCAAATTCATAGTGCATTTGTTTTTTTGTGCTTTAAATATACCTTTCAAGGCAAAGCTTCTAGTTTTTTTGTTTATGAGGCTTTTACATTATGAAAACTTATTGTTTATAACTGCAGAGTTGTCTATTAGATGTGTTGTTTTATTATTTGTTACAATTATTACATGGAAATATCAGAATACACGTATAAAGAAGACGAAAACCACATAATAACTGCAAAAAATGTTTTTAAGTATTATAAGAAATTTCTTGCCTTAAGAGACGTGTCTTTTGGTGTCACAAAAGGAAAAATCCACGGGTTTATTGGACCGAACGGTGCTGGAAAAACAACAACCATAAAATCAATAATTGGTGCATTAAAATATCAAAAGGGTTCAATAACAATTAATAATTTTCCTTCTCAAAGCATACCAGCTAAAGAGTTAATATCTTATATTCCAGAAAATGCAAGGTTCCCTGCAAAAATGACAATAGATTCTTACCTTCTTCACATGGCTAGACTATATGGCTATACGAAAAAACAAGCACAAGAAAAACTGGCAATCAATTGAGAAAAGAATGCCATGGGAATTCAAAAATTTAGAAAACAAGATCCTAATTCTCTTTCTAGTGGTCAAAAAAAGAAAGTTTATTTAATGCAGGCACTAATAACAAACCCTCAAATATTAATCATGGATGAACCCGCTGCTAACCTAGACCCAGATGCTAGAATAGAGTTTTTTTCCACGTTATCTCAAATTAGAAAACAAGGTTTTACTGTTTTCATTTCTTCT
This sequence comes from Mycoplasmatales bacterium, assembly GCA_014238525.1. Classification (GTDB taxonomy): domain Bacteria; phylum Bacillota_I; class Bacilli_A; order Mycoplasmatales; family JABAAY01; genus JABAAY01. The sequence continues at coordinate 10,340 of JABAAY010000007.1, forward strand.
CACGTGTTATCAGAATTGAATGATGTTGTTGATGAAATAACTGTTTTAGAGAAAGGTAAGGTTATTTTCACAGGCGAAATAAAAAAATTAAAGTTTTTAGAAAATCAATACATAATTAACACCGATAACAACACTTCTTTTATGAAGATTCTTCCTAAGGGTCTCTCGCCACGTAGACGAAAAGACAAAACAATAATGGTTGAGATTTCTAACGAAGACCAAATAAAATCAATATACACGTCTGCAGTTAAACATAATATTTTGCTGCGTTACATGAAACCTAACGAAGTAAACCTTACAGAAATTTATACAAATATACTAGAAACCGAATACAAAAAATAATTTTAATGCTATTTACACACCTATAAAATAGATTAATATTCATTTAGTATTAATCTATATTTAATCCGATAAAAATAGGGTTTTTCATATTTTTTAAGCGAGTTTTGAATAAAATTATTTATCATAATAAATGTAAATGCAATATCTATCCTTATATCGAAAATATAGACCTAGACAATTTAAAGAAATTATAGGTCAAGAGCACATTATAAAAATACTTTTAAATCAAATAAAAAATGAAAAAATTAGTCATGCTTATTTATTCACCGGTCCTAGAGGCGTGGGCAAAACTTCTGCTGCTAGAATCTTGGCGAAAGCCATGAACTGCATGTCTTCTCAAGACGGCGAACCTTGTAACAAGTGTGAAGCATGTGTATCGATTTCAAATAATTCTGCTACTGACATAATCGAGATTGATGGTGCATCAAATAATAGTGTCAGTGAAATAAGATCCTTACGTGAAAAAGCTCTTTTATCTACTGCCTTTTTGAAAAGAAAAGTTTACATAATTGATGAGATTCACATGTTAACAACTGCGGCATTTAATGCTCTTTTAAAAATTTTGGAAGAACCTCCGATGCATGTTGGTTTTATTTTTGCTACCACACAAATTCATAAAATACCATTAACTATAGTGTCAAGATGCCAGCGATTTGATTTTTACACCATTTGAAAAGAAGAATTAGAGGATCATTTAAAAACTATTTTCAATTTGGAAAATAAAATTGTGGAAACAGAAGCTCTTAAAATTATGATTCAGCTCGCCAAAGGTGGTGTTAGAGACGCCTTAGGAATTGCAGAACAATGTATTAGTTACTCGAACGAAAACATCGTAAGCGATGACGTTAGAAAAATTTATGGAATCTTAACAGATGATCAACTTGTTTACTTTCTAAAATCTTTAGTTTCAGGAGATATTGGAAACATAAAAAATCAAATCAATACTTTCTTTAGAAAAGGAATTAATATGATGCACTTCATATTAAATGTTCTGAATTTCTTAAAAGAAAAATTCTATTTAAATTTGACAGAAAACACTGATAATTTTTCTTTTTATGATGAAGTAACCTTGAAAAGCATAGAAATTAAAAATGAGGTTATTGTTTTTCTAATAAACTTATTCAAAAAACTTTCTAAAAACCTTATCTACTCTGAAAATCAACACGATTTGCTTGAAATAACGTGTATGGAAGGTTCTTCTAGAATAAAAGGTCAATCATTGCAATCAGATATGGAAACTGTTCGCCCATTAGCTGAAGTCGCTTCCTCAAATGTTTCTAAAACTCTAAAATCAACTCCTCCTGTAGATGAACAAGATTTAATTAAAGAACCTAAATTAGATCTCGCTCCTTCAGTAATTCCTCAACAAATAAATCTTACTTCTTCACCATACAAAGCTGCTGATATCGCAAACACCTTGCTAAGTGTTGATTTGGATATGAGAAAAAAAGATACTGAGCGTTGGAATTATGTTACTGATTATCTTCAAAACAGACAGTACAAAAGACTTGCTGGGTTGTTGGTAAATGGAAAAATAGTGGCTTCGGGCGAGCAGTTTTTAATATTAGTTGTCGATCATGAGCTTACTGCCAATTCAATTAATGGTTTAATTAATGAGGATTTAACAATAAAATTTATTAAAACAATCTTAGGGAGAGCTGTTTTAGTCATTGCTTTAAGCATGGACGATTGAAATAAAACAAAAAGTGTTTACTTGGAAAAAGATAAAAACAAGACTTTAGAGAAAGTAGACATTACTAAAATAAATGTTGATTTTTTTCTAGATTTTGAAAGAATCAATACAATCGAAACCACAAGGAATTTTGATGAAGCTACAGCAACAGACTTGGAAAAATTCTTAAATAAAGAATTTAAAGATGAATATGAAGTGAAATAGAGGTTAAATTATGGACATGAAACAAATGTTAAAACAGGCGCAGGCAATGCAAGAGGGAATGAAGAAAAAAGGTGACGAATTTGATGAAAAAGAATTTCAATTTGAAACCGGTGGTGGCGCAATAACAATAAATTTGTTGGGTGATGGAGAAATAGTAAAAATTGATATTAACAAAGATCTCTTAGACCCCGAAAACAAAGAAATGGTGGAAGACATGGTTCTTGTGGGCGTTAATGAAGCACAAAGTTCAGTTAGAGCACAAAAAGACGAAATAATGGAAGAAGGGCTTCCTCCCCAATTAAAAGGAATGATCTAGGTGTTCTTTACTTTTGAAGGTATCGAAGGGTCTGGAAAAACCACAGTTTCTAATCTAGTATATGAAAAGCTGAAGAAAAATTTGCCCAACGAAAAATTTCTTATGACTTGAGAACCTGGCGGAAAAAACGATGAGTGCGCAGAAGCAATTAGAAGGCTTATCCTAAAACACAGTTGTTTTACTGCAAAAACTGAAGCATATTTGTATGCGGCTAGTAGAGCACAGCACGTTGAGAACGTTATTCTGCCGCATATGAAAAGAGGTTACCACGTTCTTTGTGACAGATATTTGGATTCTGCATTAGCATACCAAGGCGGTGCAATGGGGCTTGGTTATGAATCGGTTTACAAAATTAACATGGAGATTTGAAAAGACACATTGAAGCCTGACGTGGTGTTTTTCTTTGACTTGGAGCCAAGTGTTGCTTTGAAAAGAATAAAGTCTAATCGCTCTGCAACCGAACTCACTCATTATGATCTAAAAAAAATAGAATTCCATGAGAAGGTTAGAGAAAGTTACTTGGGTATTCCGGAAAAATTTATTTCTGTTCCGTACAAAATTATCGATGCGACGAAGAACATTGATGAAATAACAAATGAAGTCTACGAAAAAATGGTTGAAATAATAAAAAATGACTCTAAATAATTTTGCTGACATGTTTCCTTTAAGTTACGAAACATTAAAGGTATTTAAAAAGAATGACTCTCTTCCTAGGGTTGTAGGCATAAACAATAACGCTGGAATTAATATTGATGAGCTTCCTAAGATACTGGTTGCAATGTATATGTGTGAAAAACAAAACCCTTACTGCAAGGATTGTAAATATTGTAATGCAATAGATAAGGATTGTTTTTCTGATTACATCCATTTTGATTCTAAACAAAGTAATCTCACCATTGCAGATGCTGTTACAGAATTAAAAAAGCCGTCCTTAAATGAAAAAAAGAATAAATTTTTATTTATAAAAAACATTGAAAACATCAAGTGAGAAAAAATTTCTCCCTTGATAAAAAAGATATATAGAGAAAATACATACATGTTCCTATTTTTTTCCACTTCAAACATGTCTAAAATAGATAAACTGCTTGAATCTGCTTTTTATATTATTCATTCTCCTTTTTATGAAAAAAAATTACTAAGCAAGGAGCACTATTTCAAGGCAATTTCTGATCCCAGTCTAACCGAGCAACAAATGAAAAAAACACGCACCTTGTTCTTTAATATTTTTAGAGATGAAAATTCCTATATTTCGCAGCGAGTTTATTTTAATTCCAGAAGCTCTAGATATTTTCTTGCTATTCTTTCTTATTTTATAGAGGAAGAAAAGTTTAAAAAATTCTTAAAAAAATCTCTTGATGAGGTTAATTTTCAAATACATAAAACAACTCTTGAAATAGGGAAGGGTCTAAATCCAACAATGTTGGTAGACGCCTTTTTACAAGACAATTTTAAAATTTTTTAATAACTGAAAAAGGATTTCTGCTTTATTATAGGATTTATAATAATGAAACATTTTTTACACCTAGTGGTCCTTCCAATCGGTTCAATAAAAGAAATAAGTTTGGAGTCTATTGAGATATTAAAAAAAGCTGACTATATTTACTGTGAAGATAGACTGGTTTTTTCGAGATATAAAAATGAATTTTCATTAAATGCAATAACCGTAAAATATACAAAAGATAAAGATAAAAATTTATCACAAAAAATAATACAAAACATTTATGAAAACAAAACTGTTTGTATTGTGTCTGATGCAGGATATCCGATTGTAAATGATCCCGGATTTACTGCTGTCTCATTAGCAATACAGGAAAAAATTCAAATAAAAATATGAGGCGCTACCAGTCCGCTTTTGTGTGCCATTCTTCTTTCTGGGCTTTCTTTTAAGAGTTTTAGTTTCCTGGGTTTTTTAGAAAAAAAGGATAAAAGGAAAAGGGAACAGCTTTCGTCTTCAATGAAAAAACACAATTTAATAGTATATTATGACTCTCCTTTCAGAACAATAGACAATTTTAAGTGAATAAAAGAAAATTTTAATGATTGTTGTCTTGAGGTTACGTTATCGAGAGAATTAGGTAAAAAACACGAGGAAACTCTTCGAGGTACTCTTTCCTCCTTAATAAAGACTTTTTCTGAGAAGAAAATAAAAGGAGAAATTGTCGTTGTTTTAAAATGAAACAAATGCTTTTTTAACTAATACACTTAGTAATCACATAATTTTAATGATTTAATTCGCCGTTTTCAACAAAATATTGTTATTCAGGTATTGACTCGTAATCTATAAAAGAATGGTTTAAGAACCTTAAATAAGAAACTAGTAACATTTCAAGACTACTAAAGATATTTATATCAACATTACCAAGGGGAAGGTTGTCTTTGATATTGTTCAGTGCCTTAGCATATATTGCTCGGTATTTAGAGGAATCGTATTCGGTAATCCATTCACCACCTAAAGGGTTTTTTGATGATTGAATAAAATTTTTGTTTAAATGTCCGGTAGCGTTTTTAATTTGTTCATATGGAATTATTAAAAGAAATGCAACTTGTATAAAAGACTCTCAATATTGGCCCTCCACACATGTTGTTGCCAAAATGTGAGTCATGTTTTCAACAATCTTAAAAACATTTTTGTCAAAGTCTTTTTGAGACGCCAGCTGCTTCAAATAGTGTTTTCGTTCTAAACAAGATGAATAAATAGTAATAATTTCGTGGATAAGGCTTTCTTGAATGTGGTCAGTGGCCAAGGCCTCTAATTTCATAAGTGTGTTTTTAATCTCTGTTTCTAAAAAAACTAAATTATAGGATAGTGAGTTTTTTTGATGCTCAGATAGTTTACCTTGTAGGATGTATTTAACAAGTTCATTTTGGGAAACCTTGACTCACTCAAGATTAACTACTCTTCTAATTCTTTCGAAAGAATTCATGATAAATTTATGAACTACTTTGCAGTTTTTAGAGCATCTTTAAAGTTTTGGTTTACTTGCTCTCATTTAATTATTTGTCAGAATTTATCAACAAAGTCTGCACGACGATTTTGATAATCTAAGTAGTAAGCGTGTTCTCATACATCAAGAGTCATAACAGGCTTTAATCCTATCGACAATGGTGAGTGTTGATTAGGTGTTGAAATAATTCTTAATTTTCCCTTACCGTCGTATACAACTCACGCTCATCCGCTTCCAAAAACAGACATAGCGGTGCTGTTGAATTCTTCTTTAAAAGATTGAAAACTTCCTCATTGTTCTACAATGTTTTTCATAACTTCATTGTCAGGGTTTACTCCGTTGTTTCTTTCCAACATATTTCAAAAAAACGTGTGGTTAACAACGCCCCCACCTAAATTAATAAACTTTGGTCTAATGCTGGAAGGAATGTCGTTAAAGTTTTGTAATAAATCTTTTTCTCTCCTATCGAAAAGTTTTGGTGCTCCGTTTTTAACTAATTCATTTAGTTTGTTTACATATCCGCGATGATGTTTGTCATAGTGGTACTTCATAGTCGTTTGACTCATGAAGGGCTCTAAAGCATCATACTTAAATGGCAGTTCTGGTAGTGTGTACATATTATTTCTCCTTGGTACTGTTTTTATAAATTATACATAAAAATTATACACAAGAAAAGACAACAACCTTAATAAATATTGTGTATATAATAATTTAGAGTCCATGATAGAACAAACTGAAATATCTCCTCAATTAAAAGAAAAAAGAAAGAAAGCATTGTGATTTTTATTTTCTAGTTACCTTGTTTTATTGATGTCTGGTTTAGCATTATTCGTTGCCAACATCGCTACAGGAATTCAAAACAGAGCAAGTGTGGCGCAAGCATTGGCGAATAACGCACCAGAAGGGCAAGCAAGAGACATTCAGTTTTATGAGAATTTCATTGATGGTTCAATTGTTTTTACTTCTATTATTCTTTTTGTGATCATGATAGCTACGGTTTTTCTTGTCGCTTTTATTTTAATATGATTAAAAAAAACAAAGGATAATGATATTAACATCTACTTAAAGGGGCACAAACAAAGCATTGCCTTTTCTATATTGACAATACCTGTAATTATTGCCCTTCTCGCTCCTTTGGGTGCGGGTCTTGTTTTGTTTGAAAACACCGTTGGAGCAGTAATAATTTTTATTATTTCTTTATTTACATTACTTGCAATTGCCATCGGTTGGGTATTGCTGTCAAAAAATGTCGGCGTGGTTAAGGAAACTTTTAAATTTCAAGAAACTTATGCAATAAAAACAATACAGGCACAACAGGAAAAAAAGAAAACTGTTATAAAAAAAGTTATATCGAAAACAAAATCTATTTCAAGAGACGAGGAAAAACCGCCAGCAAACTCCGTTTCCGAATCTGATAGCAAGAAAAATGACAATCCTTTTGAAGAGTAAATAAAAGTATTGTCTTTTTCCTAATAAGTGTGTGTCGTTTTCTTTAAATTTTAGTTTTTCGCAAAAGCAAAAAAAACTATCCGAGTTAATACTGGCTAATTTCATTAATAACTTAAACACATTGGTTTTCGCAGTAACAGGCAGTGGAAAGACTGAAATCTGCTTTCCCTTAATTGATTTTTTGATAACCAATAAATATAAATTTGCTTTTGTTTCTCCGAGAAAAATTATTTGTGATTCAATATATTATCGAATGAAAAAATCATTCCCCGCTGCACAAATTAACTTATCATATGGCGGACTAAAGAAAATACACAAACCCAATATACTTGTATCCACGTGTCATCAATTACAAAATTATTATAATTACTTTGATTTGGTAATAATTGATGAAATAGATGCATACCCTTTAAAGGGCAACGACTATCTTTTAACAAAAACTTTACAAAGCTCAAGAAAAAACTTTATTTTATTGACGGCAACTCCAACCGAAGAAGATTTAAAATTACTTGAGAATTGTAATGGTGTGGTTTTGTATTTGTATGAGAGATATCACAAGGAAAAACTCCCCGTGCCTAGAATTAAGTCGTTGTGGTTCTTATCACTACTATATATGCTTAAAAAAGAAATACAAATTGGTAGAAAATGTATTGTGTTTGTGCCCAAAATTAGTGATGTTGGTTGAATGAAATCTAAATTAAGTTCTTTTTATAATGAAGTTGTTACAATTTCTTCCATTTCAGATGATCGAAAAAGTGTGGTACATAAGTTTCTAAATTTACCGGAAGTAAAAATCATTGTTTCTACAACCATACTGGAGAGGGGAATTACTTTTCCAAAAATAGCTGTTTTTGTATGAAATACAAATCATCATGTTTTTTCAAAAGAGACTCTTATTCAAATTGCAGGAAGAGCGGGAAGATCTTTAGTAGACAAAAAAGGTTCAGTATACTTTTTTGGTCCAAAAACAAAAAAAATAATGTCCGTTGTGTCGGTTATAGAAAGTTTGAACAATGAATTGTCTTATTTGTAAAAACAATATATTCAATTCTCATGATCTACTAACGTTCGTAATTCCTCTTAGAACTTACCTTTGTGATTCTTGTAAAAGAAAGTTTAAATCAATCAACAAAAATCTTGTCATATCTGGTTTAAAAGTTTATTGTGAGTACGAGTACAATGATTTTTTTAGAGAAACCCT
>JABAAY010000080.1 GCA_014238525.1 Mycoplasmatales bacterium
AGACCAAATGGAACCTGATTGGGAAATTGTAGAAATTATCGATGAAGAAACATCCAATGCCAAATATTTAACAAAGTCAAAATACAAAGAAGAATATCACACAAAAAAAATTGGAAAAGATAATATTCATAAAATATACACATCTTTGAAGACTGAAATTAAAAATATTAAGTCAAAATTATTATTCGCGCCAAAGAAAAATTTTATTAGCGTAGACCTTTCAAATGAGCGAATGGATGGAAAAAAAGATTCAGCAATTTTTTTAATTTGGCTTGGAAAAAGAACGATTCGTCTTACTTTGTTTACTTCTTACGAGAAAGCAAAAAAGCATTTGAAAACAAAAGAATCTTATACGCTTAGAGATACTTCGCAAAATGTAAGAAGCTGGTATGGAACGGATGTATGCAATATCACTATAAAAGATGAAAAAGTCATCGGAGAAGTTATAGAAATCATAAAAGAAATTATTAACGAAACATCAAGCTAATAAATTCCGCGCGTTCTTCTTATCGCTAAGGGGAGGAAAACAGAATCGCCGTACCGCGTTGCGAGTCAGCTTGGGGATAAATTCCCCTTACGCGAGGCTTTGCCTCGCGCAAGCTGCCTCGCAACACGGTAGAGCGTTTTTAATTTTGCCTAGAAGATAGAGGCAAAAAAAACGCGCGGAGCGCAGCCTTTTCCTTACCCAATTGCGTATCTGTTGCGCTCGCGCTCGTGCTTTTTAGTGGCACGCGCTCGCGCAACAGACAGCCTAGCAACGTACGAAACAGCCAATTTTGTTTGACACGTCCTTTGTAAGAAGTTACAATACCGACTGAAATGCCAATTGCATAAAATCCGCAGGTACTATCATGTCTAATCAGGAAGCTGTCTATATTCTTAGCAATCCCCGCATGCTCGGGATTGTCAAGATTGGACGAACTACGGCAGCAGGTTTGAAGCAAAGGATTCAGACGCTTTCTAGTTCTCCTAGTATTCCTATGCCATTTGTACTAGAATTTGCAGGAACAATAAAACATGGCATACAAGCAGAAAAGATTTTGCATAAAGCTTTTAAAGAGAAACGTATCAACAAGAAAAGAGAATTTTTTGAAATATCTCCCGAAGAGGCGTATGAATTGTTGAAAATGCTTATTGACAAACATATTATTATAGATGAAAAGGATATTGTCGAAGACAAGGAAGATAAAATTAGTTTGAAGCAGGCGATTAAAAAAGAAAAAAAACAAATGGAAAACTTCAATTTTGATATGGTAAACATTGAAGATAACGAAGTTTTATATTTTTCTAAAGATAAAAATATAACTTGTATTGTCAAAGGCGGGAACAAAGTTTTTTTTCAAGGGAATGAGGAAACTTTAACTTCCGCTGCAAGGAAAGCTCTAAAGCAGTTAGGC
>JABAAY010000081.1 GCA_014238525.1 Mycoplasmatales bacterium
AATTTGAAAAAGCGGATGCCGATGTACTTGGAGCGACAAGAACAATCATTGATGGTCAACAGCGTTTGATTACGACTTGCTTGTTTTGGAAGGTATTTTCTGATATTACGGAAATAAATCTTGATCACTACTATCATACGAATCATGAAACAAAAACAAAATCTATTATTTTAGAGCCGAGTTGTAGAGATGAAAAAGTATTTAATAAAATTATGGAATATAAAGAAGAAAAAACAATTTCCTTGCTTGACAATTTCAATTCTGAAGAAAAAGAGACAAATATTTACAAGTGTTATAAATTTTTAATAGAAAGTAAAGATAGATTGAAAAAAATTAATGCCAATTGCTTCACTAAAGCTTTTTTTGTTGTTATCGACATAGAAAATAGTGAAGCAGATGAACAGGAAATTTTTGATACCATTAATTCTCTTGGCGAGGATTTAACAACTTCAGATATTATTAAAAATATCTTATTTAAAAGAGGAGATCAAGATAAGCATAAGGAATATTGGGTAAAAGTTTTTGAGAAAGATAAAGAAATTGACGACTTTTGGCGTTGCGAAATAGGCACTGGACGTAACAAAAAACAAAATATAGAATGGTTTTTTCAAGCATTTTTTGAGATTTGCTTTACCAAAAGTAACAAGAAACGAGAATATTATAATCAATTTCGCTCGTTTTCAAGAAAATACAAAGAATTTTTTAAAGAAAAAGATTTTAAAAATAATCCTAACAACTTGTTAGAATTTTTGGAAGATTTAAAAATTTACGCAGAAATTTACCATAAAAACTTTGCAGAAGATGGAAGCAAAAAAGAAATCTCTTTTGTTATGCCAATAAACATCTTCGTGCATTTGCTTAATACAACTTCAATTATTTGTTACGCTCTTTACATTCTAAAGGAACAACAACAAAAAGAGGAGCAGGGAAAAATATTTAAATTAATCGCAACTTACATTATTAGAAGAATGATTTGTGGAAGTTCAACAAGAGCTTATTCCAATTTTTTTGCTAACCTTGTTCATCAAGGTATTTTGACAGAAAGAAATTTGATTGAACATATTAAAAAAAATAACGAAAAAATTACTGATGATGGAGTGCCGTCAGATAGCAAATTTAAAGAAAATTTTTATAACAATGATATTGCCAATATAAGCCGCCGTGCAATCTTATACCTAATCGAACAATCTTTGGGTAGTGAGGATATAGATGCTACGCTTTTGAAACCTGTAAAGAGTTACAGTGTAGAACATTTACTTCCTCGTAAATGGGAAAATAATTGGCCTCTAAAGGATAACACTGCTGAAACTCTTAAAGAAAGACAGAATCATGTAAACAGGATAGGAAATTTGACAATTATAGCTTCTAAATTAAATTCAGAACTTAGT
>JABAAY010000082.1 GCA_014238525.1 Mycoplasmatales bacterium
AAAAGGCAGTTCAACTATTCATGCAAAATTTTTAAATCCGATTAGTCAAAATAAAGCAGAAAATAACAATATTGTTTTATCCTGTTATTTATAAATTTAGTCAGTGTTTTATAAACTTTACACTTAACAGCTTTACAAATGTTGTATTGTTTTTGTGTTAACTTTTGAAAAGTTGGAGTATTTAACTATTTCATAAGTATTGTGTAGTTTGTGTTGTTGTATTTTAAACCAATGAAAACGAAAAAACACCAAACACAGCGATGTGTTTGGTGTTTTATTACTAAACCAAAATTACAAGAGTTCTAATTATTCAGAAATAATTAGAAAGTCTATTGAATTTAGGGTTGCGATTACATCTACTCCGAATGAATTTCATCATGGAGCTTTGTCACTCACGTCGTATCTAACTTCTATATCAGCATTCATTGCTTTAATTTCAATTTGTTTGCCTTCTAAAGATACAGATGACTGTTCTTCAAGAAGTCCCATTATATCAAGATCTTCAAGATTAAAGGAGAATGAATCGACACCTTCTCCAGTGTGGTTTATAGTACCGTTTTGTTCATATTCATTAAGTATGACCCAGTCAACTTTAAAATCTAAAGATTCTGCTTTTGAAGCTTCGATACCCGGTGCAGAATTGAATGCTTGATCATTAAATGTTCAGTTTTCGCTAGGGATTTCTGTTCCAATAGTACCTTCTCGTTTAGGTGAAGGAGGTTGTACGCCAACTTCATTGTCTTTATTATAATCACCTTTAATGTTTGCATCTGTTACTTTATATCGCATTTGTTCACCCATGTTTCCAGCGGTTGTTCAAGCATGATGTCCCCCATTTACTTTTATTGGATTATCAAGATTTACTCTTTCCACAACATTGTTTGTGTGTAAAGGAGTAATTTCAACATCAATAGAATTAACAACTAATTCTTGTTGCATGGAGTATCCTTTGTGAACTAAAGTAGGTTGGCTTCATTTAAAAGTGTTTATTATATCGAATGATATATTCTTTACATTAACATCAGAATTTATTAAATCCATATCTGATAATGCATTTTCGATATCTCCTCTTTCAAAGTTGTATTGTAAGTAATCTTTATCATTACCATTTGCGACAGCAAAACGCGATCCAACGCCAAAGTGTGTCAAAGAATTTATGTTCACTCCCTGACCAAAATTAGTAACCTTTGATGTTGTAATAGTATTT
>JABAAY010000083.1:0-190 GCA_014238525.1 Mycoplasmatales bacterium
TTTTTGTTTTTTCTTGATGAAATTTTTGTTTTTTCTCCATGAAATTTATGCTTTTTGTCCATGAAATTGTGTTTTTTTCTTGATGAAATTTTAGTTTTTTCTCCATGAAGTTTATGCTTTTTGTTCATGAAATTTTGGTTTTTTTCTCCATGAAATTTTGGTTTTTTCTTCATGAAATTTTTGCTTTTTC
>JABAAY010000083.1:290-617 GCA_014238525.1 Mycoplasmatales bacterium
TTGATGAAATTTTTGTTTTTTCTTGATGAAATTTTTGTTTTTCTCCATGAAATTTTGTTTTTTCTTGATGAAATTTTTGTTTTTTCTTGATGAAATTTTTGTTTTTCTCCATGAAATTTATGCTTTTCTTGATGAAATTTTTGTTTTTTCTTGATGAAATTTTTGTTTTTTCTCCATGAAATTTATGCTTTTTGTCCATGAAATTGTGTTTTTTTCTTGATGAAATTTTAGTTTTTTCTCCATGAAGTTTATGCTTTTTGTTCATGAAATTTTGGTTTTTTTCTCCATGAAATTTTGGTTTTTTCTTCATGAAATTTTTGCTTTTTC
>JABAAY010000083.1:717-998 GCA_014238525.1 Mycoplasmatales bacterium
TTGATGAAATTTTTGTTTTTTCTTGATGAAATTTTTGTTTTTCTCCATGAAATTTTGTTTTTTCTTGATGAAATTTTTGTTTTTTCTTGATGAAATTTTTGTTTTTCTCCATGAAATTTATGCTTTTCTTGATGAAATTTTTGTTTTTTCTTGATGAAATTTTTGTTTTTTCTCCATGAATTTTTGTTTTTTCTCCATGAAATTTATGCTTTTTGTCCATGAAATTTATGCTTTTCTTGATGAAATTTTTGTTTTTTCTTGATGAAATTTTTGTTTTTTCT
>JABAAY010000084.1 GCA_014238525.1 Mycoplasmatales bacterium
GACAGACTGCGCAAAAAATGCTAAAAGCAACCAAGCGCTTCGCAAGCGTGTAGATTTTTCTTGTAAAGAAACCTGCAACAGAAAGGTTAAGACAGTGACAATTTTTTCTGACAAAAAACCTCTTCCTCCAGTGCTATTTAATGGTGAAAGAGAATTTGAAAAAGAAGTGTTTTCCAATTATAGAATGTTTTTTGGAGAAAAAACATTTTTACTAGACGCAAAAAAACTTTTGCAGGGAAAAATAAAATCAACAATTCCTGATGGGTATCTTTTCGATTTTTCTGATTCCTCTGATGAAACAATTTATATGGTAGAAGTTGAGACAGAAAGTCATGATTTCTATAGTCATATCGTTCCCCAAATAACAAAATTTTTAGGAATTTATAAAACTGAAGAATCAAGAAACAAATTAGTATCCATACTTTATAAAATTATTGTTGCAGACGAAGAAATGAAGAAATCTTTTTCTGCTTTTCTAGGAGGGAAAGAAATTTATAAATCTCTATTGGATATGGTTAACGATAGAAATAAAATTCTTTTAATTATGGACAGCGAAAAACATAAAGATGCGTTCGAAGAAATGGGTGAAATTTATACCGAATGGGGAAAAACGGTGGAAAGATCTGTTATAAAAAAATTTTCCGATGGAGAGAGAACTGTTTATGATATGAAGCCTGCGTGGGAGATATTAGAATACTCTGATGAAGAAAAAGGAGAATATGGGAGATACTCTTTTTATGCAGATAGATATGATTATTTAAGAATTGCAAAAGCAATGTTAGATGATTGGCAAAATGATACTTGTGAAGGAAAATATTTAAAAACATTGTATGAAAGAAAAGTTAAAAAAAATAGAGATTACCGTGATAAACAAGAAGCCTATAGTATTACCAAATCATATGGGGGGTTTTTTCATTTAGATCCATATGGAATGAAGAATAGACATATATTTATTA
>JABAAY010000085.1 GCA_014238525.1 Mycoplasmatales bacterium
GTATTGATCGGCAATTTATTGGTCAATATCCTGCAGACATTTAGGTACTTCGTGAGTGAAAATGCGAGAAAGTCTGGACTATATTCACGATTTATATGATGAAATAATGTTTTGTAATTGGATTTTGGTTACAATCCGAACCTTTCCTTTGAGTGCAAGAACAAATTAGAAATATTCACTGCCTAACATTTTTAGCTCTACTGGTGAAACCAGCAGAGCTATTGCTATCACTCTGTGTCCGTCTGTCCGTCCGTCCGTCTGTCTGTCCGTCTGTCCGTCACGCACTTTACTCAAAAAGTAGTAATTGGATCATAACCAAACTTCACCAATGGAACCAGGACTTGAATAGCTCCAGAATTTTTTTCATTTTTTAAGTAGGTCATCCAAGATGGCCGCCACAGCCGCCATCTTGATTTTTTTGTGACGACTACTCCTCCAGAACCACAAGTGGTAGAGACATGGGGTTTTCACCATAAGGTTCAGTTTAGGTTGAAGAGCCTCCCATTTTAAATTTAAAGTCCTACAATTTCAAAATGGCGGCTATGACGTCATACGTAAAACATGTTTCCCGCCAAAATTCTAACTTTGTCAAAAATGGTCGGATCTTGACGAAATTTGATATGTAGGTACATATGGATGTCCTGAGTGATTTTATGCTACTTTTGTTTTCAAAAAAAATCCAAGATGGCCGCCATGACGTCATAATTGCCGATTTTTCAAAGTGGTTCAATCTTCTTGAAATTGTGTACAAATTTTCCCCCTGGTGTGCATACTCATAATATGTTGTTTTCAAATTTTTTAAAAATCCAATATGGCCGCCATAGCCGCCATTTTGATTTTATTCCGAAAATTTGTGACTACTACTCCTCCAGAACCATAAATGGTAGAGACATGGGGTTTTCACCAAAAGGTTCAGTTTAGGT
>JABAAY010000086.1 GCA_014238525.1 Mycoplasmatales bacterium
AATTAACGATAATATTAATGCGACTACTGCTGAAGATTTTCTTAAAACGGATTTTATTGTAAAACAAATTAAGTCTTATTTAATTGAAAATGCCAGCGATTTTAAAAATTCTGATATTTCCTTCACAGAAAACGATTTATCATATAATGCTAACGAACGGTTTCATCGTTGTAAAAAAATTAAACAATGGCTTGATAAAAATTTAAAAAAAGAAATCAAAACTTCAAATGTAATGAGAAAAATAAAAAATCAAATATTTATGAAACTAGAATATAATAATATTATTGATGAATATGAAATGCTATATAACGGAATTACGGAATTACAGAAGAAATTGAATCATAAGGAAAGCAATCCACTTTAAAACGATTGGGCTGAGCTTTAGGCTTTAAAGCAAATCCGCCAGTATAAGCCTCACGCTAGCCGAGCAGTGCATTGCCAGCCAAAACACTATAAATTCACCTTATGTTTGGCAACCAGCGAGCCTGCTCTTCTAGAGGCTTTTCTCCCAGCCTGCCGAGTATCCCGTTTTTTATATCCACCCGACCACATAGCCTTGCTGATAGAACACCAAGAGCGTTAGTAATCTTGCCATGCACCCGTTGCCGTCTGAGAAGTGATGTATGCACAAAAAACCTAGAATGTATAATGCTAGCAAAATCAACGAATCGACTTACTTCTTGTTATCCTCCTCTGTGTAAGCGCTCTGTAGAGTTTCCACTCGCATCTGCACCTCCCGTGGTTGAGGGGAACGAATAAATTTTTCTCCCCTTGGCAGAGTTTCGTAATATCGTTTTGCGCTTTTTCCGCTCCACCTCCCTCTCTATGAGAGACCTAGCTGATCGAATCGCGGTTGAGCGCCTAATTATATTGCTAGACTGCTGTTTTTCCTCCT
>JABAAY010000087.1 GCA_014238525.1 Mycoplasmatales bacterium
GAATACAGCTAATAGATTATTCTTTTAAAATCGTTTCTAATTTTTGTAAATTATTTTTAAACTTTATTGGATCAAAGTAATTTTTAGCATATTCAAAACATTTTGTTCTTTTATTCATATAAAGTTCTTGATTTTCGACAAGTAATAATTTTATATTTTTAACCAGTTCATTAACCAAGTTATCTTTGTTTTCTAGAAGAATTCCCCGTTCATTATTCGCACCTATGTATTTTGTAGAAAGCTCAAAGTTGTTTATAGATATTATAGGAATTCCTAACATTAATGATTGCTTTGCAATAAAGGAGTCAGGAGTAATTTTTCTTTCAGTATTTACAACAACAGTTAATTTATTTTTTGCTATTTCTGTCATTAAATCTTTCAATTTAGGTATTGGTTTGAAAATAACATTAGAATATTTTTCCGAATAGCTCATTATTTCCTTTTGTAACTTTCCAGTTCCCATAAACGTAAATTTGATGTCAGGAAGTTGTGTAGCGGTTTGTAATACAGATAATATGGATTTTGCATCATTTAATACACCAGAGTATAATACGCCATCGTTACCGATTTTTTTGTAATTATAATTTATAGGAAGAGACTCAGCAACCTCTTCGGATACAAAAACTTTTTCCGGAGTAACACCTAGAAGTGAACAAAATATCTTTTTCTCCTGAACCGTGTTCACCAAAACATAATCAATGTATTTATCGTGCTTTTTTTTAATATAAGGATCCAAGTTATTGTTGCTTTTTAGGTATAAATCGGAACAAGCATGTTTTATTAAGACAAATTTATTTTTCATTAATGTCTTTTTTGGAAGAACATCAAGTATAAGAGTTGATGTTATGAAAAATATTTCATTGGTGATTGTTAAATCTATTTTTTCACTAAT
>JABAAY010000088.1 GCA_014238525.1 Mycoplasmatales bacterium
CAGACTGCGTTATGAGTATTATACTGTTCATCACATAGAAAAACCAAAAATATATCGTCGGTTTAAAATTGCAGAATTTATTCCTAAAGGCAACCCTAATTATGTTTGTATTATTATTGTTGACGATTATGGTCATGGAATTTCTTGCATACCTAAAGGTAAGTAAAATATGAAAAAAAATAAAATTATGGAAGAGGTAAAATTACCCATAAAATTTAAATATAATATATTAGGCTATAAATTTAGTGCCCTTTTTGGTGGGTGGCTTGGCGGGGGCAATACAAAGAAAGAAGCGATTGATAGTTTAATTAGCGTACTGACTGATTTTACTTTATATAACTGGAAATATGTTGAAAAACCTGAACCATACTTGATAATAATATGAAAAAAATAATACTATTATTGATAACGATAGTTTTTCTATCTAGTTGTGATAAAACTGTTTTAAAACACAAAATAGAAAAGCAAAAACTGGTAAATCAGCTTGCTATATTAGATAAGGAATATGCTATTTTATTTAAAGACCATTATACCTGTGAATATGGTTATCTTGTTTTGAACTACTATAGAAAGGCTATTCTTAAAAAAATAATAGTCCATAACAAGAATGATAAAGTCGCCACTTGTAAAAAGAATGTTACAAATCAATCTAAAAAACAATGAAAAAAATAATAGTAATTTTGATAATAGGGATTGTCTCTTTATCAAGTTGTCGTAGGGATGCCATAAAAAATGAAAATACTTATGATAACAGACTGCGTTATGAGTATTATACTGTTCATCACATAGAAAAACCAAAAATATAT
>JABAAY010000089.1 GCA_014238525.1 Mycoplasmatales bacterium
TTTCTTTTTTATTTTCTTTTTTGACTTTATTTTCTATATCCTCATATTCTTGTCTCCAACGCAAAGCACTGGAACTTTCTTTTTTCTGATAACCGATAAATAATATTTCTAGTTTTTCTTTTGAAGTTCTATTTAAAAAATCTTTTAGAAAATATAAATCATAAAAATTGGTTTTTTTAAATCTACTACCTTTATGATGCCACGAACTACGAAGCCAATAACCCCCTTTAGCTAACCATTTTGCAAAACTTAAAGGTATTTTAATTTTTTCTTTCCTCAACATTTCATTCGTTAATTCTCCAATAGGAAATTCTCCGCCTTCATAGGCTTCCACTGCGGAGTTGCTCATGTTTTCATCTTCATTATATCCCATTTCTCCAAAGTCTGCGTTTTTTGTTTTTAATACATTTTTAAATTGTTGCTCTGCTCTTACATAATTGGTTTGGAGTTCCTTATATTTTTTTTTATCTTCTTCAGACAACTTGCCAGATTTTAGTATTTCTTTTTTATACTTCTCTGCTTTTTGTTTTGTGTCGGCTATCGTTTTGTCAAATTTTTCAATATTTAATTCTATTTCTTTTTGAAGAGATTTAAATTTAAAATCAGACAAAAAATAAGCACTTTTAACAAAATCTTTTTTTTCTTTAGGGCTTTTAGAATTTATGAAAAATGAATCTATTATTTTTTTTGCGTTAAAATTTTTCTTATAATAATGCAAAACGAGTAGTAAGTGTTCTCCTGTTTTTGTGTCAAACCTTC
>JABAAY010000008.1 GCA_014238525.1 Mycoplasmatales bacterium
TGAAATTAAAACCGAAAAAAAACACGGATATAAAAGCTATAAATTAGCAATTGAACCAACTGAAAAATTAAACAAACCTCAAAAAGGATATTTTCAAAAAATTAATTTAAATTCCTATAAAACCATTAGAGAAATAAGAAACATGAGTTTAGAAAACACAAATGTTGGCGATAATCTAAGTGTAGATATCTTTGAACCAGGCGACATTGTCAGTGTTCAAGGCATAAGCAAGGGAAAAGGGTTTGCAGGTTCGATTAAAAGACATAATCATTCTAGAGGACCTATGAGCCACGGTTCCAGATATCACCGACGTCCTGGATCGATGGGTCCAATTTCTCCTAATAGAGTTATGCCAGGAAAAAAACTTCCCGGTCAAATGGGTGGTGGAACTGCAACATCTGAAAATTTAGTTGTAATCATGATCGATAAAAACTATGAAGTTATAATGGTTAAAGGCGCAATACCAGGCCCAAATAAATCTTTAGTTAAAATTACTTCTTCTAAAAAGAAAACAAAGGCGAAAGAAATTATAAAGATAGTTAATTTAAAAGAAATAGAACTAAAAAATCAATTGCTTGAAGAAGCTAAAAAATGGGGAGCGAGTGTTACAACCGATTCCTCCGTTGAAGAAATGGAAGCAATCATTAATGAAGTTCGTTCTCAAAAAGAAAAAGAAAACAGTAAAAATAGTACCAATGCTGTTGAATCAACAGAAAACACTGATGAGTCTAAAAAAAATGAAGACAAAGAAGGTAGTAAATAATAATGGTTAATATCTCTGTCCTTAATTTAAAAGGAGAAAAAAAAGAAAAAATAGCTTTAGATAGTTATGTTTTTGGCATTGAGCCTAATAATCCAGTTATTTTTGATGTTGTAACAGCCACAAGAAGAATGGCCACACAAGGAACTCACAAAGTCAAAACAAAAGACGAGGTAGCTGGTGGCGGAAGGAAGCCTTGAAAACAAAAAGGCACAGGTAGAGCTCGTCACGGTTCGATAAGATCACCACAATGACGTACTGGTGGTGTAGTTTTTGGACCAACAACAGAAAAAAACTATCAAGTAAAATTGAACAAAAAAGTCTGAAATTTAGGATACCGATCAGTACTTAGTCAAAAATGTAAAGAGAATGCACTAATTGTAGTAGACAAAATGAAAATTGCAGAACCAAAAACTAGAAAAATCGTTGCAGTTATCAAGAATCTAGGATACACAGACAAAAAAATCCTTATTCTTTCCAAAAAATTCAATCCTATTTTAAGCTTAGCGACTAGCAACGTACCTTTAATAGAATATGAAGAAATAAATCAATGTAATATTATTCAAATAATGCACGCTGACTATGTTGTTCTTGATAAAGAATCCGTAATGGAAGTTCAAAACAAATTAATGAATAAAACGAAAGAGAACAATAAATAATGGCGCTAAAAAGATTTAAACCAAATACTAATGCACAAAGAAACACTGTTCTTCTAGATTTAACAAACTATTTGACAACTAAAAATCCTGAAAAATCTTTGTTAAAAACTAAAAAGAAACATTCCGGTAGAAACAACCAAGGGAAAATTACTATTAGACATCGTGGTGGTGGTTCAAGAAGAAAATATAGAGTCATTGACTTTAAAAGAAACAAAGACAATATATACGGAAGAATTGCTACATTGGAATACGATCCCAACCGTACATGTAACATTTGCTTAGTAAACTACGAAGATGGAGAAAAAAGATACGTTCTTGCTACATCCGAATCTCACATTGGACAAAAAATCATTAGTGGCGACAATGTCCCCATTAAAAACGGAAATTGTTTGACTCTTGAAAACATTATTGAAGGTACTTTTGTACACAATATAGAGATGAGCCCTGGTAAAGGTGCTCAACTATGCAGAAGTGCTGGAACAAGTGCACAAGTATTGGGTAAAGATGAAGCAAGCAAATACGTAATTGTTCGTCTTTCCAGTGGCGAAACCAGAAAAATTTTAGCTAAATGTAGAGCTACAGTAGGCGTTGTTGGTAATTCCGAACATAACTTGGTTAAACTTGGGAAAGCCGGCAGAAATAGATGAAAAGGAATAAGACCAACTGTTAGAGGTTCTGTTATGAACCCTAACGATCACCCTCACGGTGGTGGTGAAGGAAAATCACCTATTGGTAGAGCAGCTCCTTTAACCCCATGAGGAAAAAAAGCTTTAGGCGTAAAAACTAGAAATAATAAAAAACAATCTACAAAATTAATTATTAGAAGAAGGAAAAGCAAATAATGGCAAGAAGTGTTAAAAAAGGACCATATGTAGCTGATCACTTATTAAAAAAAGTTGAAAAGCAAAATTTAGAAGGTAAAAAGTCAATCATTAAAACATGATCACGCAGAAGCACTATTTTTCCTGAATTTATTGGTCACACTTTTGGTGTACATAATGGAAGAGAACACATTCCAGTATTTGTTACTGAAGATATGATTGGGCATAAGCTTGGTGAATTTTCCCCAACAAGAAAATACACAGGGCATGGAAAGGGTAGGAAGGGTTAATAATGAAAGAAGCTATTGCTAGAATTCGTACAGTTAGAATTAGTCCTCGCAAAGTAAGATTAGTCTTAGATTTGGTTCGTGGTAAAAAAGTTGCAGAAGCAATATCTATTCTTGAAAGTATTAATAAAAAATCAAAAACAATAGTGTTGGATTTATTACACTCTGCAATCACTAATGCCGTTAATAATCATTCTATGAACGGAGAGAGCCTTTTTATAAAAGAAGCGATTGCTAATGAAGGACCAACATTGAAGAGATTCAGACCACGTGCTCAAGGAAGAGCGTTTCCAATAAATAAAAGAACCTCACATATATTGCTGAAAGTTGCGGAGAGAGAATAATGGGACAAAAAGTTAATCCAGAAGCACTAAGATTAGGAATTAACAGGACATGAAGGTCCCAATGATTTCCAAAAACTAAAGGTGATTACGCTAAATGATTGAAAGAGGACATCGTTATAAGAAGAGAAGTTATGAAAAGACTTCCTACCATGAACATTAGCGAAGTCATCATCAAAAGAACTGTTAACGGACTAAATGTAGAAATCAGAACATCTCAAGAAGGTGAAATTCTAGGTCGTGAAGGCAAAAACATTGAAAAACTTCTTTATCACATTAGAAGAACCCTTGGTAATAGAAAATTAAAAATTAAATTCTCGGTTGTTCCCATTGATACAAATATTGCTAATGCTCAACTACTTGCTAATAAAATAGCTTATTCAATTGAAAACAGAATGCCTTTTAGAATTGTTCAAAAAAAAGCAATTCGCGAAGCAATGGGCAATGGAGCCAAAGGTATAAAAACATTGGTTGCAGGAAGATTGGGTGGTGCTGATATTGCTAGAAGCGAAGGATATTCAGAAGGTTCTGTTCCGTTGCACACTTTAAAAAGTCGTATAGATTATGCTACTGCCACTGCTAAAACCACATATGGTCAAATCGGTGTAAAAGTATGAATTAGTCATGGAAATTACGGAAACCGTAACACTAGAAGACCTCCAAACAGAAGAAGGAGAAGGCATGTTCCAACCCAAGAGAACTAAATATAGACGTCCTCACAGAGTATCTTACGAAGGTAAGGCAAAAGGCGCTGTTAATATTGACTTTGGTAAATATGCTTTACGTGCGCTAGAAGGAACATGAATTACAGAAAGACAACTTGAAGCTGCAAGAATTGCAATGACACGTTACATGAAAAGGGGTGGAAAAATTTGAATTAGAATTTTCCCACAAATGTCTATGACAAGAAAACCTTTAGAAGTTAGAATGGGAAGCGGAAAAGGATCTCCAGAGTTTTGAGTAGCCGTTGTAAAAAAAGGAACGATAATGTTTGAAATTGATGAAGTTTCAAGAGAAGTAGCATACGAAGCATTGAGACTTGCTAGTCATAAATTACCTATTAAAACGAAAATCATTTCAAAGGAGGATAAATAATGTTAGTTAATGAAATACATGAAAAAACAACCAAAGAACTTGTTAAATTAGTTCATGAACTAAAATTACAATTATTCGCTATTAGATTTCAATCCGTTACGGGTAAACTAGATAGCCCACATAGATTTAAACTATTAAGAAAAGACATTGCTAGAATACTAACCATTTTAAAAATTAGAGAGAAAAACGGTGAAAAAATTGATCTTAAATTTCAACCTCCTTCACTAGAAAAGATACAGGCTGCTGAGAAAAACCGTCAAGACTTAGAGAAAGAAAAACAAGAAAAAATGATGAAGGCCCTAGAAGAGGGTATGAACAAAGCAAAAGCTGTAGATTCTAAAGAAAAAACTGCAAGTAAATCTAAGCAATTAACAGAAATTAAAAGAAGTGCAACCAGAGCCACAGTTGTTAAAGAAGGAAGCAGCGTCTCTAGTAAAAAAGCCAAAGAAGTTGTGTCCAAACCAAAAACAACCACAGTTAAACCTGCTGCTAAAAAAACAACTACAGCTAAGCCAGCTGTTAAAAAAGTTGCTGCAAAGCCTGTGGCTAAGAAAACCACAACAAAAAAACCAGTTGCAAAAGAGAGTAAATAATGGCTGATAAGAAAACAATCAAGACAGAAGAAATAGTTCCAACCAAAGGAAGAAGAAATTACAAAGGAACAGTCGTTAGTGATAAAAACGATAAAACCATTGTTGTTCTTGTAAGTACTTATAAGAAACATAAGTTATATGGAAAAGCATATCTGTCAAGTAAAAAATATCACGCACATGATGAAGAAAATAGAGCAAGAATCGGTGATTTGGTTTCAATAGAAGAAACAAGACAACAGTCTAAGAAAAAACATTGTCGTTTAGTTAAAATTCTTGAGAGAAGGGAAAAAATCTAATGCTTCAACAAGAATCTAGAGTAAAAATAGCTGACAATAGCGGTGCAAGAGAAATACTTATTATTCGTAATTTAGGTGGTAGTCATCGTAAATTTTCCTCCATTGGAGATCAAGTGGTTGCAACTATTAAAAAAGCTATTCCACATGCGAATGTTAAAAAAGGTGATATTATCAAAGCCGTAATTGTTAGAACGAAAAAGGGTATAACAAGAAAAGACGGAACCAAATTAAGATTTGATGATAATGCTGCAGTATTGATAAATGATGATAAGAACCCGAGAGGTACTAGAATTTTTGGACCAATAGCTCGTGAATTAAGAGAAAGAGGATACGCTAAAATTATTTCTTTAGCGCAAGAGGTTTTATAATGTTCAAAGTCGGAGATAAAGTAAGAGTAATAGCCGGAAAAGGCAAAAAACAAGAAGGTGTTGTTAAAAAATATTTTCCTAAAACTGAACGAGTAATTGTTGAAGGCATTAATGTTATTACCAAACACATTAAACCTACACAAGAAAAACCACAGGGTGGAATTATTAAGGAAGAAGGAACTATTCATAAATCCAATGTTATGCTAATAGATCCCAAGAACAAAAAAATGGTAACAAGAATTGGACTAAAATACAAAGGAAAAAAGAAACTTCGTTTTGCAATTAAAAGCGGAACGTTTATTGATAAGGGTTAATAATGAGTGAATTAAGAAAAAAATACAACGAACAAATTAGAACACGTTTACAAAAAAAGTTTAAACTAAGCTCAATCATGGCTGCTCCTAAATTAGTTAAAGTGTCCATTAATATGGGAATGAAAGACGCCATCACTAATTCCAAAAGAATTGACGAAGCAATTAATGAATTAACTCTTTTAGCAGGACAAAAAGCAGTTGTTACTCGTGTTAAAAAATCTGTTGCAGCATTTAAAATTAGGGATAACATGCCTATTGCTACGAAGGTTACTTTACGTGGTGAGAAAATGTATATATTTTTAGAAAAATTATTTAACGTTTGCTTACCGGGCGTTAGAGATTTTAGAGGATTAAGCAGCAATTCATTTGATAGTAGCGGTAACTATAGTTTTGGTATTAAAGAACACATGATTTTTCCAGAAATTGATTACGATAAAATATCTGTTAATCGTGGAATGGACGTTACTATCGTTACCAATACAACCGATATAAAACAAGCAAGAGAACTCTTAATTCAATTAGGTGCTCCACTGAAAAAGACAAAGGAAGAACATGGCTAAAAAATCATTAAAAGTAAAAGCAAACAAACACTTTAAGTTCAAAGTAAGAGCCTACAATCGCTGTCAAAGGTGCGGAAGACCACACGCAATTATTAGAAAATATATGATTTGTCGTATATGCTTTCGTGAAATGGCATACAAAGGTGAGTTACCTGGAGTTAGAAAGGCAAGTTGATAGGAGAAATTATGGTTATAGATTCAATAAGCGATATGCTTACACGCATAAGAAATGCTAATCAACAATTTAAAAATTACACCGCAATGGATTCTTCTGTTCTTTTGAAGAAAATTGCAAAAATTTTATATGAAGAAGGATATATTGGCGGGTATAAAGTTAAAGTTATTAAGAATAGCCCCAAACAACAACTTTTCATTTATTTGGTGTACAGAAATGATGGACAGTCGAGAGTTATTTCTGGACTAAAAAGAATTTCAAAACCAGGTCTTAGAATTTATTCAAAAGTTGACGATATACCTCGTGTTTTAAATGGTTTAGGAAGAGTTATTCTTTCTACATCCGAAGGAATAATGGAAGGAGAAAAAGCTAGATCCAAAAACCTTGGCGGTGAAGTTATAGCTTTTATTTGATAATGTCAAGAATTGGAAATAGAGCATTAGTTTTTCCTGAAACTGTGCAAGTTACTCAAAATCCAGGAAATGAAATTCAAGTAAAAGGTCCTAACGGAACATTAACAGAAAAATTTAATTCTAGGATTAAAATTGTGATTAATAACAATGTTGTGACAACTTTGCGTTCTTCTGAAGAAAAACAAGATAAACAACTACACGGAACAATCAACTCTTTAATTAAAAATATGATTGATGGTGTAACAAAGGGATTTGAAAAACATTTAATTATTAGTGGTGTTGGGTATAGATGTAATCTGAACGGAGGAAAACTAAATTTAAGTTTAGGCTTTTCCCACCCTGTTATTATGGATATTCCAGAAGGAATAAGCCTTAAGGTTCCAAAACCAACTGTTATCGAAATTTCAGGATGTCACAAGCAACAAGTCGGAGCATTCGCTTCTAAAATTAAAAAGATGAGACCAGTTGAACCCTATAAAGGTAAAGGTGTTATGTACAAAGGACAACACGTACGTAGAAAAGCCGGAAAGTCTGCAGGTAAATAATGACAGATAAAAAAACACTCCTTAGAGTAAAAAGACATAAAATTATTAGGAAAAAAATTCACGGAACAGAAGAACGTCCCAGATTAGCTGTTTTTCGTAGTAATAAAAATATTTTTGTACAAGTTATTAATGATGACAAAAAAACAACTTTAGCTAGTTCTTCTTCTTTACAACTGAAAATTTCTAACGGTTCTAACATTGCTGCTTCAATAAAAGTCGGATCAGACATTGGAAAAAAATGTAAGACGAAAAAAATTAAAACAATAGTTTTTGACAGAGGCGGATTCTTATATCACGGAAGAATTAAAGCACTTGCGGATGCTGTTAGAAAAGAAGGGATAGTGTTTTAATGTCTAATACTGAAAATAAAAATCTGCAAAAAGAACAGATTCTAGATAAACAAATAGAAAAAGAAGCTGCAAAAACAATGAATCAACCTGTGCCAAGCGGCGATGCTGGCATACAGAATACAGATTCTAGCGGAGCAGGCGTTCCTGCGCCTAAGAAAAACGATACAGAGGATAAAAACCCTAGATCACGTCGTGAACGTCCGCAGGGTGGTAGAAGATTTGAACGTCCTCGTAGCGACATGGTAGAAAAAGTTATAAAAATTAACCGTGTTGTTAAGGTTGTTAAAGGCGGAAGAAACTTTCGTTTTACCTCCTTGGTTGTTGTTGGAGATAAAAAAGGGAAAGTTGGTTTTTATAACGGAAAAGCAACTGAGATTCCAGCAGCTATAAAAAAAGCATTTAAAAAAGCCAACAAAAACACTATTCAAGTTCCTATTTTTAAAGGCTGTACTATTCCACATGTTGTAAAAGCCAAATACGGCGCTTCCATTATTTTATTAAAACCTGCAAAAGCAGGAACCGGAATTATTGCTGGTGGAACAGCAAGATCTGTTCTTGAATTGGCAGGAATAACTGATGCGTACGCTAAGTCATTAGGTAGTAATAATCCAATTAATGTTGTGGCCGCTACAATCAAAGCATTGTCAAAATTAATGACAATTGAAGAGAGAAATAGTAAAATAATATCTAAAGAGGAACGTGCGGAAATGGCAGAAGCAAGAATACAGAAAAGATTAAAAAATGAAGTTAAATAACCTCCAACCTGCTCCAGGTGCAAGACACAGAAAAAAAAGAATTGGAAGAGGAACATCTTCTGGTTGAGGAAAAACGTCTGGTAAAGGAATGAAAGGTCAAAATTCTAGATCTGGTGGCGGAACTCGTCCTGGATTTGAGGGAGGACAAACACCTTTATTTAGAAGAATTCCTAAACGTGGATTCCACAGTCTAAACAGAGATAATATTCTTGTTATTAAAACAGCAAATTTGGATAAATACGCTGTTAAAACAAAGATTGATATTGATTTGATGAAGGAAAATAAAATGATTCCCCAAAAAACAAATGTTCTACGAATAGTGGCAGGCGGTAAGGCCGCACAATCTTTTAAAATTAAATGTAACTACTGCAGTCCAACTGCAAAAAAAATTATTGAAAAATCAGGTGGGAGTGTCCAAGTAATTTAATATGGGCGCCAAGCTAAAAGCTTTTTTTACAACCAAAGAACTTTTAGTTCGCGTTTTTGTAACCGTCTTAATTTTAATAGTTTTTAGACTAGGGGCTGCAATTGTTGTTCCTGGTGTTTCGATTGATAGTGCAACACAAAGTTCCACTTTTGATGGAAGTTCAGTTTTTGGAATTTTTAATTTATTAGGTGGTGGTGCCTTACGACAGTTTAGTTTATTGTCACTTGGAGTGTCGCCATATATTACAGCATCTATTATTACACAACTTTTAAGCACTGATGTTGTTCCACCATTGACCAGAATGGCAAAAGGTGGCGAAAGAGGTCGAAAAAAACTCGACTTCATAACAAGAATCCTTGCTGTCATTATTTCTTTAATTCAAGCAGTTGCGATTTCTGCAACATTAAGGGATAATAATGTTATTACCTTTCCTTTTAGGTTTGATGAAGCATTTTCCTTTATCTACATCATGGTGGTCCTAACAGGAGGAAGTTTATTTGCCTTATTCTTAGCAGACACCATTTCAACCAAAGGTATTGGTAACGGGGCAAGTTTAGTTATTTTCTCTGGTATTATTTCAGTTTTACCAACTAACTTTATTAATCTTTTTCGTTCGATTGCTAATCCTGAAAGCCCTGCCTCACTTTTCACATATCAGATATTTCTCTATCTAACCTACGTCATCTTCTATTTTGTTTTGATACTCGGAGTTGTGTTTGTGAATCAATCTGTGCGGCAGATTCCAGTGCAAAACACGGGAAGCGGGCTTTCGTTAAAAGAAGAACAAATATCGTATCTTCCACTTAAGGTTAATTCTGCCGGTGTTATTCCCGTTATTTTTGCATCCTCCATTATTACATTACCACTGACAATAGGAGAGTTTTTTCCTCAGGGGACACCATTGCGAGATACACTAAACATAATATTTGGATTAAATAGTTATGGATTAATAATGTATGCAGCCCTCATAATTGTTTTCTCTTTTTTCTATGCCTCTATTCAAATTAATCCAGACCAGTTAAGCGAAAATTTTCAAAAAAATGGTTCGTTTATTCCAGGTGTGCGGCCGGGTGAAGAAACAACAAAGTATATTAAATCCACTTTGTTTAGACTAACCATTCTTGGAGCATCGTTTCTTACTTTCATTGCCGTTATTCCTTATTTAGTAAGTATTATTGCAACTAACATACCTTCACAGCTAGCCTTTGGGGGAACGGGATTAATAATTCTTGTTGGTGTTGCCATCGACACTACTCAACAAATTGATGGTCGTTTAACTCAAAAAGAGTATGGTAGGTTTCGGGCTAGACAAGAAGCAATGTTATCTAATAAGTTTTCTAGTGAAAGCACTAATACTCAGGAAAATGAACAAGATAAAATACAAGGCATCTGATAGTGTTATACATTTTTTTGGGCAAACCAGGTGCTGGCAAAGGCACTCTTGCAGAATACGCAAGGATTCAATACTCCAATAAAAAGAAAGATTTGGTTTACATATCAACTGGAGACTTGTTTCGTGCTATTTGCAAACTAGAGACAAAATTGGCAAAAGAAGTTAAACAAACTTTAGAAGAAGGCCTTCTTGTTAGCGATGATCTTACCAACAGAGTGTTTTTGGAAAAATTCCTACAATACGATAACAACTCAAACTTTATCTTGGATGGGTATCCAAGAACTGTTACTCAAGCAAAGTTCTTACAAGAGACTATAATAAAGCATAATTTTGGTACATGTAAAGTTCTTTATTTGGATTGTGCACAGAAAGTTTTGATTGAGCGTATTTGTGGCAGACGTATTTGTCCGAAGTGTTCTAGAGTATACAATGTTGTGTCTAAAAAACCAAAAGTTGAAAATCATTGTGATTTTGATAACGAACTACTTATACAAAGGATGGACGACAGCAAAAGATCTGTCGTGACACGAATAAAAGTGTACGAAAAAGATACCGAACCATTAATTAATTTTTACTCTGAATTGGGAATTTTGGAAAAAATTAATGCTGAAAGCACTCCAGTTCCGGAAATATTCAAAAAGGTGTTTGTTTAATGTACTCACAAAGTGAAATTGCTAAAATCAAACATGCCGCTTATATAACGGCTGTTGCTTTAGAAAGAGTAAAAAAAGAGATTAAAAAAAATGTTTCGTTGTTGTATTTAGATAAAATTGCGCAAGCAACAATTATTGAGAACAATTGCATTCCTTCCTTTTTAGGCTATCAAGGATTTTCAGGCTCTATTTGTACAAGTGTCAACGATGAAGTTATTCATGGCATACCTTCTAATTACAGATTAAAAGATAATGATTTAATATCCATTGATTTAGGTGCTCAGTATAAAGGTTTTACAGGAGATGCTGCATTTACGGTATGTGTAGGAGATAAACCTAATGTCGATCAACAAAGACTGCTGGAAGGAACTGAACAAGCGCTTCTAATAGCTGTAAAGGAATTAAAAGCAGGAATGACCACAGGAGACATCGGTAATGTAATACAAAAAGTTGCAAAACAATATAATTTATCAATTGTTCAAGAGTTTTCTGGACATGGGGTTGGGAAAAACTTGCATGAAGAACCATACATACTAAATTATGGAAAAAAAGGAAAGGGAGACAAATTTTACAATAATCAAATTGTAGCAATCGAACCAATGTTTTTGTTAGGAAAAAATGATATATACATTGCAAAAGATAATTGAACTGTAAAGTCAGTTGACAGAAGTTTATCAGCACATTTTGAACATACAATAATAATTAATGATAAAAAATCGGAAATTTTGTCTAAAATTTAAGTATGGCAAAAGACGTTTACGAAACAACAGGAAAAGTAGTTGAAGTTTTACCAAATACTTTATTCAAAGTAGAATTGGAAAAAAATGGTAAAATTATTAATGCTTATTTATCTGGCAAGATGCGCATGCATTATATTCGTATATTACCAGGCGATATTGTTTCGCTTGAAATATCCTCGTATGACATGACTAAGGGCCGCATAACATATAGGCACAAGAAGAAGTAGAGAAGAAAAATGAAAGTAAGAAGTTCAGTAAAACCAATTTGTGATAAATGTCACACAATTAGAAGAAAAAAAAGGGTTTGTGTGATTTGTGTGAATCCAAAACATAAACAAAGGCAGGGCTAATGGCGCGTATTAAAGGAATAGATGTACCAAATCGCAAGCATGTTGTTATTGCTTTAACAGCGATTTATGGAATTGGGAAATCCAATTCACAGAAAATTTTGAAAGAAGCAAAAATTGACGAAAGTACCAAAGTATCAAAACTAACAGAAGACCAATTAACAACAATTAGAAAAATTGTTGATAAATATACTGTGGAGGCGATGCAAGAAGAGAAAAAAGTCTTAATATCAAAAGACTAATGGAAATCGGAAGTTATCGTGGAATGAGACACCGTAGAGGTTTGCCAGCAAGAGGACAAAGTTCAAAACAAAACGCAAGGACAATTAAAGGTCCAAGAAAAACAGTAGCTAATAAGAAGAAAGTAAGTAAATAATGGCACCAAGAAAAACAACAACAAAGAAAAAAGTTAAAAAATCTGTTTCAGAAGGAGTGGCACACATCCACTCTACTTTCAACAACACCATTATTTCTATTAGTGAAAAGAACGGAAAGATATTGGCGTGAAGTAGTTCAGGAGCCATTGGTTTCAAAGGAAGTAAAAAATCCACTCCTTATGCTGCTACAATTGCAGCGCAAGAAGTTGGTAAAAAAATTAAACAATTTGGTATGCACACACTAAGTGTTAGAATGAAAGGTCCTGGACCAGGACGTGAAGCTGCACTAAGAAGTTTACAGGCACAAGAATTTGAAATAACGGATGTTAAAAATGTAACACCTGTTCCTCATAATGGTTGTTTGTTGCCAAAAAGAAAGAGGAGAATTTAATGAAAAAATTTAAAAAACCCAGTTTTATGGTTGTAGAGAGTAGCGAGGATAACAGTTATTGTCAAATTAATGTAGAACCTTTAGAAAGAGGATTCGCAAATACTCTAGGTAATGCACTAAGAAGAACATTAATATCTTCTACACCTGGTAGTAGCATGATAAGTGTAAAATTTGAAAAAGCTAACAACGAATACGTTGCTTTAAAAGGAGTTGTTGAAGATGTTCTAAGCATAATTCTTAACTTAAAAAAGATGGCTATTAAATCAGATTTATCGCAAGTAAATGAAGCTGAAATTAGTGGATTTATTTTGGAAAATAAATCAAAAATTGGAAAAATATACGCAAAAGATATTGAGTTACCAGCAGGATATTCAATCACAAATCCAGACTTATACATTTGTACAACGTCTGCGGCTAATGCTTTAGCTGTAACGATTTATGTAACAACAGGTAGAGGTTACTACACTTTCAATGAAACTAAAAATTGATTGAAAGAGAGTGGATGTATCCCAACTGATGCAGACTTTTCTCCGATTAGAAACGTTAATTACGAAGTTACATCTGTCACCAGAGATAGAGAAAGAAACGATGAATCTTTAATACTGCGAATTACAACAGATAAAACAATCACTGCAAAAGAAGCAGTTTCTGCTGCATCTAAAATTTTGCAATCACATTTAGAAGAATTTGTGAATTGAAGTGAATTCTTGCCTGTAGAAAATATAATTCTTGAAAAAGAAGAAGAAGAAAAACGAGCAGTGTTGGATACTCAAATCGAAGATCTAAATTTAACTGTTCGAAGTTACAACTGTTTAAAAAGAGCGGGAATTGAATCTGTTAAAGAGCTTACTGATCGCACTGAAGAAGAAATGATGAATTTGAAAAATCTTGGAAAGAAATCTTACAATGAGATTGCAGACAAAGTAAAAGAATTAGATTTAAGGTTTAAGGAATACTAGAATGTCGTTTAAAAAGATAACAAATCCTAAAGATTCTGCATACCGTAGAAGAATTCAAAAAAACTTGCTTACTTCTTTAATCTTAGAAGGTAAGGTTCAAACAACATTACCTAGAGCAAAAAAAGCGCGTTCTCAGTTTGAAAAGCTTATTACATTGGCAAAAAAACAAAACATTGCAAGCAGAAGAAGAGTTGCTGCAAAAATTAATGTTGCTGAGAAAAACAAGAAGTCAGCTATTGATATTCTATTTAGTGACATTGCCCCTAAATATAAAACTCGTAATGGCGGGTACACAAGGTTGCTAAAAATTAAAAATCGTCTAGGCGACAACGCGACTATTGCTGAAATTTCTTTGGTCTAATAAAATTTTATATAGTTATAATCTAAAAGTATATGAAAAATGCTGTTACATTAGAGGAAATAAACTTCAAGTATAATTCTAATAACAAAGATTGAGTTTTACACAATGTAAATTGTGGTTTTCCATTTGGGAAGTACACCGTAATAATCGGGCACAACGGCAGTGGCAAGAGTACTTTAAGCAAAATTGTTACTGGAATTATAAAACCTTTTTCTGGAAATGTTTTTGTAGGCTCTACCAAAATATCAAAAACCAACTTAGTAAAAATCAGAAAAAACATTGGAATAGTCTTTCAAAACCCGGATAATCAATTTATTGGCACCACAGTAAAAAACGATATTATTTTTGGTTTAGAGAATAATTGTGTGCCTCCCTCTGAAATGGAGGGCATAATTGAAAAGGCAGCAAAAAAGGCTGGAGTTTTTCATCTTTATGAAAGGGCTCCGCAACTCTTGAGTGGTGGTCAAAAACAAAAAGTAGCTATTGCTGGAATACTAGCATTAAAAAATGACATTATCATTTTTGATGAAGCAACAAGTATGTTGGATCCTCGAGGAAAAAGAGACATCAAGCAAATCATGATTGAATTAGGGAAAGAAAAAAATAAGACAATTATCAGTATTACTCACGATATGGAAGAAGTTATCAATGCTGATCATGTTTTGGTTATGGACAAGGGAAAGGTTTTGATGGAAGGAACTCCTGCAGAAATTTTTTCTCATGCTGAAACACTAAGAAAAGTTGGATTAGACACACCTTTAACTTACACAATAAGTGAATATCTTTCCAAATTTGATAAATCTTTTAAACCCACTATTTTTTTTAAGGAATTTATAAAGCAATGTCAATAAAATTTGAAAACGCTAGTTATGTTTATGGAATAGGTAGTCACCAAAAAACCGCTGTCTTAGATAATTTAAATTTGGAATTGGAATACGGTAAAATTTACGGAATGATAGGACCGACAGGGTGTGGAAAAACAACCGCTATACAATTAATAAACGGGTTGTTAAAACCTACCAAAGGAAAAATAATAATACACCAAACAGTTGGTGAAGGTTTGTCTATTAAAAAACAACGAAAAGCAAAAAAGATAAGCATTCAAGATGCTGCTGAAGGAACAGATATATCTCCGAAATTGTGAAAAAACTTGGAAAAAAGGGAAAACGCCCATTGATAAAAAAACCATCTCCGTTATGCTTAAAAAATTAGATATTAGTAAAAAAGATTTCAACAAAAATTGTTTCCAAAAAACATTGCAAATAAAACGTGAATTAATTAGCCAGCATTCAGGAAGCGATAACGTTCGACAAAAAATTATGAACGATGTTTTAATTAGACCTTTGGATTTTTTTGCTAATATTTATCATAAAACAATTGGAAGCTTTATAACCGGAAAGAAAATAAAGCTTATCAGAACGAACATTGGTTTGGTTTTCCAATTTGCAGAATATCAATTATTTGCCGACACCATAGCTAAGGATATTGCTTTTGGTCCCAAAAACTATAAAGTGCCAAAAGAAGAAGTTAAAAAACGTGTTAAAAAGTACATTAAAATTGTTGGTTTATCCGAGAAACTTTTAGATAAAAGTCCATTTGATTTGAGTGGAGGACAAAAAAGAAGAGTTGCCATTGCTGGCGTTCTTGCTATGGAGCCAGACGTTTTAATTTTTGATGAACCAATTGCTGGTTTGGACCCAAAAGGTGAACAACTAATGATGGAACTATTTAAATATTTAAATAGCGAACTAGGGAAAACTATTATCATGATTACCCACAATATGGACCATGTTCTAGAAATTTGTGACAAAGTTATAATTATGGAAAAAGGCAGTTTCGAAGAGTTTATCACACCAAAAGAATTATTTGATTCCAATGAAAAGGTTGAAAAATACGGTCTTCTTCCGCCACTTTTATACAAATTTGCCAATCAAGTTTCCAAAGAAATCAAAGGATTTAAAATTCAAACGGCAAAGACACTTGGCGAATTTAAAGAAGAACTGAAAGCTTTTTTAATAAAAAATAAAAAGAAAGAACCTAATGGCAGTTAAAAATATAGTTCCTGGAGAATATATCGAAAGAGATTCTTTTCTTCATAGAGTCGATCCAAGAATAAAGTTTATCGGTATTATTATTCTTATTATTGCAATTTTTTTAAATTCAGGATTTGAATCATATGTCATTCTGGGTGGCATAGCAATAATTTTATTTCTTGCCGGTAAAATTAGATTTAAAACTTTTTTTGACCTGCTAAAGCCCATTCTTATTTTATTCATTATTTTGTTTATAATCAATTGGCTTTTGTTGGCGTCAGCGGGAGCTCCGGCAGCTGGTGTGGTTGATAGTAGAGGAGTTGTGTGAGGAAGCGATGCAGGCGCATTTACACTGCATAGTCAAGCTCTTTATCGAACTTTGTATATTTCGTTACGCGTTTACTTAATCATTACTTTTACAACTGTATTAACTATCACAACCAAGCCTTTAGACATCACCATAGCAATTTCTGATTTATTATTTCCTTTAAAATATATTCGTTTTCCAGTAGATGAGGTTGCTTTAATGTTGGCCATCGCTTTGAGGTTTATTCCTACACTTATCGATGAAGCAGATAAAATTTTAAAAGCACAAGCAAGCAGAGGTGTTGATTTTGGTTTCGGTAGTATTCAAGAAAGAGGAAAAGCAACAATAGCTTTAACAATCCCGCTTTTCGTAAGTGCTTTTCAAAAAGCAGATGATTTAGCCAATGCATTAGATGCAAGAGGATATTCTCCGCAACAAGTAAGAACAAGATACAGTTTATTCAAGATAAAATGGGAAGATTACGCAATTATTTTTCTCTCAATGGCAGTCTTGCTTTTTTGTATTTTGGAAGGCTACTATAGTTTCAACGGTAATCAGCCAGGACCATTCTTTTCATTAGCCTTTATCAGGAATGCAATAGATGGAGGGGTTCCAGGATTAGGTCCTAACAACAATCCTTTGATTTACCCATTCTTTTAAACGTGAAATATTTAGTTAAAACTGCTTATGATGGTTCTCACTTTTTTGGTTGAGCAAGACAGAATAATAAAATCACAGTTCAACAAACAATTGAAGATTTTTTGTCCAAGGCATTAAATACCAAAATTGAAATCTTTGGAGTAAGTAGAACTGACAAGGGAGTTCATGCAACATCACAATTTTTTCATTTCGAAACTCATCATGTTTTCTCTACTGAAAAAATATTAAGTTTTTCTTCCGGAATAGAAAAATACGATATTCAATTAGTATCTTGCTACATAATTCCTGATAATTTTAATCCAAGATTTGATGTCATCTCAAAGGAATACACTTATAAAATTAATACCAAAAGAAAAGAGATATTTGAAAATCATTACGCATTTTTTTGACCACATGGTTTCAACGGTGAAAAAGTTGATGTATTTTCTAAATTGTTTATTGGACGTCACGACTTTTTATCTTTTTCTAGCTCGGATAAGGAAGACACCGTCAGAGAGATATACGATATTTCTTATTACTTCGAAGAGGAATATTTGATTTTGAAAATTCAAGGTAATGGCTTCTTAAGATATATGGTAAGAACCATTTTCTCTGCTTTACTTGCCTTTCAGACTAAAAAAATCACAAAAGTTGAGTTAGAAGATTACTTGAATAATCCTGTAAAAGGTAAATACAGCAATAAATTAATTTCCGGGGGTTTGTATTTAAGTGATGTTGTTTTTAATGACGGATATAAGTTAAAATAAAGATATGAAAAAAATATATTTTGCAGGCGGATGCTTCTGAGGAGTTGAAAGATATTTTCAATTACTGAAAGGCGTTGAACGTACTGTTGCTGGATATGCAAACGGAGTCACCAAGAAAACAAATTATAAAAAGGTTTGTTGAGGCACAACTAAACATGCGGAGGCTGTTGAAATAACTTATGATCCTGAAGTCATTACTTTAGAAGATTTAGTGTTGCATCTTTTTAGAATTATTGATCCAACATCTGTAAATAGGCAAGGAAATGACGTGGGTGTACAATATCGTTCTGGTGTTTACTATAGCGATAAAGACGATAAGGAAGTTATCGAAGAAATACATGCAAAAATGTACAGTTCTTTTAAAGATGCACTAGCCGTTGAATTCGGTCCATTGTTTAATTTTTGTATTGCAGAAGATTACCACCAAAATTATCTTATAAAAAATCCCGGTGGGTACTGTCACATTGATTTTCGTATGATTAAAAAAAACGAAAGAAAATAAATAAGTTATATAACAAAGATCCAAAAATAAAATAATTAGTTAATTAATTATTTTATTTTTCCACGAGCACAAGAGATAACAACTTTTAGTATAATAAAATCATGAAAAAAAGATTATTATCCGCGCTAGCAACTTCCTCATTAGTTGGAGTTTCGCTAGTTGCAGCAGTTGCGCAAGCATGCACAAGTACAGATCCACAAACTGCCCAAAGA
>JABAAY010000090.1 GCA_014238525.1 Mycoplasmatales bacterium
TTTGATGAAAGTTGATTGCAGTGAACATTCATTGGTGGGATCAAAATTTTTACCTTGGGACAGTTAATAATAATAATAATAATAAATATAATTACTTGAGAAGGTCAAATGACTGTAAAGCCCCTTGAAACTTTTTCTGAAAGTTCCAAATCTTAACCATTTTAAATGTTTGATAATGATTTTTATTACCTCCGCCAATTCTGGCGAAGGTTATGTATTCAGTCGTTTCTGTGTGTCGTTTGTTGGTTTGTCTTCAAAATAACTCAAAAAGTCGTTGATGGATTATAACGAAACTTACGGGATATGTTAATCATAATAAAATGAAGGCCAAGTTCAATTTTGAGTACAATCGGAGCAGTACTTTTTGATTTATCTGTATTTAACGGTGTTTTGTGTACCACATTTGGTCTATATTTGACTATGACGTCATTAACATGAAGTCACAGGATCACAACGTCAAAGTATAGTCTATCTATGACGTCATAATCAATGTTTCACCTTTCTAAAAGGTTTAATGGTGGAAGAACAGTTTATTTTCTATCAATTAAATTGGCTGAGGTTTGCACCCGTAGAGTGCTTTCTAGTTCTTAATATTTTCTTACAAACAATATCCCCCTTTTTATGAAATTTAAAAACAAGATATAATCGTTTGGTCCATATTCTCGTCTTGTCCAGACTAATAAATTATTCTTTATAATATTGAAGTCTAGTTTTAAATAATGTTCTTA
>JABAAY010000091.1 GCA_014238525.1 Mycoplasmatales bacterium
GTCCAATGATGTGAATACCCAGAATTTTGAGTGTTTCCGGATCAAACAGAAGTTTGAGAATCCCTTCATCCTCGCCCATGATGTGCTTCTAAATCTTTCAACTTTTGTGCAGTTTCATTTAATTTTTTCTTCTCGTATTCCAGCTTATGCTCTTCTTCTTTTAATTTTTGTTCTTCTTCTCTTTGCTTGTTTTCTTCCAAATCTTTTAATCTTTTTTCTTCATCTTTTATTTTTTTATTTTCTTCTTTTCTAATAAATTTACTAAGAGTTGTTGCAAATTTTATTTTCGATTGAAGATCTGACTTGAACACAGCACCAAATTTTGCCATTTGTGGTAGGATATGATTATGAAAATCATGTTTTTCTATCTCAATTTCAACCATGTAAAGAACGGGCTCATCTTCATTAGAAAAATCAAAAAGATATCCGTCTGGGATGGTATTAGCGAACTCTCCCTCCAAACGTATCTTGGCATCGATCAAGATAGTTTTTTTGCCAAAAAACAGTTCATGATTTTGAAATACTTCTTTCTCAAATGGCTTTTCCGTATTGAAGGGCACTCTAGAAAGGAGATTTTGTTTGGTGAAAATGGCCATTTTTGTATCCTTGTATGAAATTGAGTTAGGAGCATTGTGCGAATCACTTGGTTGTTTTTCACATTTTTTGCGCAGTCTGTCAATCTTTTTTGCGCTTCATTAAAGACGCTCTACCGCGTTGCGAGTCAGCT
>JABAAY010000092.1 GCA_014238525.1 Mycoplasmatales bacterium
TAATTGTCGACGAAAGTATTTCTACACCACTTTGGAAAGTGCATGTTATTTATCGAATGTACTATAACGAAGGTTTAATGTAATGAAAAAAAAAAAAAAAAAAAAAAAAAAAATAAAGCTCAAAAATTATACTTTCAAAAAATTCAAAATGCTGCTTTAAAAAATCCTTGTTTGATAGGCTTTAACATCAAAAATGAGAATGACTTTACAGAAGCCTGTAACTACGCTAACGGGGCTATTATAGGTAGCGCTTTTATCCAACATTTAGAGAAAAATCCTATCTGTTTTGGCGATTCTATCCCATCTTTTGTAAAAAAAATTAGAACATAACTTTGAGGTTGTTGAATTAGGCATTCTAGTTAGGCCAAAACAAACTTTTTGCTTTAGAAATAAAGTAATCAAAAAAAAATCATAAACAACCAGTGGCAGAAATAATATCGTTCAAAGAAAATAAAAAAATTAGATTAAAACTAGAATTAAAAGAAACAAATGGGCATATTAAACGAGCAGAAAAGCACCAAATCTAAAAAATTTGGTTTTTTTGCCGTTAAAAACTAGATAAAAAAAAAAAAAAAGGTTTAATGTAATATTAATATCTTCGCCGCGTGCTTTCTCAAATTGTTGTTTTGATTTGTACATGTCTTATAAATTATAAGTGCCGTTTGATGGTTTGTTTTATTAGTTTATCCGCT
>JABAAY010000093.1 GCA_014238525.1 Mycoplasmatales bacterium
GTAAAAATAAAAAGATTGATAGATTTTTTTGAAAAATAATAAAATTTTTTGAGCTTACATGATTTAGTTGACAAAACAGCAATACAGTTTGACTCCGCTCTTTACCCTTACAAAGATTTTAGTAGACTTTTAAATGAACCATTAGACGTTGTAAGAGAGAATGTATTTTGTCAATGGATAAGAAGAAGAAAATTAAGTCCAGAGCAAAGAAAGGAAAAATATAGATTAGATACCGAGGCAGATAAACCGAGACAAAGAAGAAAAGAAAAAGAAAAAATCCAAAGAAGCAAAAGAAGAAGCGAAAGAAAGAAAAAAATTAAAGAAAATATAACAAAAAATATAATCTCCTTTTTATAAGCGTATTGAGCACGCTACACGCGTGTTTGAGTAGGGAAGAGACTACGCGCGTCCGTAATGTTTGCTACGCACGCGATGTTTTGCATTTCCTAATTAAATAAAACCCGTGTCTGCCTTTGCGATGCGCGCTCCTTAAAAAGCGCAGGCGAGCAAAGGCAGACAAATACAAACGACAAGTCACTTCTGCAGTTTCTGCAAGATGCCGTCCGCCGCCTCCGCCAAGTTGCTCCCCGGCGTGTATAACGCAAAAACGCCGCACGCCTTTAATTCCTCGTGATCCCCCTCAGGAAT
>JABAAY010000094.1 GCA_014238525.1 Mycoplasmatales bacterium
AAGGTTGTAGTAGTAGTTGTTCCTGTGGTTATGTGAGTATAGGAAAAATATAAAAAAACCCACAGTCTTTTAAGAAAACAAAAACTATTAAGAAAGACGGAATGACTTTTAAAACTGATTATAAAGATTGGGATAAAGTAGACGAGTTGCCCGCTTCATTTGAAATACATTCACCTGATTTAAAAGGAGTTCATATTGAAGCAAAAAGAATAGGAGCAACATATGGAGGTTTAAGTCGCTACTATAGA
The DNA here is from genome assembly GCA_014238525.1 of Mycoplasmatales bacterium. Lineage (GTDB taxonomy): Bacteria > Bacillota_I > Bacilli_A > Mycoplasmatales > JABAAY01 > JABAAY01. The sequence goes on from JABAAY010000094.1 coordinate 249, forward strand.
GTAGTTTTATTGAAAGACAATAAAACTATTTATACAAACAAAGGCAACGAATTTGTCGGTCTCCCCTCTGCTGAAGCTAGAGGCAGGCTTTTCTTAAAGAAATATAAACTGGAAAAGAAATGGCAAAAAAAAATGGGAGAAGGAGAAGTAACAAAAGACTTTGGAGAGAATGCTACTTATAGAGAAATAACTAATTTTCTGGAAAACAACCATTCATCTGAATTTAATAAAACTATAATGGAATTAGTTAAGGATTATGAAGATAAAAAATATACTAAAATTGATGGGACTATACAACTTTGTCAAAAAGCTAACCAACAATTTAATTGGCATGGTCATTTTATTATGGATAAATGCAAACCTGTAGATAATAAATACATACTAAGTAATAATGTACG
>JABAAY010000095.1 GCA_014238525.1 Mycoplasmatales bacterium
AACAAAAATATATACTTTTGTTTTTTCAATACCATCAGTTAAAGGCAGCATTGGAATCTTTGCTTTTTTATAATCATCAGCTTTATATAAGCTCAATGCCCAAAAATGTGAGGGCGTCCAAAAAAAAATTATTAAAAAGTAAGCCAGTGGTTCTAAACTGATAGCATTAGTAGCTATAGTCCATCCTATAACAGGTGGTAATGCACCAGCAACTCCACCAATAACAATGTTTTGTGGTGTTTTTCTTTTTAGCCATATTGTATAAACAAAAAGATAAAACTGATTAGCAAGTTATTTTCTTGTCAGTTTATCGTTTCTGATATATATGTTTCCTTTTAGATATGCAAGTTTCGTATAATACAGTTACTGTAGTTCTAATACAAATAATATGTCTATAAACCCCATTGTTTGAATTTTTGTTTTTTTGAATCAACATTCAAGTTTTGTTTTTATGTACTGCATGTATCTTAAAAAGTTCAAGTTCTAGATCAATGAAACTTGAATCACAATTACATCTAGGGTACCTCATGGGAATCCATGCTTCATATGCTGGATTTCACTTATATTTTTCACAAAATTTACCGTTTACTGTACTTAGCCTATTTTATCAACCTTAAAGTTTGCGTTTAGC
>JABAAY010000096.1:0-246 GCA_014238525.1 Mycoplasmatales bacterium
CATGGAGGGTAGCCAACCTAAAGTTTTAGAGAATGCAGAAGGAGCAAGAACAACTCCTTCAGTTGTAGCTTTTACAGATGATGGTGAAAAGTTAGTTGGTCAACCAGCTAAAAGACAAGCCGTAACAAATCCAGAAAATACAATTTTTGCTGTAAAAAGATTAATTGGAAGAAATTTTGAAGACCCCACTGTAAAAAAAGATATAACAGCAGCTCCATTTAAAATTGTAAATTCTGAAAAAGGTGA
>JABAAY010000096.1:256-626 GCA_014238525.1 Mycoplasmatales bacterium
GGATTAGAAGTTTTAAGAATAATTAATGAACCGACTGCAGCATCTTTAGCATACGGTTTAGATAAAAAACAAAATAAAAAAATTGCTGTGTACGATTTAGGAGGTGGAACATTTGATGTTTCTATTCTTGAATTAGGTGACGGTGTATTTGAAGTAAAATCAACCAATGGAGATACTTTTTTAGGTGGTGAAGACTTTGATAATTCTATTGTTGATTATCTTATTGCAGAATTTAAAAAAGATAATGGAATTGATCTAACATCAGATAAACTTGCTCTTCAAAGATTAAAAGAAGCTTCGGAAAAAGCTAAAATTGAACTTTCTTCGGCAGAACAGACTGATATTAATCTACCTTTTATTACCGCAGATA
>JABAAY010000097.1 GCA_014238525.1 Mycoplasmatales bacterium
GTAGCTCAATTTAACCATTACTTCACTATTGAATTTAAAAAAGGTCAAATTTTAACAATTTGTGTTTTTCGCATTTTTTGTAATTTATGGGGGTATGGGAAGGGAAAATCGATTTTTTCAAAAAGTGTAAGTCTGATTTACACAAAACTTATTTAATATGTTAGAGGACACATACATTCAGTTTTTAAAACCAATAAACCAAAGAAAACACTGATAAAATATTGAAATTGGCTACTTTTGTGGTATCCAAATTTTCTATTTATTGTGAAATTTTCATTTTTTTCGTGAAAAATCGTATTTTTTTCAAAAAATTCATGTTTTAAATCAACCAATGATATTTGTTCAGACTATTATGTATGTTGACCTATAAGTAGGGGCAAAATAATGAAATTAATTAGCTTTGGTAAGGCTCAACATCATGTTTACCATATTTTGTATATAAGCGGAGATAGAAACTTTATAAAATAAAGAAAAAAACATTTATTTTCCTGTCCCTACATTTTTAACAAAACTTTTAGATATTATAGTAGAACAGTTCTGTGCAAAAAGAAATTCTGTTGCAATTTTGGTGAACGGAAATACTACCCTCTCAAGACTAGATGT
>JABAAY010000098.1 GCA_014238525.1 Mycoplasmatales bacterium
AATACTAACTGTTTGTAAGTCTTAATAAATTCCTAATTGACTTGTAATAAAAATGAATCAATTTGAAACCAAATAAAATATAATTTTAGAAAAATAAAAATATTCTATTTTATTTTAATATAAAAAATGAGACCTATGTAGCTACGTAAAACTTATATGAAAGAAACTGGAATACCGGTATATCCCTTGACTTGACAAGATGGTACCAGAGTCTGGGAAGGATACTGGGAATCCTGGTAACTTCGGTACCTGGTAAAATCGGACTTTTGGAGGTTAGTAATTTCGGACTTTGGTCTATAACTTCCACAATTTTTATTTGATTTTTTTCAAACTTGGTATACATACTCAGTAGTATATGTTACACCAGTATTTAAAATTTTGTAAAAATCGGACAACAAATTCACCTCGGAGACGAATTTTAAGAAAAAAATAGGCCAAATTTCAAAACGCTGTACCTACTTTATTTATTTAAATAATTTTAATTTAATTTGATATTTAGCATCTATATTACAATCATTATCAGAAATATTAAAGAAAAAGTCCGAAAATACTACATTAAAAAAAGTCCGATTTTACCAGGTACCGAAGTTACCAGATACC
>JABAAY010000099.1 GCA_014238525.1 Mycoplasmatales bacterium
GACAGCCCCAATTCAGTATTCAAAGTTGACCCCTCCTTTTCAGAACATCTCGGACTTGGTCATGATCAGTCACAAGGAACATAGTCTTTGACAAGACTTAGGGCTGTTAAGTTTTATTCCAACACAAAATTGCTGAAATATGGTCCAGTCAAGGACAATGTAAACTAGGGAGGACAGGAAAGTTAGATTATCGGTAAAACATCTAGCGGCCCGATATCTAAAACATAAATATCCTAGTTTAAACAAAACACTGTGTTTTATAAAGATGTTTGTAATAAAGAGCAGATGTTAATGAAGAAAACTATTGTTTTAATTTTTTAATTTTCAATTTTTTCCCCGTAAAAATATCAAGAAAGTGCTGGAAGTTTTTACTCCAAAATGGCAAGTTCTTAAATTACACTGTTTGACCTGTTTTTACCACTGTCTTAAATATCACAACACTATAAAAATCAAAAAATTAAAACAATAGTTTTCTTCATTAACATCTGCTCTTTTGAATAAACTTGTTTGTGAAACATAGTGTTTCATATTAAAATGGGGATTTCTATTCTTATGTGGTGTGTTTTCTGTCGGCCGCTAGATGTTTGTACACTTATA
>JABAAY010000009.1 GCA_014238525.1 Mycoplasmatales bacterium
TAATCTGAAATAACTTTCCATCTGAAGCGACACGAACACCCTTATAATTTTCTATAAAGCCATGGGAGCTTACTTGATTTAATAACGTATTTCTTTCTTTTTGTTCTGTGCTTCTTCGTTGACCTCTATTTCCAAAAATACCACCGAATATGTCTTCGAATCCGCCAAAAGAGGAACTACTAAAGCCTCCTCCTCCGCCACCGAATCCAAAACTGGATGCAAAATCGCTAAAACCACCAAATCCGCCGCCTTGCCCGAATTGACCATCAACACCGGCATGTCCAAATTGATCATAAGATTGTCTTTTTGTAGGATCTTTTAATACTTCGTAAGCTTCGTTTATAACTCTAAAACGAGCTTCTGCATCTCCTTCTTGACTAACATCGGGATGATATTTTTTAGCTAAACGACGGAAGGCAGATTTAATTTCTGCCTCCGTTGCTCCCTTTTCTATTCCTAATGTTTTGTAATAATCTTCTTTATTAGCCATAATAACTCCAGTTTTATTTTTCTATTTTTCTTCGTCTACTACTTCAGCTTCAACAGCATCTTCCTTCGCAGATTTCTCTGTATCGGTTTTTTCAGTGTTAACTTCCTTGTTGGTAGCTTCTTCTTGTTTTTGCTGATTCATGAACTGGTTCATCATTTCAGCAGCTTGTTGAAATTCAGTAACCTTCTTTTCTAAGACATCGTAGTCTTTGCCCTCAATTGCCTTTTTCAATTCATCACGTGCTTTTTCAGCTTCTTTTTTCTGTTCATCATTCAGCTTTTTGCTGTCTTCGCCAGTTAAACCTTGTTCAAGTTGGTGCAATAGTGCCTCCGCCTGATTCATAGTTTCAAGATTTTTACGTAATTTTTCATCAGCTTCTTTGTTTTGTTCTGCTTCTTCCACCATTTTTTTGATGTCTTCTTCAGTTAAATTACCAGAATTCTGAATTGTAATTGATTGTTCCTTGTTGGTTTTGATGTCTTTAGCCTTAACACTAACTATTCCGTTAACATCAATTGTAAATGTAACTTCTATTTGTGGTACGCCCCTTGGTGCAGGATCAATACCTACTAATTGGAAGCGTCCTAGTGTTTTGTTATTTGCAGCAATTGGTCTTTCACCTTGTAGAACATGAATATCTACAGCTGGCTGACTATCAGCAGCTGTTGAGAATATTTGTGATTTACTTGTTGGAATTGTTGTGTTACGTTTAATCAAAGTAGTTAAAACTCCACCAAGAGTTTCTATACCAAGACTTAATGGCGTTACGTCCAATAATAAAACGTCTTTAACATCTCCTGTAATGACACCACCTTGAATAGCGGCACCCATTGCGACAACTTCATCAGGATTAATAGATTTATTAGGTTCTTTACCTAATTCTTTTTTTACAGCTTCTTGAACAGCTGGAATCCTTGTGCTACCACCCACCAAAAGAACTTGATGAATTTCTGCAGCAGATACTTTTGCATCAGTCATGGCCCTCTTTAATGGTGTAATAGTTTTTTCCACTAGATCTTGAGTCATTTTGTTGAAAGCAGTTCTTGTTAACGGTCTTTCAAGGTGAAGAGGCGTGTTGTCTTGCATATTCATTGAAATAAATGGTAAAGAAATTTGAGTTTGCTTTACTCCACTTAAGTCTTTTTTTGCCTTTTCTGCAGCATCTTTTAATCTTTGAAGAGATATTTTATCTTTCGATAAATCAATGTTGTTATCCTTTTTGAATTCTGCAACTAGTCATTCAACGATTCTTTCGTCGAAATCATCTCCTCCAAGGTGATTATTACCCGAAGTAGAAAGAACTTCAAAAGTTCCGTCAGCTAATTCTAAAATACTGACATCAAATGTTCCACCACCTAAATCGTAAACAAGAACTTTTTGTTCTTTGTCTGTTTTATCGATTCCATATGCTAATGCAGCAGCAGTGGGTTCGTTGATAATTCTTTCAACCTTCAAACCTGCGATTTTACCAGCATCCTTGGTTGCTTTTCTTTGTGCATCATCAAAATAAGCTGGTACTGTAATAACAGCTTTTTCTACTTCTGCACCTAGATAATCTTCTGCATATTTTTTCAAATATTGAAGGATCATTGCGCTGATTTCTTCAGGTGTATATTTTTTTGAATTGGCATCAACTTTTTCTGTTGTTCCCATTTTTCTTTTGATAGACATTATAGTGTCTTTATTTGTTACGGCTTGTCTTTTTGCACCATCTCCGGAGATTATTTCATCATTTTTAAATGCTATAACCGACGGAGTTGTGCGATTGCCTTCTGGATTGGGAATAACTTTTGGTTCCCTTCCTTCCATAACGGCAACACACGAATTAGTAGTTCCTAAGTCAATTCCAATTATTTTATTTGTTTTCATATTTACTTTTGTAATTATTTTTCTCCTATGTTTTTCATAGCTTTTGCTATTCTTTGAAACGCACGAACCTCTTTTTCCATTCTGTCTAGATTGGTTTTTTGTTGTTCTTGGATAGATTTAATCTGTTGCTCACGCATAGTGATTTCCTCTTTGTTCCTATTTACGATTTTTTGACGAAATTCTATGATTTCCTCTTGTGTCATTGTTTCTTTACTCATTTTTTTTCTCCTTTGTTTTTAAATTTATTTTTTTCCCATTTTTTCTAAAACTTCCGCAATTTCGTTCAATGCGTTTGTTTTATCTTCGTCAAATGCCAAAAGTTTAATTTGGTATTCTTGAATTAAAGATTGGTACTTTTTATGAACTTCTGCTTGCATAGTTTGAGCTTTTTCAGCTTCTTCTTTCATTATGTCCAAGCGTTGTTTTCTAATAGCATCATTCGCTGTATCTTTTAGATCTTTCATTTTGCCTCCTTATTTTTTTAATCTTTCTACGTGTTGTAAAATTTCTTGAATAGCTTCCATCTTTTGAGTTTGAAGCTCATTCAATTTTTTCTTACTAGAAATAGTTAATTGTTGATATTGTTCTTTAATGTCATCTAAGACCACCTTAACGCTTGCAGCTTCTTCCTGCATAATTTCAACTCTGGGGTCCTTAGGAATTGATTCTGTTTGTTTTGACTCTGTGTGTTTTGAGTGTCATGAATGTTTTTTCATTTTTGTCCTTACTTTGCAACCTTTACTAATACATGCTGAATAACTCTATCATACATTTTGTATCCGTTGCTTATTATTTGTGTGATTTGATTGGTTTGAAAATCTTTGTTTTCAACTTTTTCTACTGCTTCGTGAATATCGTGGTTAAATTCATCTCCAACTTTAGCAGTTATTTCTTCTACGCCATGCGAAACTAACGCTTGATTAAATTGATTCATTACCATTGTGAATCCCGTCGCTCAATGTTTAACCTCGTTGCTTGCTGTTTCAGTCATTTTTAAAACTTGTTTAATTCTTTCTAACGGAACTAATATGTCCCTTATTACTCTAACAGAAGCAAATTTTTCTCGACTTTGAATGTCTTTTTCTCTTCTTTTAATTGAATCATTGGCAGAACTAACTTCCATTAGTTTTTTTTCATATTCTTTGTAATGCAATACTTCTTTGGAAAGTCTATTTATCTGTTCCTTTAATTCCGTGATTTGCTCAGACATCTTTGGTTTCTTTTTAGTATTACTTTTTTTAATAGTGTTGTCGATAACACCATTTTTTGTGCTGTTTTCTTTTTTCATTAATTAAAAAACTCCTCTATTTTTTTTGTTACTCAATTAAGCATAATAATTGCGTCTTCGTAATTCATATTTTTAGGACCGATGATAGCTAACCTGCCCCTGCTATCTTGTTGTGCCTTGTAATTAGAAGTAATAAGACTTATTTTTTCTAGTCCTGCAGGATTTTCTTTGTCAATTCAAACATCAATATTTTTATCTGATTTGGAATGTTTTTGAGCAATTAAATCTCAAATTGTTTGATTTTCTAATACATTTAGTAGGTTTTTCAGCACTTCAGAATCATTAAAATCCGGATTAGAAAGAGCATTTTCAACCCCATAAACGTTTCTGTTCTCTTGCAGTTTTTCTGACACGAATTTAACAAAGATTTTCAATAATTTATCGATGTCTTCACCTTTTACAGTAATGGAGCCTTTTAGCTCTTTTAAACGTGTTGGAATATCACGTAATTTTGTGTTGATTAATTTCTTATTAATAAAAGATAAACAAATCTTCATTTCTTTCATTAAAGCATCTGAATCAATTGAAATTATTTGATTTATGACCTCTCCAGATTGTGTAATGAACACCATCATGGATTTTTCAGCTGTTAATTTATAAATCTCCGCAACTTTTAATTTAGAGTTTATGTGTTTAGAATCGGTCGAAACAATTGTAGACGACGTAAGATCACTAATTAAACGACAGGTTTCATTTAGAACTTTTTCAAAATCTTTTGAACGGTCTTCAAAAATCTTGTTGATCTTTTCTTCTCATTCTTTTCCAATGCTTAAATCTAAAAGATTATTGATGTAATAGTGATAACCTTTGGTTGTCGGTATTCTACCGCCAGCATGATGAGGTTTTTTGATTAATCCAGCTTCTTCTAATATCATCATTTCATTTCTAACCGTTGCAGATGAACAATCTCAATTGTTCTTTTGCATTAATAATTCACTACTAATAGCTGTATTCTCATTTATAAAATGCTTGACAATAAACTTCATAATTAAATTAGTTCTGGAGTTAAGAACAACATCAACAGTCATTAGTTTAACTTCCTTTCTGCAAAAAATGTTTGTAATTTATTGTATTCGCCAATGTAATATTTCCCTTTTACAATTTCTCCATCAATTATTTTATTAGCAATTGTAGTTTCTATTTCTTTTTGTATAAATCTTTTAACTGGTCTTGCTCCGAACTCATCATTAAAAGATTTTTCTAATACACTAGCTACTGTTTTATCCCCAAAAGCAATGTAATACCCTTCTTTTTCAAGGCGTGTTCTTAAGTCATCTAGTAATCTTTGTATAATTTGTTTAACAATAGGTTTTTTCAATTTATTAAATAAAATGGTATCTCCAATTCTATTGATAAATTCAGGCTTAAAGAATCCCTTTAATTGTGAAAGTATTTCTTCTTCTGTCGTATTAGTTTTTACTGCAATCTGGCTTGCTAAATTAGATGTCATAACAATAATAGTATTTTTGAAATCTACAGTTCTGCCATGCCCGTCAGTTATTATACCGTCTTCTAAAATCTGTAATAAAACGTTAACAACATCTTGGTGAGCTTTTTCAATTTCATCAAATAAAACTATTGAATAAGGTCTTCTTCGTATTTTCTCGGTAAGTTGTCCACCTTCATCAAATCCAACATATCCAGGAGGAGAACCAATTAACCTAGAAACACTGTGTTTCTCCATATATTCACTCATATCTAAACGCACCATGTTTTTAGAATCATCAAATAAAATTTCTGCTAAAGTCCTTGCAACTTCTGTTTTACCAACACCTGTGGGGCCTAGAAACAAGAAACTACCAATTGGTTGGTTTGGGTCTTTAATTCCCGCTCTAGAACGCGTTATAGCATCAGTAACGACCCTTAACGCTTGATCTTGCCCTTTAACACGCTTTCTCATGTTTTCAAACAAGTGTTGAACAATGTTCTTTTCGTTTTCTAATAATTTATTTACAGGTATTCCGGTTCATTGTCCAACAACGTTAGCTATGTCTGAATCTGTAACTTCTTCTCTAACTAGAAATTCTTTTTCATGTGGCTTAGCTTCTAGTGATTTTAATTCTTCTTTTAATTTAGGAAGTTCTCCATATTGTATTTCTCCAGCTTTTGCAAAATTTCCTTGACTTCGGTTAATGTCAATCTCGTGTTCTTTTTTTTGGATTAACTGCTTAAGTAGTTTAATTTTTTCAACACTTTTGCGTTCTTTTTCTCATTGTTCATTTAATTCAAATTGTTGTTTTTTAGTTGCCTTTAAATCTTCTTCTAATTGAAATAATTTACGTTTGTTTTCATCTGTTTTTTCCGACGCTAAAACAGCTTTTTCCATTTCCAAATTAGCCACTTTTCTATTCATTACATCTAAAACTGCAGGTACACTATTGATTTCGGTTTTAATTTTTGCACACGCTTCATCTACTAAATCAATGGCTTTATCAGGCAAAAAACGTTCAGTTATATACCTTTTACTTAATCTTACTGCTTTTATGATTGCTGAATCTTGAATTTTTACACCATGAAAACTTTCATAGTTATTTTTTAAACCTCTTAAAATAGTGATTGCTTGGCTTTCCGTTGGTTCGGAAACATAAATCTTTTGAAAACGTCTTTCTAGTGCAGAGTCTTTTTCTACATATGTTCGATATTCATTTAAAGTGGTTGCTCCAATACAGTGGAGTTCTCCTCTTGCTAACATAGGTTTTAAAATATTTCCAGCATCCATAGCTCCTTGTGTTTTGCCAGCACCAACCAGTAAGTGTAACTCATCAATAAAAAGAATCATATTCGGATCAGCACTTACTTTTTCAATTATTGCTTTCAATCTTTTTTCGAATTCTCCTTGCACCATTGCTCCAGCAATAACTGATGATAAATCTAATTCATAAATTTTAGTATTAAGTAGGTTGTTGGCTACATCGGAACGAACTATTCTTTGTACTAAGCTTTCAACAATTGCAGTTTTACCAACTCCTGCTTCTCCAATTAAAACAGGATTATTTTTCGTTTTTCTGCTCAGTATCTCTATCACTCTTCTAACTTCTGCATCTCTACCTATGACCGGGTCTGTTTTGCCCGCCTCAACTTGCACGTTGATAATACGTCCATATTTACTTAATAGTTCTTTATCCTTGGTTGGATCTTGAAACATTGAAAAGTCCATTTTACTCATGTCCATCATATTACCTCCTTTTAGCAGTCTTTTATTAGATTGTTAAAAATATAATAACACAAATTTTTAGCAATAAAACAAAATATTGCTAAAATTATAAAAAATAATTTGGTTTTTAATAATTATGCTGATTTAAGAGCGGATTTATTTTTTTCGGCTTTTGTTTCTTCTGTAGCGTATTGACGATTATGAGTTTGTCCGCTAGAGTATAAAATAATAATTGTTATACCGGTTATGAGTAATGCAAGCACTCCTATTATTAAGACAGCAAGTAAACTTCCGATATTTATTACTGTTGAAAAGATTCCACCAGAAAAAGCCACAAAGATGAACGCACTGTTAACGTTTGTAGTTTCAAAGTTTGCAAGTGAATTTCCAAGAGTAAGCAAGGTTGTAAATACAGGAGCAAATCCTAAACCAATAAAAAATATAAACACCGACATTGTCGCAAATTTTGCAGCTGATTGGGCTTCAGTCGCAGGGGCGAGCGTATCAGAATTGGAACTGCTTCCAGTTGCACCGGCAGGAAATAACGCATAAGAGGTAACAAAGACCGCTAAAAACACGAAGGCACCAAGTGCAAATATAGCACTAATAATGGCGTCTTTCTTACCAAGCTTAATCAAACCAACAAAAAATCTTCCTACGGATAATCCAGTTCAAAAAATAGCAATCATGAAGGATTGAAAATTTTGAGTTATAAACTTATTAGGAATACCAAAATCATATACGGAGGGAAGGATTCCATCTCTAGCAAATGGTGAAAGAGCATTTCCTAAAACTCCAACAGGAATAGATTCTGCAAACGTATACAAAAAGATACACAACAATAATATCCACACTTTCCCATTGAAAGCAGCAAAAAAACCTTTTTTTCGTTTTGGTTTTCCAAGAGTTTTAACATTATCATGATGTTCTGTGACACCAAAAGGAGTAGCAGCATCCTTCTCATGATCTTTTAAGTGTGATAGTTCCTTTTCCTTGTGTTGCATTCGTAAAAGAACAGGGAGCGGTATATCTTTGAATGGGAGAAAGAAAATCACTATAAAGGTAATAACAGCAGCTACAATTAAACCAAAATAGAAATAGGAGGCAAAAAATGGTCCGCCAACTGCACTCATTAATAATTCGCGAACAGGCCCAATCGAAAAGAATATTCCTGATAAGTAAGCACTAAATGCTATTGATAAAACAAAAAATGCATAATTTAAGCCAAGAGCTTTCCCAATTTTACCATTGAAACGATTCGCAGAAACAGATAGTTGAGAAACTCCAGTAACATTGAAACCAGAAGCTACACCTATTAAAAACTGTCCTAGTATATACTGTAGTATTAATTGAGTAGTATTGATGCTTTGAGGATTAGCAATTGCATCGGTAGCATTGGGATCAAGACTCGCTCTTGCGTAAGGTATTGTAGCAACAAGCAACAAACCTATAGATGCAATGACGGCTGCAGCGAGCAAGGCGCTCTTACAACTAAATCTTTTTATTAATATTCCTGAAATAACAGAACCAACTAATAATCCTAGAAACAAAAAGGCTAACAAACCAACAAAAGCATTTCCCTCTAATTGAAAGTAACCAATTCAAATACCAGCAAATATACCAGGAATGTTATAAATTAATCCAGACAATATTTCAGCTAAATAAGAAGCACCAGAAGATAATTTAATTTTATTATCGGGAACAACATTGGTTGGTGCACTATTTATTGCTTTTGCATTCATTGTTACCCTAATAATAATACATAAAATAATAAAAAATTAACTTCATTAAAAAAGACAACTTTTTTGTAAAAAAAAATAGTTATCAATACCGTTCTATTACTAATGTATATTAAATGTAATATATCTTGAGTAAACTTAATGATTTAATACAGAGACCTGAAAAAAGATTATATTTGATACAATTAATTCTATGGCTGAAGAAGTAAAAGAAAAAATAAAATACAAACTAAAGGTAATGCAAAAACTTTCTAAAGTATCGCTACTTATAGGTTGAATAATAGGTGTTCCGGTTTCTATGATATTTATGGTTGTGGGTATTTTAATACTAACTAATGTGCTTTTTGTAGCGGGAATGACAGATCCGCCCAACCCCATGCCAACAGGCTTTAATGGATTACTACCTCTTGGTGTTGAATTAGTAGTTTTTTCCGTGGTCATCTTAGGATTTGTAATTATTAGCAGAACCATTTTTATAAAACTCATCAGCAAACAACTTAAACGAATAGAAGCTGATTATAATTGTAAAGACAATTTATTGATACTTTCTGTTTTAAGCGTAGTTTTTGCTGTTCATATTGTAGGTTGAGCGTTTGTTATCTTATCTATTGCCTTAGGACAAGATAGACTAAGTCTTAGGCAGTTAAATTCTGAAGAATAGTTTTATCTGTTCATTTATGAAAAAGGAAGTATCATTTTGTGATAGGAAAGTATCATTTTGTGATAGTCAAGTATCATTTTGTGATAGGAAAACCTATAATTAGTTAGATCAAGAGAAAAGTAGAAAAGTTTTTAAAATGTAACTGACATTTTCAACATTAATAGTATTAATTAAAATCACGTTTCGCAAACAAGCGAAAATTAATACCGTACATTGCAATCGCTACGGCTCCTCATCCAAACATTACAGCGTATGGGTTTAAAAAATTGCCTTGATCCACTAAAGTTGTTACACCAAGTCCTAAAGACGTACCTTCAGAAAATCTTCGCGGTGTGAATATATATAAAAATGCAGGAGTAGCGTTTGGTATTTCAGAGTTTGTAAATATCTGTAAAATATTTAGAAAAGCATTGCCCTGAAATAAAGCAACAACTAAGTTAAATTGATAATTGATGTTGAACCAAGATGTCGCGGCAAAAAGAAAATTATATGTTGCCAAAGATATATCTCTTGGATCAAAAACTAAAACAGGACTCGCAGCTCCTTCTGGTGTAGTTCATCGAATCCCTGGAAAAATCGAAGAAGCAAAAAGTATTATGAAAACATAAAGTATGTTCATTCCTAATAAAACTCCACCAAAAAGTGTCATTGCAGTTGTTGAAAGATAGATTGCAAACGAAGACAAAAGTATGGTAATTCCAATGCTTGAAAGTAACAAAACAAAAAACCCAGTTATAAGAAAAGTAAAATTAAATCCTATTAATTCGCTATCACCTCCTGTAATAACAACCAAGCCTATTATTGCGAACAAAAGAGCCAACGCTCATTTTCAAAAAATAGAGAGTATTAAATACGATATTTTTGTAAAGTAAACTTGTTTTCGTGAATATTGTTGTGTAATTTCCTCAATTATATAATTTTGCCTAATTGGAAAAACAAAAACCTTAAAAACATCAGTTAGTATAAAGATTAAAAACAAAGTGAATCAGTAACCTGCTAAAAACGTATTTATGGCACCGGTGAATGCTCGATAATTGGTTTGTGGTTCAATAGTATTATTGAAAGGATTGAAAAAGTTTTGTGTAACTAACCACATTTCAGCCGCAACTCCTAAAACTATAACAAGAATAATAACAGCATTTTTTAACACTTTGTTATATTGTCTTCATTGTGCTCAAAAATATGTCATTATGAATTCACTCCGAAAACCTTATTATATATGCCACTTAGAGGGCCTTTTTCACCGTCAACTTTGTAAATTCCTTTAATCACTCCTTCGTTAATAAAAATAGCGTAATCAATGAATTCTTCTATCTCTGTTAAGTTATGAGATGAAATAATAATTGTTTTGTTTAAATTAATCTGGTCTTTTAACAACCTGAACATTGTTCCCCTTGCATCGAAATCCATATTTTCAGCTGGTTCATCCAAAATATACAAATCTGGTTTTTGTACTAATGCGTATATAATAGCAACAATTTTCTGCATTCCACTTGAAAGTGATCTCAAATTAGAACGCAAAGAAATTTTATAAGTGTGAAAATGGCTTCGAATTTTTTCAAAATCTTTTTCCCAGTTAGGGTATTTTTCCTTATTTTGTGACAATAAGAACCTGTAATAACTTTTGACAGTTGCTTTGGATGGGTAACGCGCTTTTTCTGTAATGTAAACAAATTTTCGTATTGACTCTTTAGTGATACTAGAAAAATTATCAATCTTTAGTTCTCCGCTTGAAGCAGAAATAGCGTTTGTTAACATTTTAATTAATGTTGTTTTTCCAGCACCATTAGGACCGATTAGTCCATATGCATAACCACTTTTTAAAGAAAAATCAGCATTGTTGACAGCTAACCCTTTTTTGTATTTTTTTGTTGCTTTTGAAATTTGTATATAGTTATCTTTTCGCTCAATGAATTCTTCTAAATTCATTATTTTTTGTTTTTTTAAAGAGGAAAGTTTAGCAATATTTTCTGTATATTTTTGCTCCAGCTTATGAATTGAATTGTTTATATCTTGTATTTGTTTACTGATGTTTGAATCCATTAATTAAAGTCCTTTCTTGAAAATGCCTTATAACTCATACCATAAACAAATGAAGGAATCAATAATCATGCTATAAAAACTGGTAGTGGAGTATATAAATTACCATGAAAAATCGCACTAATAGAAGAGGCTCCGTTATCAGTAAATGTGTAATTTTTAGGCAGCATTAAAAAACCCACAAATTGAAAACCCATAGGAAGATTAGCTTGTAGTTGAAAAGGATTAGTAAATGCAATTCCTCAGAAATAATATTGAATCAACATAAACTGATAGGGGATGTTGAATCATGCAGTTCCTAAAAAAGCATTTTGTGAATCTGTTCAAGTTGCAGCATTTTCACCTGGTGATGGAAAAAATGAGGGATTGCCTTCTGTTCCGCTAGGGTTTACAGCAAGAGGCACTGAACTAAGTTGTACAAGAAATAAAATTACTATATATGCAACAAAGCCTGCAATAATAACTCACCCTAATAGCTGAATATTTACATTGCCAATGTATAGACTGCCCAACATAAAAATTATAGAAAGACCAGTAATCAAAAAGAATAAAGCCCCGACAGATGCTCAAATAAAATGGTAAAGACCTCCTGCCATTTCTGGATCAAAACCGCTGCCAATAGCTATTCCTAAGGTGGCAATAATACCGATAAAAACTATTTTTCATCACAGTGACAACAATAAATAAGAAGATTTTATGAAAAAAACCTTATTTCTTCCGAATTTTTTTGTTATTTGCTGTATCATCCGATCTTGTTTTATAGGCACAGAAAAAACGTTACCAATTTCAAGGGTTGCTGAAATTATCATGATTAATATGAAATAGCCATATACTACATATTGATAGAAACCATTAAAAATTATGGGTAATGTTTGTTCACCGTAATCAAGAATACTATCCCCAGTAATTTGTCAGAGCGCAAGACCCCCACCAATAGCAAATGCTATAAAAATTAAAGAGGTTCATCTTGTGTATCTTTTTCAGTGCGCTGCGAAAAATCTCACTATTGTGCTCTTCTTCCAAAAATATCGCTATAAATTTTAGCTAAATCAACATCTGGACTGCTTAAATCAACAATTCTTTCGATGTTCCCATTGTTCATAAAAATACCAAAATCTAAGTACTTTTGAATTTCCTTTAAATTGTGAGAAGAAAGAAAGACAATTTTACCCTTGTTGACTTCTTCTTGAAGTAAATTAAACATTGTTGTTCTAGCTTCGTAATCCATGTTTTCAGCAGGTTCATCTAATACTAATATCTCCCTATCTTCTATAAGGGCACAAATTAAAATAACGATTTTTTGCATACCACTAGACAACGATGTTAACTTTGAATTTAAACTAATATCGTAAGAAGGAAAATAATTTTTATACTTAAGAAAGTCTTTCCTTCAATTCTTCATCTTGTCTCAATCTTGAGAAAACAAAAAGTCATAAAATTGTTTAACAGTTAGTCTACGTGGAAATCTTGATTTTTCAGTAATATACGAAATCCTACTTAACGATTGCTCACTTTTGGTTTCTGTATTCTCAACACGTGCATTGCCAGATTTTGGTTGGATAGCTGACATAAGTAGTTTTATAAGTGTTGTTTTGCCAGCGCCATTAGGACCTATTAATCCATAAAATTTACCCTTTTCAAGGGTAAATTCAACATCATTCACTACTGTATCCTTAGAGTATGTTTTTGTTAATTTATTAACAAAAAGAAGTGGTTGACTCTTTTCAGCATCACTTTTTTCATCGCCAGCAACTGGTTGATTTGTTTTTTTTAAAAGAGCATTTAATGTTACTTTTAAACTATTAATTTCCTCATTGCTAGTAGACAATATGTTTTCAAGAACTTCAATTTCTTTATCTATTTCGCGGTTGTCTTTTTTCATATTAGTATTATGATTATACTGATTATTTTAAAATAAAGCGAACCGTTATGTTTTCCACTTGTAATTAAAAAAAATACCAAAAGACTGGGTTGTTGAGTGGCTGTAATTTAGTAATCATCATACTAAAGTTTCTTTTTTTGCGAAATATAATGATGATTGTATGAATAAATCTCTCTTGTGAATAATTATTTCTTCTTTGATATTTTAAAATACTGTGTCAAAACTACTACTATAATGAACTATGCAAAGTTTCATTACTAAATAGACAGCAAATATTATTTTTTACATTTGAAAAAATTAACCGATAAGGCTAAAGAAATCAAAATTAAATTTGAAATAACCATCGAAACAGCAGAAAATTCTACTGGCAAAACTCCCGCAACTATTAAAGATATGGCAACTAAATTGTAAAGAGTGGCTCAAAAAAATGCCCCATAGATACTTGAAAATGTTCGTTTGGCAAGCTTAACTGTATACAAAATACTTGAAAGATCATTATCAGCTAACGTAATGTCGCTTACATCTTTGGCTGTTTCGCTACCGTGACTTAAAGAGAAAGAAAGATAACTTTGTTGTAAAGCCAGTATGTCGTTGATACCATCTCCGATATAGATTATTTTCCCATGTTCTTTTGATATTTTAGTAACAAGTTGGTTTTTTTCAAAAGGGTCTTTTTCATAATAAATATTTTCACTGGCTATCCCAAGAACCTTTCCTGCTTGTAAACACTGCTCTTTTACATCTCCGCTAATCATGAATAAATTATATTTCAAGCGTTTCAATGTTTTTAATACTTTGATAGTTTTAGTATCGATTTGAGATTCAAATCCAATAGTGCCCAGTAATTCTTTTTTTGTGAACAAATAGTTTGTTGTCTGACTTGGTTTTTTAATTGTTTTTGATTTAAGCTGTTTTGCTAAAAAGTCATAA